>JANNWS010000189.1:0-15560 GCA_031408575.1 Rhodobacterales bacterium
TCTTCTTTGATGTCTGTTCCATAACGGGCAATTCTCCGAGAGTTTTGCCCTCCGGTAAACCCGGGGCGGTTCAGGACCGAAAACCGTGGGGGCGCGCCTCCATGCCTCTTCGTTCCATCATCCGAGACATGGTAGCGTCGCTGATGACACCCTTCCGTAAAGATGGAAAAAGGAAGCCGTCCCTCGCGTAGGGTTCGGCGAGTTCGACGACGCGCTTCGCCTCCGACGACAATGGCACTCTGAAATCCTTCGCCGCGCCAACACGCGCCTTCATGTTTTCGGCCGGTATAGTCCAGACATCGCCATCGATTTCGTCAAGCCTTGCGAAGCGGACGGAGCGAGACCGCAGTCCAGTCAGGATCAACAAGCGGAGGGCGAGGTGCGTGATCGTCGGCTCAAACAGCGTGGCATAGAATTCGGGCACCTCCCGCCAAGGAAGGCTGGGGATCGAGGTGACCTTATGTCGCTGCCCGCCGAGGAGCTTCTTGGCCTTGGCCACCGCCATGAGGTCGACGTCGAGACCAAGCGCCGCGGCGTGGTCGAGGACAATCTTGAGCCTGTCTGCGGCCTTGCTTGCGGTCGAAGCCTTCGTGTGCCAGATCGGCTCGAGTGTATCCCGGATGTCGACCTGTGTGATCCCGGCGACCGGCCTCTTTCCGAGCTTTGGCAGGATGTGAAGCTCAAGGGGGCTAAACCACCGTCCGGCCTTGCCGTCCCCCTTCAGCTCAGCCTTACGGCTCTCGAAGGCGTCGAGCGCAACATCACGCAGGAGGCAACGAGCTCGGATGGCCTTTCGCCGCTCGCTTTGACGATGCTCGATCGGGTCGATCCCGCGAATGACGAGGGTCCGGAACTCGGAAGCCAACTCCCGGGCATCCTTCAGAGAGAGACTGGCAAGCCCACCCAAGCCCATCTCCCTGCGACGCCCATGGATTGTGTACCGCAAGACCCACTGCCCAGCACCATCCTCGCGCTTGACCAGGCGGAGGCCGTTGCCGTCCTCATGCTTGCCCGGAGGGGCCGATTTGACGAAGAGCGCGCTAAGCTTTTGCATGGAAAATATCCCCCATCACATCCCCCAAATGATATGGGATGCGCTGAGACGCGTCAAGACATGATGGGGCGTAAATATCTATAAAATATAAGAAAAGAAGCGATAGTTGGGTTGATCTGGGACGCCATGAAACGCCTTTTCGGTGCTCTCCACCCGCACCAGTAATTGTGTTGCAACGCGCGCTTGTCAAAGTGCCAGCGCCCGTGCCTCCCACTGACGCAGGCAAGGGCGGGCGGCGGGAATGTGGCCTGCAGTGGCTTGCAGGGCAGGGAACAGCCGCAGCAGTTCAGCCGTCTGATCGGGCAAAAGCAGATGCCGGGCGGCGGGGTGGAAACTTTCGGTCGGGGCATCCTCGGCCCAGATCACCTGATGCGCGTTGAACATCAGGTGCAGGTAGGTGACGCTGCGAATGTCGGAGGCCACCTGAACGCGACGGCCGTCCACCAGATGCCGGGCCGCGACCAACACCTGCACGCTGCCGAACAACAGTTCGGCCCGCCAGCCGCCGATCAGCACGCGGTGCTGCGGCGACACCAGAAGATCGCGCGCCGGCAAACCTGCGCCAAGCGCACCCTGGCGGATGCGGATCGGGCGCAGGGCGGGGGTTGCCGCAAGGCGGCGCGGGCCAACGGTGACCGACCCGGCCCAGACCAGCGGCTGATCCCCGGCATCGAGCGTGCTGACCAGATCGCCGGGGCGGATCGCCTCGACCCGGCGGGGACCCCGCGGTGTGCGGATCAGCGTGTCGGGGGTAAAGCAGGGCGGTGTCGCCAACTGGTCATAGGCCACGGCCCTCTTATTGCCGGACCCCGGACCTTCTTCGGCGCCGGTCACTTCAAGCCGGATGCCGACTGGGGGAAAGCCGCCGGGGCCGCCAAGAAAGGCCAGCCCTTCGACAGTGCCGTAGGACGTGTTCGAGTTGTTGACGTTGTAGCCGTAAACATCGTAGCTGCGTCCAGTTTGGGGATCGCGCAAAGTCAACCGGTATTCCGCCTCGACTCGGGTGCCTGCGTCAACTTTGGCTCCATCGATCGCCTGCGTTTTGAACAGGCGCTGGCTGCCGTCATTGTCATCGAAGGTTGTGTCATTATCCTCGACCCGCGTTTCAAGCCAGGCGTTTCGGTTGAGGATGATCGTACGCTGCACAAGGTGCGAGCCGTCGCCTTGGGTCTTGCCGCTGAGACTGGCGCCGTCAGAGATGGTGATATGGGCGTTTTCGAGCATCCAGACGGTGAAAGCGGGCATGTGCGGACCTTTGCTGCGGGCGATGCCCTGCGCGGCCGCAGGGCGTGGGCAAGGTGGCACCCGGCAGGTTTCGGCGGCGTTAACGGCGGGCCTTGCGGCCCAAAGATTCCCCCTCGCGCAGGGCGGAATCCTTTGCTAGAAAGCGCGGGGTTCTGCCGCACCGGACACTGTCGGGGGCGGATACGTTTGTGTTTCGCGGCCCCGATGCGTCGGGTGCGGAACGGTCAAGCGCAGCGGACGAGGGTTCCGGCACAGCGCGGACTTGGGCATGGATGGCCCGGAGCGCACCGGAGAGGAAAGAAGGACGATAAAATGCAGGTCACCGAGACCCTGAACGACGGACTGAAGCGCGCCTACACCATCACGGTGACGGCTTCCGAGCTTGATGCCAAGGTGAAGGAAAAGCTGCTCGAGGCGCAGCCCGAGGTCGAGATGAAGGGCTTTCGCAAGGGCAAGGTGCCGATGGCCATGCTGCGCAAGCAGTTCGGCCAGCGCCTGATCGGCGATGCGATGCAGGATGCCATCGACGGTGCGATGAAGTCGCATTTCGACGCGTCTGGTGACCGCCCGGCGCTGCAGCCCGACGTGAAGATGGTCGGTGGCGAAACCTGGGCCGAGGGCCAGGATGTGGTCGTCGAGATGAGCTATGAGGCGCTGCCGCCGATCCCTGAATTCGATGCCGGCAAGATTGTGCTGGACCGGCTGGTGGTCAAGGCCGAAGTGGCGGCCGTGGATGAGGCGCTGGCGAACCTTGCAGGTTCCGCGCCGTCGTTCGAGGATCGCAAGAAGGGCTCCAAGGCCAAGGACGGCGATCAGATCGTGATCGACTTTGCGGGTTCGGTCGATGGCGAGGCGTTCGAGGGCGGCACGGCGGAAGACTATCCCCTGGTGCTTGGGTCGAATTCGTTCATTCCGGGCTTTGAGGCGCAGCTTGTCGGTGCCAAGGCGGGCGACACGGTTTCGGTCAACGTGACCTTCCCCGAAGGCTATGGCGCCAAGCATTTGGCAGGCAAAGGCGCGGTGTTTGCCTGCACGGTGAAAGAGGTCAAGGCCCCCAAGGCGGCCGAGATTGACGAAGATCTTGCCAAGAAATACGGCGCTGAGAGCCTGGATGCGCTAAAAGGCCAGATCAGCGAGCGGCTGGAAGCCGAGTATCTGGGCGCGTCGCGTGCGGTGATGAAGCGCGCGCTGCTGGATCAGCTTGATACGCTGGTGAAGTTCGATCTGCCGGCGTCGCTGGTGACAGCCGAGGCGAACCAGATCGCGCATCAGCTGTGGCACGAGGAGCACCCCGAAGAGCAGGGCCACAACCACGACACGGTGGAGCCGACCGCAGAGCATCTGAAACTGGCTGAGCGCCGGGTCCGTCTGGGCTTGCTGCTGGCCGAGATGGGTCGCAAAGCCGAAATCGCGGTAACGGATGCCGAGATGACGCAGGCGGTTATGACACAGGCCCGGCAGTATCCGGGGCAGGAGCGGGCGTTCTTTGAATTCGTACAGAAGAACCCGCAGATGCAGCAGCAACTGCGCGCGCCGATTTTTGAGGACAAGGTCGTGGATCACATCGTGGCCGCCGCCAAGGTGACCGAAAAAGTGGCGTCCAAGGACGATCTGCAAAAGGCCGTCGAGGCGCTGGACGAGCTGTAAAGCCGGGCTGTAAAAGCAAACAAGGGGCCGCACCGGGTTGCTGCGGCCTTTTGCGTTTCAAAGACTGTCCAGCAGCAATTTCGTCTGTGGCAGCCGCTTCAGGCTGGCCGCGATCCGGTCACGCCATTTGGGGCCATTTTCCATGGCTTCTTCATAGGCCTCGCGCAATTCGTCGGGGCGGTCTTCGGCAAGGGCCGTGACGAGAAAGGCGGACTGCGCGCGGTCCTTGACGGATTTCAATGCGTCAGGGCCGCCCCGGCGGCGGTCGGCGACGATCAGCTTGTGGATCGCAAAGCGTTCGGGGCGGGGGATCTGGATCAGCACGCCGGAGCGGTAGAGGGCGGCGGCCTTGATCGGGTCGGCGATGAGATAGTTCAGGAAATGCAGCGACTGCGCCGAGACGCCAAGGGCAGGCAGATCGCAGATGTCTTCTTCGGGGCGGAAGGAGGGGGTGAGAAATTCGATGAGGGTGTCGGATTTCGTCTGTTTCCAGCGCCAGACGGCGGAGGGATCGAGGCTGGGAACAGGCGCGAAATCGAGGTCGCGGAAGGTTTCGGGCAGTGAGGTTTCAACCTGATCGCCCAGGGCAAGGGACAGACGTTCGAACTGGGCCATGTCCAGATCATCCGTCTGTGCGGATTGATCGAAGCTGTAGCGCAGGCCAAGCTCGCCTTCATACAGGCGGAAGGCGTAGGTGCCGACGATGGTGCCGCCAAGGCGAAAGACGCCGGTTTTGGCCATCGCATTCAGGATGGAGCCGGTGGCACCGTCCATGGGCAGAAGCCTTCGGCGCGCAGGATGCGGACAAGGCGGGTGCGATGGGTGGCGCGGTCTCTGGCGGTGGCGGCGATTTCGCGGTGGCGGGCGATACGGTCGGCAAGATCGGGTGTATCCTCGCCGATATAGGTTTTCTTGACCTGATCGCCGACGCGGTAGCTGTCATACCAATAGGGGCGACCGGAGCGGATTTCGCGGGTGGGCGTGCCGCGCATGCTGGCCACCTGATCGTCGGCAAGCGAGCGCAGGACATCTTGATATGCCGCATGGGCTATGAGTGGGTGGCGATTGAGTATGCTTTGTTCAACAAAAACAGGAATTGTTGAACATTGATTTTTGTTCAACGATAGTCAAGTTTGTTGAACATGACTGATGTACTGCAAAGTTATGGGCATAGTACATGGCAGCGCCCAAACAAAAAGCCGCGCAGGTTACCCGGCGCGGCTTTCTATCCTGGTTGGAGCGATCAGCGCTCGTCGCGCGGATCGAAGTCGTTGGCAGCGCCCATCTCGTCGAAAAGCTCGGCGATCTCGAACTCGGCTGCAGCTTCGGCTTCGGCGGCCAGTTCCTGGATCGACTTGCCCGAGGCCTGAAGTTCGGCTTCTTCGGGCGAGCGGGCCACGTTCAGGCTGACCTTGACCGAAACCTCGGGGTGCAGCACGACCGTCACGGTGTGCATTCCCAGATCCTTGATCGGACGATCAAGCACGACCTGCGCGCGGTTCACGGTGAACCCCGCTTCGGTCGCCGCTTCGGCGGCGTCACGGGTGGTGACCGACCCATAAAGCGCGCCTGCATCGGATGCCGAACGGATGACGATGAACGTCTGTCCGTCAAGCTTGGCCGCAGCGGATTCCGCTTCTTTCTTGGTCTCGAGGTTGGTCACCTCAAGCTGGGCTTTCTTGGCCTCGAACGACTTGATGTTGCCGTCGTTCGCGCGCAACGCCTTGCCTTGCGGCAGAAGAAAATTGCGGGCGTAGCCGTCCTTGACGTTGACGACTTCACCCATCTGGCCAAGTTTGGCCACGCGCTGGAGAAGGATGACTTGCATGGTCTTTCTCCTTATTTCACGGCATAGGGCAGCAGGGCGAGGAAGCGCGCACGTTTAATCGCACGAGCCAGTTCACGCTGCTTTTTGGCCGAAACGGCGGTGATGCGCGACGGCACGATCTTGCCACGCTCGGACACATAACGCTGAAGCAGGCGGGTGTCCTTGTAGTCGATGGCCGGCGCATTGTCGCCCGAGAAGGGGCAGACCTTGCGGCGGCGGAAAAACGGTTTGTTTGCCATGGTTTACTGTCCTTTTCCAATCAACGCCGACGGTCGCCGCCGCCGAAGCCGCCGCGATCGCCACCAAAGCCGCCGCCGCCGCCAAAGCTGCGCTCGGGACGGTCGCCACGATCCGGGCGATCGCCACGGTCGGGACGGTCACCGCGTTCGCGGTCGTCACGCTTTTGCATCTGGGTCGAGGGGCCGTCTTCGTGCTTGTCGACCTTGATGGTCAGAATGCGCATCACGTCGTCATGCAGGCGCATCAGGCGTTCCATTTCCTGCACGGCGGTCGCGGGTGCGTCCGACTTGAGGAAGGCATAATGGCCCTTGCGGTTCTTGTTGATCTTGTAGGCCATCGTCTTGACGCCCCAATACTCGTTTTCAACGACTTTGCCGCCGTTGTCCGCGAGGACGGTCGAGAAGTGTTCGATAAGGCCTTCGGCTTGCGTGTTGGACAGATCCTGACGCGCAATGAAAACATGCTCGTAAAGCGGCATGCGGTCTCCGTTCTTGTCGGGTGCATTTCATAGGACGGGCAGTTCCGGCTTCCGCAGCCCGTCCACGAGGGTTTGCACCGATTACGTGGGTAAGCGGAAGATCGACGGTTTATACAGAAGGGGCCGCGGGATGCAAGCCGTGCGTTGCTTCGGGCGGGCAGTGATTGCACGGTCGTGCGCCGCGCGCTATGCGGGTTTCGAGACAGATCAGGGAGGGCATGATGAGCCGCGCATTCGTTTTTCCGGGGCAGGGCGCCCAGACCATCGGCATGGGTCGGGCGTTGGCCGAGGCCTATCCTGCGGCGCGGGCGGTCTTTGATGAGGTGGACGAGGCGTTGGGCGAGAAGCTTTCGGCGCTGATCTGGGAGGGTGAGGCAGAGGCGTTGCAACTGACCCGGAACGCGCAGCCCGCGCTGATGGTAACCTCGATGGCTGCGATGCGGGCTCTGGAGGCGGAAGGGGTTTCGGTTGCGTCGGCGGCTTTTGTCGCGGGCCATTCACTGGGCGAGTATTCGGCGCTGTGTGCGGCGGGCAGCTTGAGCCTTGCCGATACGGCGCGGCTGCTGCGGCTGCGGGGGCGGGCGATGCAGGCTGCGGTGCCGGTGGGTGTGGGGGCGATGGCGGCGCTGCTGGGTCTGGACTTTGCAACTGCCGCCGAAGTGGCGGCCGAGGCGGCGCAGGGGCAGGTCTGTCAGGCGGCGAATGACAACGATCCCGCGCAGGTGGTCGTGTCGGGCCACCGCGAGGCGGTCGAGCGGGCTTTGGAGATCGCAAAGGCGCGGGGGGCGAAGCGGGCGATCCTGTTGCCGGTCAGCGCGCCGTTTCATTGTGCGCTGATGCAGCCTGCGGCCGAGGCGATGGCCAAGGCTTTGGCTGAGGTGACGCTGCGCGCGCCTGTTGTGCCGCTGGTGGCGAACGTGCGGGCGTTTGCGGTGTCGGACCCCGAGGTGATCCGGGGACTGTTGGTCGAGCAGGTGACCGGATCGGTGCGCTGGCGCGAGTCGGTCGCATGGATGGCCGGGCAGGGTGTAACCGAGGTCTGGGAGATCGGCGCTGGCAAGGCGTTGTCGGGGATGATCCGACGGATCGCACCCGAAGTCGCGGTGCGCGCGGTGGGGACGCCGGAGGATGTGGCGGTGGTGGTGGCTGACGCATGAATTGCCGCTGGCGGAGAGAGCCGGGGGTTTTGCACCCCCGGTCCCCCGCAGGATATTTCTGAACAGAAAATGGTGGCGAGGGGCGCGGACCTCGCAGACGGGAGACAGGACATGTTTGATCTGACAGGCAAGACGGCGCTGGTGACCGGGGCTTCGGGTGGCATCGGGGGGGCGATTGCCAAGGTGCTGCACGGGGCGGGGGCGACGGTGGCGCTGTCGGGCACGCGGGTGGGGCCGTTGGAGGCGCTGGCGGCGGAGTTGGGCTCGCGGGCGCATGTCCTGGCGTGCGATCTGAGCGATGCTGCGGCGGTGGAGGCTTTGCCGAAGGCGGCGGTGGCGGCGATGGGCAGCGTGGATATTCTTGTGAACAATGCGGGGATCACGAAGGACAACCTTTTCATGCGGATGTCGGACGAGGAGTGGCAGTCAGTGATCGATGTGAATCTGACCTCGACCTTCCGGCTGTGCCGGGGAGTATTGCGGGGAATGATGAAGGCGCGGTGGGGGCGGATCGTGAATATTTCGTCCGTCGTCGGGTCCACGGGTAATCCGGGGCAGGGAAATTATGCGGCGTCAAAGGCCGGGATGGTGGGCATGTCAAAGTCGCTTGCTGCCGAGGTCGCGTCGCGCAACATCACGGTGAACTGTGTCGCGCCGGGATTTATCACGACGGCCATGACGGAAAAGCTGACCGAAGAGCAGACCGCACGCATCCTGACCGCAGTGCCGGCGGGGCGCATGGGGGAGGCCGCCGATATTGCGGCGGCGGTGCTGTATCTCTCGTCGCCCGAGGCGGGCTATGTCACCGGGGCGGTGCTGCATGTGAATGGCGGCATGGCGATGATCTGAGGCTGCAGGTGCGGCACGGGAAAGGGTTTGCCTTGCGGGGGTGGCCTTGCTATAGGCGCGCAGAACGGGTCGGGATTGCTTAGGCGGTTGCGGCCTCTTATCTGGTTGTCGAGGGCCGGGTAGGGCAAGAACAGACAAAGCGGGGCTGCCCGCATCTTTGAGAGGGACTGACATGAGCGACATCGCGGACCGCGTTAAGAAGATCGTCGTCGAGCATCTGGGCGTCGAAGGCGACAAGGTGACCGAGAATGCCTCGTTCATCGACGATCTGGGCGCGGACAGCCTTGATACGGTCGAACTGGTGATGGCGTTCGAGGAAGAGTTCGGGATCGAGATTCCCGACGATGCCGCCGAGACGATCCAGACCTTTGGCGATGCGGTGAAGTTCATCACCGAAGCCTCCTGATCCCGACGGACCTGAGATATAGGGAAAAGGCGCTCCACGAGGGGCGCTTTTTTCATTCCTGGGGTTTGGGCGGAGCTTTAATTTCCAGAGGCTGAAGCGGCACAGCTGGGTTGTGGGGTGGCTTTTGTGTGCAGGCGGCGGCACGCGGTGAGTGGGCAGGATTGCGGGTGTGAACTCTGCCTGACGCAACAAGACTTGAACCCGTTGTGGAGGTATCATTCCTGATGGGAGTGGAGCGCTATTTGGCGAAGGCGCCCGATTTGTCCTGCACGCTTTGTGCGCGCGGCGCGTCCAACGGAAAGCGGCTGCGTGCGGCTGCGGTGAAGTCCAGCTGCTTCAGATCGACGGCGCGCAGGCTGCGGTCATACATCGTCCAGTAGTAATAGACCTTGTTGCGGGTATCACCGATCACCGACCATTGAGTGTAGCCCAGCGTGTAGTCGTCGGTCGATCCGTCGCGCACGAGGCCTTGGGGAATATCGAAACTGTTAAGCATGGTCGAGGCGGCGTCGATCGCGGCGGGTGCGTCGGCCACTGGCTGCATCGTGTGAACGAAAGCAACCGCTCGGACAAAGCGCGAGGGGGGTGTGAAATCGCCCGGCAGACCCAGCATGCCGCTGCCCGCGCCGAACGGGGCAAGTGAGACGCCGTTGATCGCGCGGTCCTGCGGCGCACCCATCGGGGTCAGGTTGGGGTAGTTGCGAAGGTTCAAAAGGTGCCAGTCATAGCTGGGCGAATTGGTCATCACCCCCACGTCATTGTCAAAGATAGAAAGCTGGCCCTTGGTATATTCGATCACGATCGACGCGCCGGAGGTATCGGTCACGACATGATGCAGCGGCAGCGGAGTGCCGAATGCCGCCTCGACCCGTTCATTTCGCACCACATGCAGGCCGGGCATCGCCGCGCGCACCTCGGCCACGGTGGCGAAGTTGCCCAGAATGTAATTGACGAGTTCGACATTGCTGAGGGTCACGGCAAGCTTACCCTCGTCGGGTGTCTGATATTTTGCAAACCCGGGAAAGAACAGCGCGCCGACCGCAAGGCCGGCCTCGTTCATGCCATCGGTGGCGTAGGGCAGACCCGCCGCATCTATGCTGACGTAACCATAGGTGTTTTTCCACATGATACCGCCCGTCTCTGGTCCGGCTTCGCCCTGAAATGCCATGTCGCGCGGGACCATGACCATTTCCGAATTGAGGTCCGTCGCACCCCATTCCATCGTGCGGGCGTAGATATTTGTGCCGTCGGTTGCCTGAAAGATCATCGAGGTGCAGGCCAGCGACGACAATGGCACCGAGGCAAGTGTGAAAGCCAGAGCCGCGCCGGACAGAGATATGCGGAAAAGCGAGGTCATGGCGGCGTGTCCTTTGCCTTGGGGTGGGCGGTTGCGGGTGCGAGGACGAATTGTGCATTGCGCGCCTTGCCGCGATACCCGACCTTAGGTCAGCGGCGGCTGATTGGGCAAGCGGGATGCACCCCCGTTGTGGCTGAAATGATTTTGGCGGTGGCCGACAGGGGGTGTGATGTCTTGTCCGGTGCTCTATGTCTGAAACTTATGAGCATAACAGGCGTGCTGTGCGCGCGAAAACAGGGAGAGATGCATGCCGATCAAGGGTTTGAAGGACAACGCATTGAAAACCAGCGTGGCGCAGTTGAATGCCCGTCTGGCGGACATGCTGGCGCTGAAGCTTGCGTTGAAGCAGGCGCATTGGAATGTGAAGGGGGCGGGCTTTATCGCCGTGCATGAATTGCTGGACGCGGTGGCGGGCCGCGTCGAGGAGCAGACGGACTCGATGGCAGAGCGGATTCAGGCGCTGGGCGGTGTGGCGCTGGGGACGGCCGAGTCTGTGGCAAAGGCGGCGACTGTGACGCCTTATCCGACGAACCTTGTGTCCGAGAAGGATCACATCGAAGCAGTATGCGCCCGGATTGCCGACCTTGGCGCGAAGATGCGTGACGCTGTCGTACAGGTGACGGAAGCGGGAGACGATGGCACTGCGGATATTCTGGTCGGCGCATCACGGCAACTGGACAAGGATTTGTGGTTTCTGGAAAGCCATCTGGCCCGATAGCCGCGAGTGGGGGGGCGGGTTCGCCCGCCCCCCCGAGTTGCGCGCCTTGACGCCCGCGTGTATCAAAGCCGCCAGCGAGACAAAGGGTGAGGTCGGGCATGCGTCGGGTGGTGGTCACAGGTCTGGGAATGGTCACTCCGCTGGCCTGCGGGGTTGAGGAAACATGGAGCCGCCTGATTGCGGGGCAATCAGGGGCGGGGCCGATCACACGGTTCGATGCATCGAACGTTGTAACACAGTATGCCTGCGAGATCCCGCGCGGCGATGGCACGGACGGCACCTTCAACCCTGATGACTGGATGGAGCCGAAGGACCAGCGCAAGGTGGACGACTTCATCCTGTACGGGATGACAGCGGCGGTGCAGGCGGTGCGGGACTCGGGCTGGGAGCCTGCGGATGAAGACGCGCGTTGCCGGACCGGTGTGATGATCGGATCGGGGATTGGTGGCTTGTCGTCGATTGCCGAGACGGCGGTGCTGATCAAGGAGAAGGGGCCCAAGCGGGTTTCGCCGTTCTTCATTCCCGGCGCGCTGATCAACCTGATTTCAGGGCAGGTCTCGATCCGGTTTGGCTTCAAGGGGCCAAACCACGCTGTCGTGACTGCCTGTTCCACCGGCGCCCACGCGATTGGGGATGCAGCACGTCTTATCCAGTGGGGCGATGCGGATGTCATGGTGGCGGGCGGGGCGGAAAGCCCGATTTCCGAGATCGGGATCGCCGGGTTCAATGCCTGCCGGGCGTTGTCTACCAAGCGGGCGGATGACCCGACAAAGGCCTCGCGCCCCTATGATGCGGATCGGGACGGGTTTGTCATGGGTGAGGGCGCGGGTGTGGTGGTGTTGGAGGAATACGAGCACGCAAAAGCGCGCGGTGCCAAGATCTATGCCGAGGTGCTGGGCTATGGGCTGTCGGGCGATGCCTATCACATAACGGCCCCTGCCGAGGATGGCGATGGCGGCTATCGCAGCATGGCGATGGCGCTGAAGCGGGCGGGGCTGGTGCCGTCAGACATTGACTATATCAACGCGCACGGCACGTCGACGATGGCGGATACAATTGAACTGGGGGCGGTCGAGCGGTTGATGGGCGAGGCTGCGGCGGGGGCGACGATGAGTTCGACGAAGTCGGCCATCGGGCATCTTCTGGGGGCGGCGGGTGCTGTCGAGGCGATCTTCTGCGTGCTGGCGCTGCGCGATCAGGTGGCACCGCCGACGATAAATCTGGACAACCCGGCGGTGGAGCCGAAGCTGGACCTTGCACCCAACGTGGCGCGGCACCGCAAGATCGACGTGGCGCTGTCGAATTCGTTCGGGTTTGGCGGAACAAATGCGAGCCTCGTGCTGGGGCGGGTGGCGGGGTGATGTGGCGCTCGCTCGCCTCCAACGCGTTGACGCTGTTTGTCGTGATGCTGGCGGTTGCGGCGGGAGTGTTGGCCTGGGGACGTGAGCAGTTTACCGGGCCGGGGCCGCTGGTGGATGCGGTCTGCGTCAAGGTGGAGCGGGGGGCGTCCTTGGCCTCGGTCAGCCGGGTGCTGGAAAGCCAGGGCGCGGTTAGCGATGCGCGGATTTTCAGGATTGGCGCGGATTATGCCGATCGCGCGGCGGAACTGAAATTCGGCAGCTACCTTGTGCCGCCGGGGGCGTCGATGGCGCAGGTGCTGGATATCGTCACGGCGGGCGGGCAATCGACCTGCGGGCGCGAGGTGAATTTCCGGATCGGTGTGACGATGGCCGATGTAGTGCTGCGCGAGCTGGACCCCGCGACGGATGACTATGTCGAGGTGGTGAAGTTCGACGCAGCGGGTGTGCTGCCGCCGGAATATACGGCGGCAATCGAGGATGCCGATCTGCGCTGGCGGGTGACGCTGGCGGAAGGGGTCACAAGCTGGCAGGTGGTGGACGCGATGAAGCGGGCGGAGTTCCTGGCCGGCGATGTGGCGGCTGTCCCCGCCGAGGGAACGCTTGCGCCTGACAGCTATGAGGTTGAGCGTGGCGGCGACAGGGGCGCGCTGATTGCCGAGATGGAGGCGCGGCAAGCGCGGGTGCTGACCGACCTTTGGGCCGCAAGGGCGGATGGGTTGCCGTACCAGACACCGCAGGAGGCGCTGATCATGGCCTCGATCGTCGAGAAGGAGACCGGGATCGCCGAAGAACGCCGGCGCGTGGCCAGTGTCTTCCTGAACCGGCTGGCACAGGGGATGCGGTTGCAGACCGATCCGACGGTGATCTACGGGATCACCAATGGCCAGGGCGTTCTCGGGCGGGGGTTGCGGCAAAGTGAACTGCGCCGCGAGACACCTTACAACACCTATGTGATCAATGGGCTGCCGCCGACCCCGATTGCCAACCCTGGCAGGCTGAGCATCGAGGCGGCGCTGAACCCCGAGACGACCGATTATGTGTTCTTCGTGGCCGACGGTACGGGGGGGCATGCGTTTGCGGTGACTCTGGCCGAGCATAACGTGAATGTCGCCAAATGGCGCGCCATCGAGGCGCAGCGCGCGGCCGACGGGCAATTGGTGCAGCCGTGACGGCGGGACGGTTACCGAAAGGTTAAGCCTGCGTTCGGTAAGCATCTGATCCTGTTCTATTTTCTGTTTGACTTAGCGTCCGGTCTGATCTATAGCTTTGGGCATGCTGGTAGAGGTGGGTAAGCGGCACGGGGGCAACCCCGGCGCCGCTTTTTCATTTCGCTCGGGCCGGGAGTGGCATGAGAGCGGGTGCAGCATCCAATGACAGTTAACTTCTCCTCAGGAGACGCGCCGCCGGTCGATTTTCTGGCGGCAACGGAAGAGTTGTATCGGGACGCAGCGGAAGACCTGATACGGGCGCGGCGCAAGCTGCGGGCGGGGGCAGTCGATGAGGCCAAGGCCGCCTTGCAGGCGGTGAAAGACCTCAAACTGGCTTTCCAGATGGTGATGGATGAAAGGACGCGCATTGAAAAACTCCGCAAAGAGGTCGCCGGGGTCGTCCACGATCACGCCCTCGACTTTGACGCTGCAAGGGATGAGATCGGGCGCCGCCTTGCTTGCCTCCGCGACACCAGAGGTGGTGGATGAATTTCTGGCAGGACTTGGGGACAACGCGCTGCTGGCGCTGCCTTGGATGTTCGAGTTCTGGGCATTGCCGCATCAGATCGCCCCGGATGGAGCCTGGAAAACCTGGGTGATCATGGGTGGGCGCGGTGCGGGCAAGACACGCGCCGGGGCAGAGTGGGTGCGCGCCGAAGTGGAGGGGGCGCGCCCGCTGGATGCGGGGCGTGCAAAGCGTGTGGCGCTGGTTGGTGAGACGGTGGATCAGGTGCGCGAGGTGATGGTGTTCGGCGAAAGCGGTATACTCGCCTGCTCGCCGCCGGACCGGCGACCCGAGTGGCAAGCGGGGCGCAAGCAACTTGTCTGGCCGAACGGGGCAGTGGCGCAGGTGTTTTCGGCGCATGACCCGGATAGTCTGCGCGGACCACAGTTCGATGCGGCCTGGGTGGATGAGCTGGCAAAGTGGAAAACCGGCGATGCGGCCTGGGACATGCTGCAATTCGCGCTGCGGCTGGGCAAGAACCCCCGGCAGGTGGTGACGACAACGCCGCGTAATGTGGACGTGCTGAAGGCGGTGCTGAAGAACCCGTCGACGGTGCTGACGCATGCGCCGACCGAGGCAAACCGCGCCTACCTTGCCGCGTCGTTCCTTGAGGAAGTGCGGGCGCGTTACGCGGGAACGCGCGCCGGGCGGCAGGAACTGGACGGTATATTGATAGAGGATGCGGAGGGCGCCCTGTGGAGCGCCGCGCAGTTTGACGCTGCGCGGATCGACAGGGCGCCCGGTCTGAGCCGGATCGTGGTGGCGGTGGACCCGCCGGTCACGGGCCATGCAGGTTCGGATGAATGCGGTATCATCGTTGTCGGGGCGATCACCGAGGGCCCGCCGCAGGATTGGCGCGCGGTGGTGCTGGAGGATGCGTCGGTCTCGGCCGCCTCGCCCGATCAGTGGGCGCGGGCGGCGATTGCGGCGATGGGGCGGCATGGCGCCGACCGGCTGGTGGCCGAAGTCAATCAGGGGGGGGACCTTGTGCAGTCGGTGATCCGGCAGGTTGATGCGCTGGTGCCGTATCGCGGTGTCCATGCCTCACGCGGTAAGGTCGCGCGGGCACAGCCGGTGGCGGCGCTTTATGAGCAGGGGCGGGTGCAGCATCTGCCGGGACTAGGCGCGCTGGAGGATCAGATGTGCCGGATGACCGTGCGCGGCTATTGCGGGCGCGGCAGCCCGGACCGGGTCGATGCGCTTGTCTGGGCGCTGACTGATCTGATGATAGAGCCCGCGTTGCTTTGGCGCAGGCCGGGGATCAGGACGCTTTGACAGCTTTCATCTTTGTTCAAATATCCTCGCCGAAGGCATCTGCAGAACGGGCAAGTGCCACCGGCCAAGATATTTAGGGAAAGACGAATTTCTAGAGAATTTGGCTATTCTGCTGCGGTCGCGATGGGGCGTGGGCCGCACTTGCATGGCCTTTTGGCACGAGGAGTTCTGCGAAATGGTGTTCGATTTCCTGAAGCGGGCGGCGCCAGTTGCGGTGCCGGAGCAAAAAGCT
>JANNWS010000190.1:0-67663 GCA_031408575.1 Rhodobacterales bacterium
AATCTGGTCATAAGGCTTGAATTCGCCGAAGTACTTCGTGATCGCCGCCGTCAGCGTCGTCTTGCCGTGGTCAACATGGCCAATCGTGCCAATGTTCACATGCGGTTTGTTCCGTTCAAACTTTGCCTTGGCCATGATGGCGCCTCGGATTTGGGGGGCCATACGCGGGCCCAGTTCTGCACGGGGCGCGATTTATCCATTGGCCGGGAGGAAATCAAGCGTCCGTGCGCGGATGCCTCAGTTGGGGATGGCTGCATCTCCGGGGCGGCGGATGGGCCGGACGGGAGCCGTGCCGGGGACGGTGGCGGCGGGCAGGGCTGCGGCTTCGCTCGCCGGTGCGGCCAGCGGAGCAGCGGGCTGGGCCGAGACAACCCGTGCTGTCGGAGGCGGTGTCCCGACCAGCGGGGCGGCGCCGGGAATGGCCCCGGCAGCATCAAACCACTGCGGGTTTTCCAAGAACCAGCCTTCCAGCGTTTGCGCCACGTTATAGGCCAGCGCATCAAGCTGCTGCTTTTTGGTACTGGTCAGACCGGAACCTATGACTGTAGAGCCGGATAAATTCTCGAACACGGTGAATTGCTCTGGCTCGGGATTGAGCCGGGTCGCGGTGGCATCGTCCCAGATGTTCGCGGTCACGACGACAACCGATTTCGGCGCGGCCACAACGGGTATTCCCGGAGGCGCCAGCGCGTAGCCGTCCACATTGATGCCGATGTTGTAAAAGCGGTCACCCTGGTAGCGGCCGAAGCGGTCTGCCACCGCCTGCTTCATCCCGGTTTCCCATTCCTCGACAGTGGCCTCGCGTGAAATCGGCACCATCTGCATGTTGTCGGCGACGACGATGTTCAGCCCCAGACGAAATGGCCCCAGATCCGCCGGAGGTTCGGCAAGATCCTGTCTGCCGCAGGAAGCCAGCAGCGCCACGGCCAGTGCCACATTCAAAAACCGGTGAAAACGAACGCGCGTCATCGTGCAGACCTTTCGGGTATCGTCACTTGGGATAGCCCGACCGACCGGGCGGCGCAACATGGTCTGGTGGGGCGCGTTGTGCCTGCGATGCGTCTGCACGATCTTTTGGGGTGGCGCGACACCGATTCTGCCGTAGCGTTACAGTGCAGGATGGCGGTCGGCACAGGTCTGCGCCGCATCAGGGAGATTGAAAGATGAGTTTCATTAGCACATTGGCCAAAGTTGCCATCGGTGTCGCGATTGCGAAGGGCGTCGGCGGCATGGTGCAGAAATCGCGTCAGGGCGGCACGACCGAGGCGGGCGGGGGCGGATTGTTCGGCGGGGCGCATTCGCCCGGCAGCAGTGGCGGCGCACCCGGCGGGTTGCAGGACATGATGAAGGATGTGCTGGGCGGCGCGCCAAGTGCGGGCCGGTCGGGCGGGGTTCCAAAGCGCCAGAGCGATACCGGGATGGGCGGGCTTGGCGGCCTGCTGGAGCAGCTTTCGGGTGGGGCGGCGGCGGGTGGGGGCGCGCGGGCCGGAACCGGCACCGGTGGCGGACTTGACGATCTTTTGGGAACGCTGACCAAAAGCGGTGGTCTGGGCGGGCTTTTGGGCGGGCTGGTCGGGGGTGCTGCGGCCGGGGGCGCCATGTCGGGCGGCACCACGCCACCGCCACCCGCTTCGCAACCGGGGTTCGGTGAATTGCTGAACCAGTCACTGCAGAACTTTGGCGAGCCCGACGTTCCGCCTGCCCCACAGCAGGAAGCGGCGGCAGCACTGATGCTGCGCGCAATGATTCAGGCGGCGAAATCAGACGGCAAGATCGACGAGGCCGAGCGGGCGAAACTGCTAGACAGCCTTGACGGCGCAACCAAGGCAGAGCTGGATTTCGTCAAGGCCGAACTGGCCGCCCCGGTCGATATCGAAGGGCTGGCGGCACAAGTTCCCAAGGGGCTGGCCGCGCAGGTTTACACGATGTCGGTGATGGCAATCACGCTGGATAACAACACCGAGGCAAAATACCTGCATGAATTTGCGACCGCCCTTGGCCTGCAACCGGCGCAGGTGAACGAGGTGCATGCACAGCTTGGGGTGCCGGGGCTGTATGCCTGAATGGCGTGGATCGGGCCTTGCGCGGCCGGCGTCAGTTGAAACGCAGGTCGCGCGGGAAGCCGCGCGGCGCCATCCGGCCCGCCGTGGCGCGGGCAGCAAGCCATTCGGCAAGGTCCAACTCGGTGCGTGTGCGACCCGCAGGGTCTTTCCACGTCAGGCCCTGCGCCAGCACGAAGGTGGTGGCATCGCTGAGGCCGCCATCCTTGTAGCGTTGCAGGCGCACACCCTTGCCACGGACCATCTCAGGCAGGTCTGACAGCGGGAAGACCAGCACCTTGCGGTTTTCCCCCACCACAGCGACGTGATCCCCTTTAACGACACAGCACACTTGGGTTTTCACGCCGTCACGCAGGGTCAGCACGGCCTTGCCCGCACGGGTCTGGGCCAGCACCTCATCCGCAGGCACGACAAATCCGTCACCTGCGGAGGACACCAGCAGCAATTTCTCGCCCGCACGCCAGATGATCAGATCGACGATCTCTGCCTCGTTCGGCAGATCAACCATCAGGCGGACGGGTTCGCCCATGCCGCGACCGCCGGGCAGGTTAGCCCCGATCAGCGTGTAAAACCGGCCATTGGAGCCGACCAGCAGGATGCGGTCGGTGGTTTCGGCGTGAAAGAGGAAACGACCGGCGTCGCCATCCTTGAACTTGACCTCGGTATCCAGCGCGACATGGCCCTTCATCGCGCGGACCCAGCCCATTTTCGAGCAGATGACGGTGATCGGTTCACGTTCGATCATCGCCTCGATCGGCACGTCTTCGACTTCGCCTGCCTCGGCGAACAGGGTGCGGCGGGCGCCAAGGAGGGTGGACTTGCCGAACTGGCTTTGGACGGCGGAAAGCTCGCCCGCTATATGCGTCCATTGCAGCGCATCGGAGCCGAGCAGGTCTTCCAGGCCCGCCCGTTCCTTGAGCAATTCGTCATATTCGCGGCGCAGTTCCATCTCTTCCAGCTTGCGCAGGCTGCGCAGGCGCATATTCAGGATGGCTTCAGCCTGCACCTCGGTCAGTTCGCCGTCGGTATCGGCGGGGGCAGGCAATGGCGAGATGTAGTCTTTTTCAGACGCGGCACGGGCTTGCGGCGTGCCCCAGTTCTGCATCATCAAGGCACGCTTGGGGTCTTCATCGTAGCGGATGATATCGATCACGCGGTCGAGGTTCAGGAAGGCGATGATGAAGCCTTCCAGAATCTCCAGCCGGGCGTCGATCTTGGCCATCCGGTGCTGCGAGCGCCGCTGCAATACGTCGCGGCGGTGGTCAAGGAAGGCGCGCAGCACCTCTTTCAACGAGCAGACCTTTGGCACGCGCCCGTCGATCAGCACGTTCATGTTGAGCGAGAAGCGCACTTCAAGATCGGAGTTGCGAAACAGCATGCCCATCAGCATTTCAGGCTCGACCGTGCGGGCGCGGGGTTCCAGCACGATGCGGACGTCTTCCGCTGATTCGTCGCGCACATCGGCCAACGCCGGCACCTTCTTGGTCTGGATCACCTCGGCCAGACGCTCGATCAGTTTGGATTTCTGGACCTGATAGGGAATTTCGGTCACGACGATCTGCCAGGTGCCGCGCCCCAGGTCTTCGATCGCCCAGTTCGCGCGCAGCCGGAACGCGCCACGCCCGCTGCGGTAGGCGTCGAGGATCGACGTGCGCGGCTCCACGATGGTGCCGCCGGTGGGAAAATCGGGGCCGGGAACGAGGGCGACGATCGCCTCATCCGTGCAATCGGGGTCGCGGATCATCAGGTGGCAGGCGTCGATCAACTCATGCAGGTTATGGGGCGGAATGTTGGTGGCCATGCCGACTGCGATACCGCTGGAGCCGTTGGCCAGCAGGTTGGGGAAGGCGGCGGGCATGACGACCGGTTCTTCCAGCGTGCCATCATAGTTGGGGCGGAAATCGACGGCGTTTTCCGCCAGCCCTTCCATCAGCAGTTCCGACAGGGCGGTCAGGCGGGCCTCGGTATAACGGCTGGCGGCGGGGTTATCACCGTCGATATTGCCAAAGTTGCCCTGCCCGTCGACCAGCGGATAGCGCAGGTTGAAATCCTGCGCGAGCCGGGCCATCGCATCGTAAATCGCCATGTCGCCGTGCGGGTGATAGTTTCCCATCACGTCGCCGGAAATCTTGGCCGACTTGCGGAATCCACCCGTGGGCGAAAGGCGTAGCTCGCGCATCGCATACAGGATGCGGCGATGCACCGGCTTCAGCCCGTCGCGGGCATCGGGCAGCGCGCGATGCATGATGGTGGACAGCGCATAGGTCAGATACCGCTCGCCAATGGCGCGGCGCAGCGTTTCAGAGACTAGAACTGGCTCGATCTTGGGGGTGTCAGGCGTATCGGACATGAATGTGGTGTAGCCATATCATCCGATACGGTCCAGCCGGAACAGCGGTGACGGGCTTTGCGTTTTTTCGACGCTCCCCTCGCGGCGGCGTGATATGAACGGTAATTAGGTCGGAATCGGGTACATGATGTTCAAACTGGTAGCGTTGCTTTGCGGTACAATTTTTGTGACTTTTCTGGTCATCGGGGGGCGTGAGGATGGCCCGGTGCGCTATGGCCTTGTGCCGGGCAAGATGGCATCGCTGGTCTATGTGGACCCCGGCGCAAGGGCCGTCGTGGCCGTCGCAGTTGCAGAACCGGCCGAGACGCCGCGCGTTCCAGCGCAGTCCGTCGTCGCAGGGCAAAGCGGTGTGGTTGAGGCCGCTTTCGTGGAACCAGATGCGGCACCGCAATCTGGCCTGACACTGGCTTTGCCGCTGGTCACGCCTTCTGCTGCTGCGCTCGTTGTGAAGGAAACCCTCGCGCCTGCCCGCGCTGCGGTGGCAGTCGAGCCGCTGGTGCAATATGTCGTGGGCAGTTCTGTGAATGTGCGCCTTGGGCCTTCTGCGGACACCGAAGCGTTGACCCGGCTGGCACGTGGCGAGGCGGTGCTGGTGCTGCCGTCGGACACGCCGGGCTGGTCGATGATCCGGATCGAGGGTGACGGAGTGGAGGGCTTTATTGCATCGCGTTTCCTCGGCGACAGCCCGCAGGACGGGCTTTTCAGCGCAACCGACTGAACCCGTTTGCCTGCGCCGCCCCGCGCGCCTATGACCCAGGGGCGCAAAAGCGGGGCAAGGCGAATGACCAGACGATCCGTTCTTATCACCGGGTGTTCATCGGGCATCGGGCTTGATGCAGCACGAAGCCTGCAAGCGCGCGGCTGGCGCGTGTTTGCGACCTGTCGGCAAGAGGCGGATTGTGTGCGATTGCAGGCCGAGGGGCTGGAAAGCTTTCGTCTGGATTATGCGGATGAGGCGAGCATCGCTGCCGCGGTGGCCGAGGTGTTGGCGCGCACGGGTGGCACGCTGGACGCGCTGTTCAACAACGGGGCTTACGCCATTCCCGGTGCGGTCGAAGACCTGCCTACGGGCGCGCTGCGGGCGATCTTCGAGGTGAACCTGTTCGGCTATCATGACCTGACGCGGCGGGTCATTCCGGTGATGCGGGCGCAGGGCAACGGGCGGATCGTCAATTGCTCGTCGATCCTGGGGCTGGTCGCGGGGCCGTGGCGCGGGGCCTATGTGGCCACGAAGTTTGCCATGGAGGGGCTGACCGACGTGCTGCGGGTGGAAATACGCGGCACAGGCATTCAGGTGATCCTGATCGAGCCGGGGCCGATCACGACGAAGATCCGGCAGAACTCGATCCCGCATTTCGAGCGGTGGATCGACTGGCGCGCCTCGCCGCGTCGCGCGCTTTACGAGGCGCAGTTGCAAAAGCGGCTTTACAGTGATCGCGGGCCTGATCGTTTCGAGTTGCCGCCTTCGGCGGTGACGGCAAAGCTGATCCACGCGCTGGAAAGCCCCCGGCCAGCGGCTCGCTATTACGTCACCACAGCGACTTACCTGATGGATATCGCGCGCCGGATCTTGCCAACACGGGCGCTGGACTGGATGTTGGCGAAGGGTTGAAGCGGTGGCGCGGCACAGATTTTTCTTCGCCTTTGGTCCGCTCGCCGCTACATCTCGCGCTTCATGACCGGAGCAGAGCCATGCGAGACGAACCGCTGTTCATTGTTGCTACCATTGCCGTGCTTGCAGTGCTTGTCATTCTGATGATCGGGATCGGCGGCTTTGCCAAGGGCGGCGATTTCAACAAGAAACATGCCAACCGGATCATGCGCTATCGCATCTACGCGCAGGCGGGGGCGGTGGCGCTGATCCTGCTGTATGTCACGTTGCGCAATTACATGGGGGAATGATGGTCGTTCTGTCGAAGATCTACACCAAAACCGGCGACGCGGGGGAAACCGCGCTGGGCAATGGCGCGCGCGTGGCCAAGCATTCCACCCGTGTCAGCGCCTATGGCACGGTAGATGAAACCAATGCGATGGTCGGCATGGCACGGCTGCATTCGACGGGCGACATGGATGCGGCGCTGGCGCGGATTCAAAATGACCTGTTTGATCTGGGGGCTGACCTTTGCCGCCCCGACATGGAACGCGACCATGAGGCAGGCTATGTCCCACTGCGGATGCTCGAGCGGCAGGTGCTGCGGCTGGAGACGGAGATCGATGCGATGAATGCGCGCCTGACGCCGCTGCGCAGTTTCATTCTGCCCGGCGGATCGCCTTTGGCCACGCAGATGCATGTCTGCCGCACCGTTTGCCGCCGCGCCGAACGCCTGACGGTGGAACTGGCGACGATTGAGCAGGTCAACCACGAGGCGGTGAAATACCTGAACCGGCTGTCGGACTGGTTCTTTGTGGCCGGACGCATTTCCAACAATGACGGCATGGATGACGTGCTGTGGGTGCCGGGGCTGACGCGCGAGGTGTGAAACGCGGCGTCGCAGCGACATTCCGCGTCGATTTTGGTCTGTCTTGAACCCCCGGAAGCGGATACTACCGCGATCAATAGCTTGCGCGCCCCACCGGGTGCATGAAACGGGAGAATTTCGCCGATGAAGGTATTGGTGCCGGTCAAACGGGTGATCGACTATAACGTGAAGGTGCGCGTCAAGGCGGACGGATCGGGTGTCGACCTGGCGAACGTCAAGATGTCGATGAATCCGTTCGACGAAATTGCCGTCGAAGAAGCGATCCGCCTGAAGGAAAAGG
This sequence comes from Rhodobacterales bacterium, assembly GCA_031408575.1. Classification (GTDB taxonomy): domain Bacteria; phylum Pseudomonadota; class Alphaproteobacteria; order Rhodobacterales; family Rhodobacteraceae; genus Aliitabrizicola. Next base: position 7,171 of record JANNWS010000190.1, read on the forward strand.
GCGTCGCTACCGAGGTGATCGTCGTGTCAATCGGCGTGCGGCAGGCGCAGGAAACCCTGCGGACAGCACTGGCGATGGGCGCTGACCGCGCGATCCTGATCGAAGCGACAGCGGACGTTCAGCAGGATATCGAGCCGCTGGCAGTGGCCAAGCTGCTGAAGGCCGTCGTCGATGCCGAAGGTCCGGGGCTGGTACTGTGCGGCAAGCAGGCGATCGACAATGACATGAACGCGACCGGGCAGATGCTGTCGGCGCTGCTGGGTTGGTCGCAGGCCACTTTTGCCAGCGAACTGGCCGTCGAGGGCGACCATGCGGTTGTGACGCGCGAAGTCGATGGCGGGCTGCAGACGATCAAGGTCAAGATGCCAACAATCGTGACGGTCGATCTGCGGCTGAACGAGCCGCGCTATGCCAGCCTGCCCAACATCATGAAGGCGAAGAAGAAGCAGCTGGATGAAAAGACCGCAGCCGACTACGGCGTCGATGTTTCCCCGCGCCTGTCGGTGCTGAAAACGGTCGAGCCGCAGGGCCGCAAGGCGGGCGTCAAGGTGGCGTCGGTTGCCGAGCTGATTGCGAAACTCAAAGACGAAGCGGGGGTGATCTGATGGCCGTTCTTCTTCTTGCGGATGTGATCGAGGGGCAGCTTGCGACCGATCAAGTGGCCAAAACGCTGACCGCGGTGAAATCACTGGGCCAGGTGACGGTGCTGGTGGCGGGCAGCGGCGGCGATGCTGCGGCGGCCGAGGCGGCGACCCTGCAGGGCGTAGCCAAGGTCATCTTTGCCGACGATCACGCCTATTGCCATGCGCTGGCCGAACCCACGGCGGCGCTGATTGTGGGGCTTGCCGCAGGATACTCGCACATCGTCGCGGCATCGGGGGCGTTTTCCAAATCGGTGCTGCCGCGTGTGGCGGCGCTGCTGGACGTGATGGTGATACCCGAAGTTCTGGCGGTGATAGACGCCGATACGTTCGAGCGTCCAATTTATGCGGGCAATGCAATCCAGACGGTGAAATCGTCGGACGCAATCAAGGTAGCTACCATCCGTACGGCAACGTTCGAGCCTGCGGCCAAGGGCGGCTCGGCCCCGGTCGAAACGATTTCCACGTCTGGAAATTCGGGCCTTTCGGCCTGGGTCGAAGACAAGGTGGCGTCATCGGATCGTCCCGAACTGACCAGTGCCGGCATCGTCGTTTCAGGCGGGCGTGGCGTTGGGTCGGAAGCGGATTTCGCGCTGATCGAAAAGCTGGCAGACAAGCTGAACGCCGCTGTCGGCGCGTCGCGCGCGGCCGTCGATTCCGGCTATGCGCCGAATGACTGGCAGGTCGGGCAGACCGGCAAGGTGGTTGCCCCGACGCTGTATATCGCGGTCGGCATTTCGGGTGCCATCCAGCATCTGGCGGGCATGAAGGACAGCAAGGTGATCGTCGCGATCAACAAGGACGAAGAGGCACCAATCTTTCAGGTGGCCGATTACGGGCTGGTGGCAGATCTGTTCACCGCCGTGCCGGAACTGATCGAAAAGCTCTGATCGGGGTTTCATCGGGGGAAACGGGCGCCCGTCTGGCGCCCGTTTTGCATTCAGCGCAGTCGGAGAAGTCGGGGGGCGAGTGCGGCTGCCACCTCGCGGTGCGCCGCCGGCCCCGGCACCTCAGCCGCGGCGAGGCGGTCGAGCGGAGAAAAGGCCATGCCTGCAACACCGGCCGCGCGGGCCTCGGCGCTGATTGCAACTTCAACATAGTCAGCGGCCATACCCCGAACCGTTGCGATCATCGCGGCGTCGATCAGGATGGGGTCGCGCAGGGCATTGGGGTCATGGCCCTGATCGGCAGGCGGGCGGTCAGCCAGCCATAGCAGTACCGCGCGCCCCGAAAGCCGCGCCAGCAACGCCGCCATCCGCGCCAGCCAGCACGCGCGCAATTCCTGGGCCAGCAGTTTGAACCGGACCGGACCTGCCACATGCAGCGAACGCAGCATGTGCCGGGTGAAGTGGAACTCGGTGAAATCCACCTCTGGGTAAAGCGACTGCAACAACGGTTCGGCGCGCAAGAACCGATCGTTGCGGCGCGGATGCACGGCATAATAGCGGTTGGTCAGGTTCTGCGCGCCCAGCACCTGCACCACCGCCATCTCGGCCCGCGCCACAATATCCAGAACGACGGCGTCATTCAGGAAGACATCGGGCCCGGCATTGACGCAGCCCAGATTGACCATCCGGAGGCCGGTCGCGCGCTCGACAAGTGCCGGATAGGGATCGGAGACGAACTTTCCATAGGTCTCGGTCCCGCCCAGAACGGCGCAGTAGCGTTGATCCAGCGCCCGCGGCGGCCCCCTGAACAGAAGTTTCGATGTGCCATATCGGCACGGAAAATAATCCAAGGCTCCGTCGCCCGGATATGCATAAGCCATGTCGCCCACCCCAGTCTCGTCAGTCACCCACAATACGACCGTGAAGCCAGACCATTTCCAAATCGCTAAACTGCAAATTCATGGCGAAGTTTCACGATCCCGCGGCCTTGCGTCCGATGCGGCCCGGCGCATATGGTCGATCGGACGCGTGACAAGGGGCATTGGCGATGGAAATCCGCAACGTGGGCATCGTGGGCGCGGGCCAGATGGGCAGCGGCATCGCGCATGTGTTTGCGCTGGCGGGTTTTGACGTGCTGATGTCGGATGTCAGCGCCGAAAGCCTGACGCGGGCTATCGCCCAGATCGACCGCAACATCGAGCGTCAGGTGACGCGCGGCAAAGTGACTGTCGAGGCGAAAGCGGCGGCGATGGGGCGCATCCGTACCACGCTGACATTGGCCGACGTGGGGCAAAGCGATCTGATCATCGAGGCTGCGACCGAACGTGAGACGGTCAAGCAGGCGATCTTTGAAGACCTGCTGCCGCATCTTCTTCCGCATACCATCCTGACGTCAAACACCTCGTCGATATCGATCACACGGCTGGCAAGTCGCACAGACAGGCCCGAAAAGTTCATGGGATTTCACTTCATGAACCCGGTGCCGGTGATGCAACTGGTCGAATTGATCCGTGGCATTGCAACCGATGCCGCAACCTTCCAGACCTGCCTCGGCGTGGTCGAAAAGCTGGGCAAGACGGCGGCCAGCGCCGAAGATTTTCCGGCCTTTATCGTGAACCGCATCCTGATGCCGATGATAAACGAAGCAGTCTATACCCTTTATGAGGGGGTCGGCTCGGTCAAATCCATCGACGAATCGATGAAGCTGGGGGCCAACCATCCGATGGGGCCGCTGGAACTGGCAGATTTCATCGGTCTCGATACCTGCCTTGCGATCATGAACGTGCTGCATGATGGGCTGGCCGACACCAAATACCGCCCCTGCCCGCTTTTGACGAAATATGTCGAGGCTGGCTGGCTGGGGCGCAAGACCGAACGCGGCTTCTATGACTATCGCGGGCCGGTGCCGGTGCCGACACGCTGAACGCGGGGGAAGCTTTTCGGTCCTTTGCGGTCCCTCATCGCGCAGCAAGGAGGCCTGTCAGTGCTGACGAGCAATACCTCAGCCGTCTTTCAGCGCCAACGTCTGTTCCCGCAGCCAGGAAAGATAGCCGCGTGGATTGCCAGCCCATTTTTCGATTTCGTCGCGAGCGATGGGCGTGCCGATCACCGGACACTGCGGTTTGTTTAGCGCATGGGCGACTTCGTGCAGCAAAAGGCCCTGCCGGATGGTCGGAGAGATCTTGTCAGCGATGTGATAAAGCCGCGAATTCTGTCCGGGAAAGAAGATAGGCAGCACCGTGGCACCGCTGCGTTGTACCATCTTGGCGGTAAAGACGTTCCATTCTGCCTCGATCGCCGGTCCCCACCAGCCTTCCGATGTGGCGACCTTGCCTGCGGGAAACAGGATCAGCACGCCACCATCCGCCAGATGATCCATCGACATGCGGCGCATCTCCAGCCCCTTTTCGCGGCTGTCTTCCTCATGCGGGAAAGGAACGGGAACCATGTGATAGGCGATCTCGGGAATACCGGTCAGAAGCGAGCGGGTCAGGATCTTGAAATCAGGGCGCACCTGCATGACCAGACGTGCCATCACCAGCCCGTCGACCAACCCGTGCGGATGGTTTGCCACCACCACCACCGGCCCGGTTTTCGGAATCAGCGCCACCTGTTCGGGCGGTGTCGTCACGTCGATGCCCATCACGTCAAGCGCGCGCTGCCAGAATTCAAGTCCCTGCGCCGGACCCATTGCTTCGAACCGGCGGATCAGGCGCAGCAAAAGCAGCTTGCCCGTCAGCCATTCGATCATGCGGATCGTGCCCGCCTTGCGCGGGTCGGTGAAAGTACCGGCATAGGAAAGGCGGCTCTTGTCATAGGGGCGATAGTTGGGGTCGCCCACAAGACCGGATTGGCCTGCACTGTCAGTCAAGGGGCCTGGTCCTCCACTGCGACGCCCGCCCGCTTTGGACGGCACTTCAGAACGATTCTCCGAAGCGATCTGCGACAAGCTGTTCGAGGGCGTCTGCCAGCTTTTCGGCCTCGGCCCCACTGGTGCGCACTTCAATAGAGGTTCCGCGCGAGGCTGCCAACATCAAAAGTCCCATGATCGAATCGCCCGACACGGACATGCCATCCTTCACGACTTCGGCAGAGGCATCGTGGCGTTCCACCACTTCGACAAAACGGGCCGAGGCCCGTGCATGTAGGCCCTTTTCATTCACGATCTGAAGCTGCCGCCCGTTCAAAGCCAAACTGTCACCCGAAGTCCCGTCCGCCCACATCAAAGCTGTTGATGTATTTGCGTCCGGCTTCAAGCGCATTTTCAACGGCGACGGGCACAGAAAGACTTCGTGACTTGGCAAGTTTGATCAAGAGAGGCAGGTTCGCACCGTAAATGATGCGCCGGTCGGTGGCCACACAGGCCCGAAGCGACAAGTTCGACGGCGACCCGCCGAACATGTCCGTAACCACCACCACACCATCACCGGCATCGACATCGTCGGCTGCGGCACAAATCTCGATCTGTTTGGCCGAGCGGTCATGATCGTCCTCGATCGAGATTGCCCGCATTCCGTCTTGTTTGCCGACCACATGTTCAACGGCGGAAAGATATTCCCGCGCCAACCCGCCATGTGCGACGATCACGATACCGATCACGCGCCGATCACCCTTGCCCCGTACCGGGCGATCCCGCCGCCCTGCGTTCCAGCTCGCGGTGGCGCAATGCCACTGGCCAGCCAGCCTCTGCAAGCACATTGCCCAATTTTGCTGCAACTGCAACAGACCGATGTTGCCCACCCGTGCAGCCGAAGCCGATGGTCAGATGCGCCTTGCCCTCGGCGACATGGGCCGGAAGGAGAAGCAGAACAAGTTCTGTCAACTTCTGGAAGAACGGCGCGAAGAGTGGGTCATCGGCGATATGCGCGGCCACCGCCGGATCGCGCCCGTCCAGCGGGCGCAACGCCGGTGTCCAGTAGGGGTTTTTCAGAAACCGGCAATCAAAAATGGTATCCACACCGCGCGGCACCCCGCGCTTGTAGGAAAACGACTGCAACGATACCGCAAGGCGCGCGGTCTGCGTGCGGCCATACCACTTGCCGATTTCCGCTTTCAGGTCATGCGGGCTCATCTCGGTCGTATCGATCAGATGGTCGGCGCGCACCCGCACCGGCACCAGCAGGTCGATCTCGCGCTCGATCCCTTCCGACGCGGTTTCGGCGGGGGCGAGAGGGTGGCGGCGGCGGGTCTGGCTGTAGCGGCGGCTGAGTTCTTCGGGCGCGCAATCCAGATACAGCACCTCGGGTGTCACACGCGGATCGCGGGTCAGCACATCGATCAGTTCGATCAGCGCAGTTGCATTGAAATCACGGTTGCGCACATCAAGGCCCAGAGCCAGCGGGCGGCCAAGGGGCGGCCCGTCGATCAGCCGCGGCACCAGCGATAGCGGTAGGTTGTCGATCACCTCGTACCCGATGTCTTCGAGCGCATGGATCGCGGTGCTGCGCCCGGCACCGGACGGGCCGGTGACCAGCAGCAGGCGATGTTCCGTCGTGCCGATCCGGTTTTCCGTCTCGCCGTTCATTGGTACATCCGCTTTCACGCAACCCGCCCGCCGCGCAGATACAGCAGGAGTGCGGCAGGAAGATGGGCACTTGGTGCCGCCCGCACAAGGTCGATCCGCTGGTCAAGGAACACGATCCCGTGGTGGTCCGGCAGGCGCGACGGATCGGATTGGCCAAGTTCCACCGCCAGATGCACCGGGGCCTCGGGCAGAGGTTTGGCATGCAACAGGCCGAGGCCCCGCGCCTCGATCAGCCCCGACAGGGCGGCGGGGCAGCGCGCGGTCAGGACGCCGTTCTGCAGCGACAGATGCACCTGATCGTCGGCCACCAGCCGCGCGCCCAACGCCATCATCTGGATGGCAAGCAGCGACTTTCCCGACCCGGACGGCCCCATGATCAACAAGCCGCGCCCGTCTACGGCAACGCAGGTCGCATGCAGCAGCAGGGGCGGCGGGGCTGTCACACCGGCAGGCCCACCACAAAGCGCGCGCCCAGCGGTTCCGACGTGACGTCGGCATGGGTCGGTCGGATGTTCTCGGCCCAGATCACGCCGCCATGCGCCTCGACGATCTGCTTGGAGATCGCAAGCCCCAGACCCGAGTGATTGCCGAATTGGCCCGCAGGGCGTTCGGAATAAAAGCGCTTGAAGATCTTGCCCAGTGCCTCTTCCGGTATGCCCGGTCCAGTATCCTCGACCACCACCAGCACCCGGTTTTCGCGCTGGCGCGCCCAGACGCGGACCGCGTCGCCTTCTTCGCAAAAGGATATCGCGTTGGTGATCAGATTCACGAAAACCTGCGCCAGCCGCGCCTCCAGACCTTGGGTCACAATCGGCTCGGGCGGCAGATCGGAAATGAAATCAACACCCTTTTCAGCCGCCTGCTTGCCCAGAAACTCGGACAGGTTCGACAGGGTCTTGAGCATGTCGAAGGATGCTTCCTCTTCCTTGACCAGTTCGCTGTCCAGCCGCGAGGCGTTGGAAATGTCACTGACCAGCCGGTCGAGGCGGCGCACGTCATGCTCGATCACATCGAGCAGCTTTTCGCGCTGATCTTCTCGCTTGGCAAAGCGCATGGTGCCGACGGCAGAACGCAGCGAAGCGAGCGGGTTCTTGATTTCATGCGCCACGTCGGCGGCGAACTGTTCATTCGCGTCAATGCGGTCATAAAGGGCGGCCACCATGCCCCGCATCGCAACTGACAGACGTCCGATTTCATCGGGTCGGGCGGCCAGATCAGGGATGCGGACGCGGCCGGGGGCCATCTTGCGCGCGTTGCGGTCACGGCCAAGCTCGGCAGCGGCGGCAAGATCGGACAGTGGATTGGCAATGGTCGAAGCCAGAACAAGGCTGAGGCCAATCGACACCAGCAGGGCGATGATGAACATTTGCAGCACCTGCTCACGCTCGATCCGCACAAGTCGGTCAATTTCGCCCGCGGCAGAGGTTAGTGCCACCACTCCCAGCACTTCATCGCCGCGCTTGACGGGTGTGGCCACCGAAAATATCGCTGCCCCCGTCGCAAGGTCTCGGCCGGTGTTCACGCCTGTGCCGCCGGCTTGCGCCTCGGCAAACAGGGCGCGGGCCAGACTTTCGGCGTCAACTTTTTGCGGTTCGGGTTGGCCAACGGTCAGTATGATCGAGACGATATCCCAGACGGTATTCAGGAAATCGGTAATGATCGTGGAGCGGTCGTTGCCGGGCAGTACCGCATCGGTTACCGGACCACCCACTTTTGATGCAATCGCAGCACCCGCCGGGTCGAACACGAACACCTCGACGCCCGGCGCAATATCAAGAGCCGCAAGCGTTGCCGCAATATCACTGTCGCTGCCCGCCACCATGGTGGCATCGCCCGTGCGGGCAAGTTGCGCCTCGAACACCTTGGCGATCAGTTGTGCCTCGGTTACCAACCCGTCTTCGCGTTGCAACACCAGGCTGTCGCGGAACGGGTTCATGAACAGCACGCCCGACACCAGGATCACCAGTGCAAGCAGATTGAACACGATGATCTTGCGGGCAAGGGGCGATCGGTTCAGCGATACGATACCGCGCCGCCCGCGATCCTTGCTTAAGGCATCATCAGCCAATGTCTCGGGCGAGACCCAATCTTCGCCCAACAACACATCTCCGTTCCTTGCGGCCGGAGTTTTACCAGAACCCGAACGTGGCAGGGCCGTCATTCCTCGTTGTAGCGATAGCCGATACCGTAGAGCGTCTCGATCGCCGAAAAGTCATTGTCAACACTGCGCATCTTCTTGCGAAGGCGCTTGATGTGGCTGTCGATGGTGCGGTCATCGACATAGACCTGATCGTCATAGGCCACATCCATCAGTTGGTCGCGGCTTTTCACGAAGCCGGGGCGTTGCGCCAGGGCCTGAAGCAGCAGGAACTCAGTTACGGTCAGGGCAACTTCCTGGCCCTTCCAGGCCACAGAGTGACGCAGCGGGTCCATGCGAAGGGCGCCGCGTTCCATGATCTTGGTTTCTTCGGTAACGGCGACCTCACCGGTGGCAATAGCCTCTTGGCGGCGCAGAAGGGCGCGGATGCGTTCGACCAGAAGGCGCTGCGAGAAGGGCTTTTTCACATAATCGTCGGCACCCATGCGCAGACCCAGAACCTCGTCGATCTCATCGTCTTTCGAGGTGAGAAAGATCACCGGCATCGACGACTTCTGGCGCAGGCGTTGCAACAGGTCCATCCCATCCATGCGTGGCATCTTTATATCGAGCACGGCCATATCCGGCATCCGCCGGTTGAAGGCATCCAGCGCCGACTGACCATCATTATAGGTTTCAACCTCGAAGCCTTCGGCTTCTAGTGTCATCGCGACAGACGTCAGGATATTCCTGTCGTCGTCTACAAGAGCTATCCTTGACATCTGCATAATCCTGTTCTGCCCATTCTGCTATTTTTTCGACCATGATCGGTATTCTTCGTCCGTACGCAACAGTTAACTGCGAATCATCCCGCCAGGCGGCCCAGAGAAAACGCGAAAATCGCAAAGGTTCGACTAATTTGCCTCAGTGAAGGGTGATTGTGTCGCGAACTTGACGTTGGTTGCGCTAACCCTTCGATTGCGTCCTGTTACAAGCGGAATGCGGCGTGTTATAATATTGTTGCGCGTCCCGTCGGGCTGCGTGTCGGTCAACCCTCTTGGCCCAGGGCGCCGGCAACCGCCACGAAAGCCCGCCGCGCGATGCGGCAACGGGAGCTTGCAGGATGATCACAGGACGCGTGAACCCGGCCCAAAGGCTGGACGAGCAAGGCATAACCGGACTGGGAACGGTTCACTACAATCTGACTGAACCGGCGCTGATGACCGCAGCCATACAGCACGGCGAAGGTCAGCTTGGCAAAGGCGGTGCTTTTCTTGTCTCGACAGGCAGCCATACCGGGCGCTCGCCAAAGGACAAGCATGTCGTCCGCACATCGTCGGTCGAAAACACGATCTGGTGGGAAAACAACGCGGCCCAGTCGCCCGAAGGGTTCGAGACGCTCTACACCGACATGCTGGCCCATATGCAGGGCCGCGACTATTTCGTTCAGGACCTGTTCGCCGGCGCAGATCCTGCGCATCGCCTTGATGTCCGGGTCGTCACCGAACTTGCTTGGCACGGGCTGTTCATCCGCCATCTGCTGCGCCGCCCCGAGGCGACCGAACTGGACGGGTTCATCCCCGACTGGACGATCATCAACTGCCCGTCCTTCAAGGCCGATCCAGCGCGGCATGATTGCCGGTCCGGAACGATCATCACCTTCCATTTCGACCGTAAACTGATCTTGATCGCAGGGACCGCCTATGCGGGCGAGAACAAGAAATCCATCTTCACCCTGCTGAACTACCTGCTGCCGGAAAAAGGCATCATGCCGATGCATTGCTCGGCCAACCACGCACCGGGCAATCCCGTGGATACCGCCGTTTTCTTTGGCCTGTCCGGAACCGGCAAGACCACGCTTTCCGCCGACCCGGCACGCGTGCTGATCGGGGATGACGAACATGGCTGGTCGGACCGGGGAACCTTCAACTTTGAAGGCGGCTGCTATGCCAAGACGATCAACCTGTCGCCCGAGGCAGAGCCTGCGATTTACGCCACCACCCACCGCTTCGGCACCGTTGTGGAGAATACCGTCTTTGACCCGGTGACGCTGGTGATCGACTTTGCCGATGACAGCCTGACCGCGAACACGCGTTGCGCCTATCCTCTGGAGTATATCTCGAACGCTTCGGCGAGCGGCCTTGGCGGGCATCCGAAAAACATCATCATGTTAACTTGCGATGCTTTCGGTGTGCTGCCGCCGATTGCACGACTGACACCGGCACAGGCAATGTATCACTTTCTGTCGGGGTTCACATCGAAAGTGGCGGGGACAGAGCAAGGCGTGACCGAACCGCAGCCGACATTTTCTACCTGTTTCGGCGCACCCTTCATGCCGCGCAGGCCAGAGGTTTACGGCAAGCTGCTGCAAGCCAAGATTGCCAAGCACGGAGCCACCTGCTGGCTGGTGAACACCGGGTGGACCGGGGGCGCTTATGGCAATGGTCGGCGGATGCCAATCAAGGCCACACGGGCGCTTTTGACGGCGGCGCTGGATGGCTCGCTCTCGGGTGGGGCGTTCCGGCGCGATCCGAATTTCGGATTTGAGGTGCCGGTGACAGTGCCGGGGGTGGATGCTGCCTTGCTTGATCCGCGCGGAACCTGGGCGGATGGGGTGGCTTATGATGCCGCGGCGGTAAAGCTGGTGGGAATGTTCGCGGATAACTTCGGGCAGTACCTTGGCCATATCGACGCGGACGTGCGCGCAGCAGCCATCGGCTGAGGTCGTGGAGCGCGCCGGGGGCTTTGCCCCCCCAGCACCGGCCACGGGCCGCGCGTTCTTCGCTGAGAACCTCTACTGGAGGCTTTCAGACCGCTCAGAATCCCAGAGTAGTTGGACCGAAAAGAAATTCTCGGGGCGACAGGCCACGAATGGCTGCGACACTTTCATTCGTTAAGGCGTTACTTGGAGTATTTTTGTTGCCCCATGAATTCAAACGCCCTAGATCGTGTTCCAACCACATCCCCGGAGACGTGCCATGGCCCATGACGGACAGACCCTTTCGCATTCGCCCGTTCTGGCTAATCTGCTGACGCTGACAGCCGAGGCGCTGCCCGAGGTTGAGGCGCTGTTTTCCAAAGGTCGCGAGGCACTTCGGGCGCAGGTGACGGTCGGAGGCAAGATAAGCGCGGCCGCGCTGGAAGAGCATCAGTTCGCTGCCCACACGCTTGCCTGGCTTGCCACATACACCGAGTCGCTGCGCCAGATGCGCGCTTGGGCGGGGCGGATCAACGACGAAGGCAAGTTCGGCGAGATGGAAGCGCTGCTTCTGCAGATCGGGTTTGGCGAATACCTGAGCCAGATCCGGGGCGGCATCCCAATGAGCCAGGGCGAGATTGCCCGCCTGCAGGATCTGGGGCTGATCCTGCACGCGGCAGGGGCGGCAGCGGCGCGCCTGATTGCCGATGGCAATACGGCGGCGGCACGGATGCGGCTGGTGCAGCTGATGCGCGAAAATCAAGGCCGGGCAACCTTTGGCGTGACCGGCCTTGACGATGAACTTGAAATGATCCGCGACCAGTTCCGCCGGTTTTCGGACGAACAGGTCGCGCCGCACGCCCACGGCTGGCATCTGCGCGATGAGTTGATCCCGATGGAGATCATCGAACAGCTGGCCGAAATGGGGGTGTTCGGGCTGACAATTCCCGAAGAATTCGGCGGGTTCGGCCTTTCGAAGGCCAGCATGGTGGTGGTGTCCGAGGAATTGTCGCGCGGCTATATCGGCGTGGGATCACTGGCGACACGGAGCGAGATTGCCGCAGAGTTGATCCTGTGCGGCGGCACGGCGGAGCAGAAGGCGCATTGGCTGCCCAAACTGGCGTCAGCTGAGATTCTTCCGACGGCCGTCTTTACCGAGCCGAATACCGGGTCGGACCTTGGCAGCCTACGGACCCGTGCGGTGCGGGTGGGCGACGACTACGAGGTGACCGGCAACAAGACCTGGATCACCCATGCCGCGCGCACCCATGTAATGACGCTGATGGCGCGCACCGACCCCGCGACTACCGATTATCGCGGGTTGTCGATGTTTCTGGCCGAAAAGACCCCGGGCACCGATCCAGACCCGTTCCCGACGCCCGGCATGACGGGCGGCGAGATCGAGGTGCTGGGCTACCGCGGCATGAAGGAATACGAGCTGGCCTTTGACGGCTTCAAGGTAAAAGCGGAAAACCTGCTGGGCGGGGTGGAGGGTCAGGGCTTCAAGCAGTTGATGCAGACGTTCGAGTCTGCCCGCATCCAGACCGCCGCCCGCGCGGTGGGTGTGGCGCAGAACGCGCTGGAGGTGGGGATGCAATACGCGACCGACCGCAAGCAGTTCGGCAAGGCCCTGATCGAGTTTCCGCGCGTGGCGGGAAAGCTGGCGATGATGGCGGTGGAGATCATGATCGCGCGGCAGCTGACCTATTTCAGCGCATGGCAGAAAGACCATGACAAGCGCTGCGATCTTGAGGCGGGCATGGCCAAGCTGCTGGGCGCGCGCGTGGCGTGGGCCAGTGCCGACAATGCGTTGCAGATTCACGGCGGCAACGGCTTTGCGCTGGAATACCAGATCAGCCGCATCCTCTGCGATGCGCGCATCCTGAACATCTTCGAAGGGGCGGCGGAAATTCAGGCGCAGGTGATCGCGCGGCGTCTACTGGACTGACGGCTATTCCCCCGGCAGCGCCAACCCGCGCGGCGGGCGCGGCGCACCAAGGCGCGGGTGCAGGCGGGCGGCGATGCCTGCAGCCACGCCCATGCCAGCGCCCGCCGCCACGAACACCCCCGCCACCGGGGCGACCAGCAGGACCAGCCAGGCCACACCCGGTGTCAGGATACCCGAGACATCGCGGAAGCTGGAATAGACTGCCGCCATCTCGGTGCGCTCTGACGGCTTCACGGCCATCAGGAAGGGCAACCCGCCCGCGACATCCAGCAGCACAAGGCTGACCGACCCCACCAGCATCAGCCCCACGGTCGCCCATGGCAGCGCCGAGGCCAGGCCCGCCAGCGTGAACAGCACCCCGCCATAGACGAACCCCGCCCAGACCGCGCGGCGTACCGACACGCGCAGGACGAACCGCAAAAGCAGCGGCGTGCAGAACAGCAGAGCATTGGTCAACGACAGGGCAATGCCGCCAACCTTGTCGCCCAGACCGGATTCGATGCAGAAGATCGGCAGATACACCACATAAACCCACCAGCCGCAGGATCGGATACAAGCGAACAACCAGCCCGCGATCAGTCTTGGCTGACGGAAGAACCGCGCGAGATAGGCCAGCGGGTTCAGTGCCGGGCCTTTCGCCCGCGCGATCTGCTTGCCATTGCCCAGCCGCAGGATCCAGAACGTCGCCAGCAGCGCAGTCGCAAAGCCACCCGCCACCAGGAACGGTGCCGGTGCCCAGATGGTCCGTAACCAGACCCCCAGCATCGGGCCGACAGCCCAGAAGATCGCTGCATAGAGCATTTGAAGCGACGCACTTTGCCCCAACTGCGCGCGGGTAATATAATCCAGCACGTAGGCGTTGAGGCAGACAAAGATCGTCACCGTCGCCAGCGAATTGACCAGAATCGCAAAGGCTACGGCGGTGGGGCTGCCGGTCAGCGCCAGCACCATGCCCACCAGATATAGCAGCGTGCCAAGCGTATACATCCAGCGGCGCGGCACATGCCGGGTGGCCCAGGGCACCATCAGCCCCCACAAAAGCGATGCGATGCCGATCATGAAATAGATCCGCGAGACGATGGCAGCATCCTGCACCGCCTCGTAAAGCACTAGCGGCATGACCGAGATCAGGATACCGCGCACTCCGGCCTCCAGCCCCGCCAGCAGGGCGAAGGCCTCGACCCGTGGAGTGGGGGAATGGCGCAGGAACAGGGGGATGTATTTGGTAGCCATGACGCCCGGAGGTTTGAAGGGTCGCGCAAGTGTTCAGACGATTGTTGCCCGCAGTCATGCACGCTGCCTCATTGGCGCTGCGCCGCGATACCGCGTCTGCGCCACGCGCGACATTGCGCCGCAGGTTTCCGCCGCGCGCGCTTTTTCCGGCATGGTGTATCGGCGACATCGCGTGCGGGGCGGCCAAATCCAGCCCCGGCGCAAGGGAAACCGTCGCCTTATCCGTGTTTCGCCAGGACCTCAATCAGCCGCGCCCGCGCTTCGGGCAGTGGGCGTGTGCCGGGGGCGGTTGCCGTTTCGCGCGTCAGGAAATGCCCGGTCAGGCGCAATCCGGCGGCCAACCCTGCCGCATCAGTGACCCCGCCCAGCAGACAGGGCGGCAGCACCAGCAATTGCGCCGCCAAGTCACCCGCACCTGCGCGGCTGACCGCGCGCCCGGTGCGGGGCGAGACATAGGCCAGATCGGCGGTCGTACCGGTCACGGCACAGACCGACAGGTCAAGCCCAAAGCCCAACTCCTCCAGCAGCAGCACCTCCCACCGCAGATAGCGCAGCGCCCAGTCGCCGCTTTCCAGCGAATCAAGCAGGGCCACGGTCGCAGGATAAAGCGCCGGATGGGCCTCGCGTTCCGGCAGGGTGTGCGACAGCAGCGCACAGATGGCGTTCAGCGCCGCCAGTGCCGCGCGGTCGCCCATCAACCCCGCACGCGAGCGGAGCGGCTCGACGGTAAAGGCCCCGATATGGGCGTCAAGCCGCGCCCGCCAGGTGACGTCCAGTTGCGCGCCGGGTTGCAGGATCGGCGTGACCTTGCGCGAGGCGCCGCCCCGGACAACGCCGACATGGCGGCCATGCCCGGCGGTGAACACCTCGATGATCGCCGCACTCTCGCCATGCCGCCGCACGGCCAGAAGCGCCCCCTGATCGCGCCATTCCATAGCGTCAGTATTCACGCGCGGCGACTGGCCACAAGACCCCGGCCAAGCGCCTTTTCACGCCAATCCATCCTCGTCCAGCAGGGTCCGCCCGGCCCGATCCTCAATCTCGATCACCCACAGATCGGGATCGAACCCGCGCTGCCGGGCCACGGACGCATCCACCGCCGCCTCATCCCCTTCGGCCAGCACGACCCAGACCCGGTCGCCGGTCATCAGATCGAACGACCGCTGAAACGCCTTCGCTCGCCCGTCCAGCGTCGCAAGCTTCACCAGAACCGCCCCTGCAGTGGCATCGCCGCGCGCGATCACATAGGTCGCAATATCCGCCACCCGAAGCCGCGCAAGATAGGCATGCACCCAGAACTCGGCTGTCAGACGGGGCGTCACAATGCGCTCCGCCTCATCACGGTGACCGCCAAAAGCCCGATTTTCTGTCTGCAAATATCCCCGCCAGAGGCTCCAAAGCCTGCCATCCAACCCAAGCCTGCGGGCAATGCACCCCTAGTCGCCATCCTTGAAATCAAGCCCCATTTCGGTGAAGCGTTCCTTCTCTTCCAGCCAGCCGGGCCGCACCTTGACCTGCAGGAACAGATGCACCGGGCGTTCAAGAAAGGTCATCAACTCGGCCCGTGCGGCAGTGCCGATGGCCTTGATCGTTTCGCCCTTGTTGCCGAGGACGATACCCTTGTGTCCATCGCGGGCCACGAAAATCAGCTGGTCGATCTTGGTCGAGCCATCGGGTTTGTCTTCCCAGTTCTCGGTTTCAACCGTCAACTGGTAAGGCAATTCTTCGTGCAGGCGCAGGGTAAGCTTTTCGCGGGTGATTTCGGAAGCGATCATTCGCATCGGCAGATCGGCAATCTGGTCCTCGGGATAGAACCACGGGCCTTCGGGCAATTCCCCAGCCAGCCATTCCTTGAGATCGGTCACGCCATAGCCTTTTTCGGCCGAGATCATGAAGGTATTCACAAACGGAAATGCTTCATTCAGCTTTTCCGTCAAGGCCAGCAGCACTTCGGCGCGCACCCGGTCGATCTTGTTGATGGCCAATGCCACGCGCTGACCCTGCGGGATGCGGTCGCGCATGGTGTCGATGATACGTGCGACCCCGGCGGTCATGCCACGATGCGCCTCGACCATCAGCACGATGATATCGGCATCGGCGGCCCCGCCCCAGGCGGCGGCGACCATTGCGCGGTCCAGCCGGCGGCGCGGCTTGAACAGGCCGGGCGTGTCGACAAAGACGATCTGGCTTTGCCCTTGCATTGCAATACCGCGGATGCGGGTGCGCGTGGTTTGCACCTTGTGCGTGACAATCGACACCTTGGCCCCGACCATCCGGTTAAGAAGAGTGGATTTTCCGGCATTCGGCTCGCCGATCAGGGCGACAAAGCCCGCCCGTGTGCCTGTTGGTGAACCGGTCATTCTTCCGCCTCCATCCGGGCGAGCAAGGCCTTTGCCGCCGCCTGTTCCGCTTGCCGCTTCGTTCCTGCTGCGGCCCGTTCCGCCTGGCCGTTTTCCAGCCGCACGGCAACGGTAAAGACCGGCTGATGATCAGGGCCTTCGCGGCTTTCTTCGTCATAGGCCGGGGGCGGCAGGCCGCGCGCCTGTGCCCATTCCTGCAACGCCGTTTTGGCATCGCGGCTGTCGGCATCGACGGCGCCGATCCGGTCGGCCCAGAGGCGCAACACAAGCCCCTGAGCCGCCTCGAACCCACCGTCCAGATATACGGCGGCAATCACCGCCTCCATCGCGTCGCCCAAGAGCGCATCCTTGCGCCGCCCGCCCGACATCATTTCGGACCGGCCCAGCTTCAGAACCTCGCCCAGACCGATCTCTCGCGCGACATCGGCGCAGGTTTCCTTGCGAACCAAGGCGTTAAAGCGGGGGGCAAGCTGCCCTTCGGACGCCGCGGGGTCGGCGGTCAGCAGCGCCTCGGCCATCACGAGGCCCAGAACGCGGTCGCCCAGAAACTCCAGCCGCTGGTTGTCGGGCCGCGTGGGGGCCGAGATCGAGGCATGGGTGACCGCGCGCAGCAGCAGATCGGGGATGCGGAAATCATACCCGATACCGGCCGCAAAGGCCCGAAGATCGGCCCCCAGCTTCACTCCACCGCCTTGAAGAAGCGGTCCGAACGCCAGGTCCAGAAATACAGCATCGAGCGGCCTGCGGACGAAAACATGATCCGGTCGGCGCGGCCGATCAGATATTCCGCCGGTACGAAGCCGACACCGCCGACGGCCTGACCAAAGCGGCTGTCCTGGCTGTTGTCGCGGTTGTCACCCATGAAGAAATAGTGACTTTCCGGCACAGTGAAGATATCGGTGTTGTCAGCGAAACCGTTGGTATCAATGTTCAAGATACTGTGCTGGCGGCCGCCCGGCAGTGTTTCGGTAAAGCGGCTGGAAGTGCAGGCTCCGCCCTCGCCGACGGGGCCGGCTTCGCAGCGCGGGTACTGGCCCATCGGACCCTGGGGTTCGAAAACCTCCTCGAATACGCCGTTGGGAGTTTGCGGCACTTCGGTGCCGTTCAGGAACAGAACGCCGTTCTTGACCTGAACAGTATCGCCCGGCAGACCGACCAGGCGCTTGATGAAATCGGACCCATTGACCGGATGGCGAAACACGACGACATCGCCACGAACCGGATCCCAGCCAAAAAGGCGGCCCGAAATCGGACAGATACCGAACGGGCAGGAAAACTGCGAATACCCGTAAGCCATCTTGTTCACGAACAAAAAGTCGCCAACCAGCAAGGTATCCTTCATCGAGCCTGACGGGATCCAGAACGGCTGGAAGAACAGCGTACGAAAGACGCCGGCGATCAGAAGGGCATAGACGATGGTCTTGACGGTTTCGACAATGCCACCGTCGGTCTTGGCCTTGGTCGCCATATTTTCCTGCCTCTTTTCGAATTCGGAGCTACATGCGCGCCCGGTGCGCGGGAGTCAAGCAGCGGGCGGGGCGCAGGGGCGCGCTTCGATCACGACAAAGGCCTGCGCCCAGGGGTGATCATCGGTCAGGGTAACGTGGATCACCGCCACATGTCCGGGGGGGGTCATCGCAGCCAGGCGTTCGGCGGCCCAACCGGCGACATGCATCACCGGCTGACCCGAGCGCAGGTTGCTGACGCTCATGTCTTTCCACGATATTCCCATCCGCAGACCGGTGCCGAGCGCCTTGGAACAGGCCTCTTTCGCGGCCCATCTCTTGGCATAGGTTCCCGCCACATCCTTGCGGTTTTCGGCCTTGGCCTGTTCACGCTCGGTGAAAACGCGATTGCGGAACCGGTCGCCAAACCGCGCCAGCGTGGCCTCGATCCGCTCGATGTTGCACAGGTCGGTGCCGATGCCGAGGATCATGCCAGGCGCTTTCGGGAGGGGGACAAAATCCTTTGAAGGATTTTGCCAAGACTTTTCGAAAAGTCTTGGGTCACGCTGATACCGGGGAAGCCGTGACCGTTTGGCAAAGCATGTGCAAAGCAGATACTTTCCATTTGGCTCTCATATGCCGGCAAAATGCTCAGCCATTGCGCGCCGCGTCCATCAGACGGCGCATTTCGGTGATGGCGGGGGCGAGGCCCATGAAGATCGCCTCGCCGATCAGGAAGTGGCCAATGTTCAACTCCATCACCTCGGGGAAGGCAGCAACCGGCCCGACATTGCCGAAAGTCAGGCCGTGGCCGACATGCACCTCAAGCCCAAGGGAATGGGCATAAGCAGAGGCGTCGCGCAGCGCCTCAAGCTCGGCATCCCGCGCGGCCAGGCGCCCTTCGGCGTCAAGATCGCAGTAGAGGCCGGCGTGAAGTTCCACCACAGCGGCACCGATACGGGCCGAAGCCTCGATCTGGCGCGGATCGTGGCCGATGAACAGCGACACGCGGCAGCCCGCGGCGCGCAAGGGGGCAATGAAATCGGCAAGCCGGTTGTCGTCGCCCGCCACGTCAAGCCCGCCTTCTGTGGTGCGTTCCTCGCGCTTTTCCGGCACGAGGCAGACGGCATGGGGGCGGTGGCGCAGGGCGATTGCCTGCATTTCCGGTGTCGCGGCACATTCGAAGTTCAGTGGCACCGTCAGCCCGGCCACTAGCGCCTCGATATCGGCGTCGCGGATATGGCGGCGGTCTTCACGCAGGTGGGCGGTGATGCCGTCGGCGCCCGCCGCCTGTGCCAGCAAGGCCGCACGCAGGGGATCGGGATAAGCCGAGCCGCGCGCATTGCGCACGGTTGCCACATGGTCGATGTTCACGCCCAGCCTGATCCGCCCTTGTGGTGTCATGCCGCTCTCCTGCCGTCAGGTTTGTTTCTGTACCGCGCCGTGCCACGGGGTGCGATGTCAGTTAATCTAAGGCGCGCGGGGCCCGCCGTCATCCCCGATCAGCCGCGATACCCGCGCCCTTTTGTCCGCCGCCAGCACGGCCGTTTTCAACACGCGCCGCTTTTCGACCCGATCTCGCAGCGTGGTCGCACGGATTTTCTGATACGTTCTTACGAGCGGGATCGCAGCCCAGTAAAACAGCGTGCTGACTACAAGGCCGGGCAGGATTCCTCCGACCAGGTAAGGCCAGTAAATGTAGTGAAAAAAGGTGCCGAGCCTGCTCCAGTCGGTCGGATCGGCAGTAAAGATCGCGCGAATGTTCTGCCAGATTTCCACTCCGGCATCGGAAAAGGCGGCAACGATCGACACGAAATCCAGCGGCGCATCTATGCCGGTCATCCAGTGGCCAAGTTCCACCGAACTGAGCGCGATGAACGGCGTGGTCAGCGGATTGCCGATGAAGGTGGCCAGCAGGGCGGCAAGGATGTTGCCGCGCATCAGCCAAGCAAGGCCCGCCGCCGACAGGAAATGAAATCCGAACAGCGGGGTGAAGGAGACGAACACGCCGGCAAACACGCCGCGCGCGATACGGTGCGGCTCATCCGGCAGGCGACGCAGGCGGTAGGTAAGATACTGTGCTGCGCGCCGGAAACCGCCGCGCGGATAGACGAACTCCTGCATCCACTCCAGTATCGTCCGCCGGTTTCGCCGTTTGAAAACCACGCCGCAGCCCCTTTTTGCCCGATCAGGGCTTTTTGCCGAGATCCCGCAATCGCGCGATCTGCGCGACATCGGTTTCAGCCTCGAGTGCGGTCATGACCATGTGCAGATGTTCCACATCGCGCAGATCGACATCGACGATCACCCGGTAGAAGTCGGGCTTGCGATCGGCAAAACGCAAGTCGGATATGTTGGCTTTCTGCTCTCCGATCAAGGTGCAGATGCGGCCCAGAACACCGGCATCGTTGGAAATGGTTATTTCGAGGCTGACAGTGTGGACCGGTGCATGGCGGCCCGCATGCCAGTGCAGATCGATCCAGCGGGCCGGCTGCTCCTCGAATTCTTCCAGCGCAGGGCAGTCGATGGCGTGGATGATGACGCCGGTGCCGCGATAGGTGATACCGACGATGCGTTCGCCCGGAACCGGCTGGCAGCATCCGGCACGGTGGAAATTCTGATCGGCGGGCAGGCCGACGACGGGGCGCCGGGTATCGACCTCATCCGTGGTGGCCTGTACCAGTTCGGGATAAAGGCTTGCCACCACGCGCCGCGCGGTCAGTTCTGCACTTCCCAGTCGTGCCAAAAGGTCTTGTTCATCGGCAAGGCCAAGGGTCTTGGCCGCCGTTCGCAGCGCCTTGTCGGTGGCTTTCTTGCCGATGTGGTCGAACGCGGCGCGAGCCAGTTCATAGCCCAGCTTGACGAACCGGCCCCGGTCTTCTTCGCGGAGGGATTTGCGGATCGCGGCCTTGGCGCGGCCGGTGGTGACAATGTCGATCCAGCTTGCCTGCGGCATCTGGCCCTCGGCGGTGATGATCTCCACCGACTGGCCGTTCTTCAGCCGTGTCCAGAGCGGCACGCGGATGCCGTCGACCTTGGCGGAAACGCAGGAGTTTCCGATGCGCGTGTGAATGGCATAGGCATAGTCCAGCGGCGTGGCCCCCCGTGGCAGCTGCACCACATCGCCCTTGGGCGTGAAGCAGAAGACCTGATCGGAATCCATCTCCAACTTGACGTTTTCGAGAAACTCGTCGTGGTCATCTTCGTCCAGCCGTTCGGTCATCGACGCGATCCATTTGGCGGGATCGACGGCGAAGGGGTTTTTGGCGCGCACACCGTCACGGTAGGACCAGTGGGCGGCAACCCCGGCCTCGGCCACCTCGTGCATCTGGCGGGTGCGGATCTGCACCTCGACCCGTTTGCCGTCGCGCCCCGAAACGGTGGTGTGGATAGAGCGGTAGCCGTTCGATTTCGGCTGGCTGATGTAATCCTTGAACCGCCCAGGAACGGCGCGCCAGCGTTGGTGGATCACGCCAAGGATGCGGTAGCAGTCCTGTTCGGTGGCACAGATGACGCGAAATCCGTAAATGTCGGACAGGCGGGAAAAGGCGAGGTCTTTCTCCTGCATCTTGCGCCAGATGGAGTAGGGTTTTTTGGCGCGGCCGTAAACATCAGCCTCGATCTGGGCCTTTTCAAGCTCTGTCCGGATGTCGGCGGTGATTTTGTGAACCACATCGCCGGTCTCGCGTTGCAGCGTTATGAAGCGGCGGATGATGGAATTGCGCGCATCGGGGTTCAGCACGCGGAAGGCCAGGTCTTCCAGTTCCTCGCGCATCCACTGCATGCCCATGCGACCGGCGAGGGGGGCAAAGATTTCCATCGTCTCGCGGGCTTTTTGCGCCTGCTTTTCCGCCTTCATGCTTTTGATCGTGCGCATGTTGTGCAGACGGTCGGCAAGCTTGACCAGAATGACCCGCAGATCCTTGGACATCGCCATGAACAGCTTGCGGAAGTTTTCCGCCTGCTTGGACTGGGTCGAGGAAAGTTGCAGGTTGGTCAATTTAGTCACGCCATCAACCAGCTCCGCGACTTCTTCGCCAAAGAGGCGCGTCACTTCGGAATAGGTAGATTTGGTGTCTTCGATCGTGTCGTGCAAAAGGGCCGTCACGATGGTCGCATCATCTAGCCGCTGTTCGGTCAGGATGGCGGCAACAGCCACAGGATGTGTGAAATATGGCTCCCCCGACTGGCGGGTTTGTCCGTCATGCATAAGGTGCCCATAGTCATAGGCGCGGCGGATCAGATCCTCGTTCGTGCGCGGGTTATAGTTGCGGACGAGGGCGATCAGGTCTTCGACGTCGATCATCCTCGCCGCATCCTACCGGGTGTTCCGGACTTAGTTCTGGCCCTGCGCTTCCATCAGCGCGCGCAGCAGCTTTTCTTCCGACATGTCGTCAGACATCGGGCGGTCAACTTCGCTGCCCATAAGAAGGGCCATCTGGTCTTCTTCGGGTTCATCCACCTCGATCTGGGTCTGGTGGCTTTCGATCATCCGCTCGCGCAGCGCATCGGCGCCTTGTGTCTCATCGGCGATCTCGCGCAGCGACACGACCGGGTTCTTGTCGTTGTCGCGGTCGATCGTGATCGGCGACCCTGCCTGAATCTCGCGCGCCCGGTGGGCGGCGAGCATCACCAGTTCGAACCGGTTCGGAACCTTGTCAACGCAATCTTCGACCGTCACGCGGGCCATGGGGTACTCCAATTCGGATCGGGGACACGAAGCGTTCTCTGTAAGGGGGCGCAACACCCTTGACAAGCCCGGAATCCGGCCTGTTCAAAGTGGCGTCACGGCAGCGCGGTCGGCATCCGGAAGGGCGGCCAGCATCTGGGCCACCGTCTTGCCAAGTACGGGGTGCTGCCAGTCGGGGGCCACATCGGCCAGCGGCGCCAACACGAAAGCACGGTCCTGCAGGCGGGGATGGGGCAGCACAAGGCGATCAGGCGCGGCACTGGCCTGCAACGCGGGATCAAGGTTGCGCCAGGCGTTCCACGTCTCGGGATCGGGCAGCACGGTGTCGCCCCAGGCGATCAGATCAAGGTCGAGCGTCCGCATCCCCCAGCGTCGCTTGCGTTCGCGCCCGTGGCTCAGTTCGACGGCAAGAAGTTCTGCCAGAATGGTGTCTGGGGGCATATCGGCCGGGGTGTGCAGGAGGGCCGCAGCATTTACATAGTCAGGACCGGCACCGGCCGGAAAGCAGGGTGTCGCGAAAAAACGGCTGATCATTATAGCAAGCAAACCCCGAGAGCAAAGGTCATCAAGCGCGCGCAACAGCGTTGCCGCCGGAAGGTTTTGCCCATTCGGCAGATTTGCGCCCAAGGCGATCAGTGTTTTCTTTTCTGTGGGGTCAACCAATGGTAATCTTTCGTATAGTCAGGCTTGTCGTACTCCATATCTTGCACGATATACAAAAGTCTACGTCGTCGTATTTTCAGTCGCAGAAATTGTTATTTGTTAGAAATTTCGATTGCGTACCGGATATTTGAGGGGAACTGACATGTTTTATAAAGATGATCGGCTGGCGCTGTTCATCGATGGGTCTAACCTTTACGCAGCCGCAAAGGCGCTCGGGTTCGATATCGACTACAAGCTGCTCCGTCAGGAGTTCATGCGCCGCGGCAAGCTGCTGCGTGCTTTTTACTATACGGCATTGCTGGAGAATGACGAATATTCGCCGATCCGCCCGCTGGTGGACTGGCTGCACTACAACGGCTTTACCATGGTTACCAAGCCGGCCAAGGAATACACTGACAGCCAGGGTCGCCGTAAGGTGAAGGGCAACATGGACATCGAGTTGGCCGTTGACGCGATGGAACTTGCATCGCGTGTCGACCATATCGTGCTGTTTTCCGGCGATGGCGACTTTCGCCCGCTGGTCGAAAGTCTGCAACGCCAGGGCGTTCGCGTGTCTGTCGTATCGACCATCCGCAGCCAGCCGCCGATGATCGCCGACGAGTTGCGGCGTCAGGCCGACAATTTCATCGAGTTGGACGAGTTGCGCGAAGTGATCGGCCGTCCGCCGCGCGAACCGCGGCCGGTGACCGAACGCGAAGAAATCTCGGTCGACGTGAAGTAAATCGACAAGGCGGCGCAGGCCGCCTTTTTCGTCCGCCCCCCGCCTTTGTAAGCCTTGGGGATGGACGAAGATGCCGCTTGGCCCTACGTCTTGGTCAAAGTGTTCCGAGGCCCGGATGACAAAGCCCCCCCTGACCCTACTTCTTGCCGCCCCGCGCGGGTTCTGCGCCGGCGTCGACCGCGCGATAAAGATCGTCGAAATGGCGATCGAGAAATGGGGCGCGCCAGTTTATGTGCGCCACGAGATCGTCCACAACAAGTTCGTCGTCGACGGGCTGCGCGATCTTGGTGCGGTGTTCGTCGAAGAGCTTGACGATATTCCCGCCGACCGGCCGGTGATCTTTTCGGCGCATGGCGTACCAAAAGCGGTTCCCGCCGAGGCGGCACGGCGAGAAATGGTGTTTGTCGATGCGACCTGCCCCCTCGTCAGCAAGGTGCATATCGAGGCCGAGCGGCATCATGACGCTGGCTTGCAGATGGTGATGATCGGCCATGACGGGCATCCTGAAACCATCGGCACGATGGGGCAGTTGCCCCCCGGCTGCGTACTGTTGGTGGAAACGGCCGAAGATGTGGCGGGGTTGGATGTGCATGATCCGGCGCGGCTGGCCTACATCACCCAGACCACGTTAAGCGTTGATGACACGGCAGGCATCGTGGCCGCCCTTCAGGCGCGGTTTCCCGCCATTGTCGGGCCGCACAAGGAAGACATCTGTTATGCCACCACCAACCGGCAGGCGGCGGTCAAGGCGATTGCCCCGCGGATCGACGCGCTTCTGGTGATCGGTGCGCCGAATTCGTCGAACTCGCGGCGGCTTGTCGAAGTCGGGCGGGCGGCGGGTTGCGCCTATGCTCAACTGGTGCAGCGCGCCTCCGACATCGACTGGCGCGCGCTGGACGGTATTCGCGTGGTGGGTGTGACGGCAGGGGCAAGCGCGCCCGAAGTTCTGGTGAACGAGGTGCTGGACGCCTTTCGCGCGCGGTTTGACACTGTGGTGGAACTGGTCGAGACAGCGGTCGAGACGGTGGAATTCAAGGTTCCCCGCGTGCTGCGCGAACCGGCATGATGCGAGTTCCGCGCGCGGCGCTGTACCTTGGGCTGGCAGGTCTGATCCCGTTTGTGTGGGGCGCGTTAAGCGAGATCAGCCCCGGTCTGAACGACTGGGGTATCGACCGGCTGGGACCGCGCTTCGTTGGCCCCTATGTGTCGTTGTCATATGGTACGGTGATCCTCGCGTTTATGTCTGGTGTGCTGTGGGGGTTTGCCACCAAGGCCAACGGGCAGGTCGCCGCGAGTGGCTATGGCCTGTCGGTGATCCCCGCGCTGTGGGCGTTCTTGCTGGTGGGTGGCGGGCCGGTGTCGGCAGCGATCTATCTGGCAGCCGGGTTTGTCGGGCTGCTGGGGCTGGACTGGTTGTTCTGGCGGCAAGGCTTGGCCCCGGCGTGGTGGATGCGACTGCGGGTCTTGCTGACCTGTATCGTGCTGGTGTGTCTGGCGGTTCCGATTTTCGGTTAGCGTGCAAAGCCCCGCAGACCCGGCGACGGCAAAAGCTGCGTGCGGACAGAATATGAGGTCGGGTCGCTGCGCGCGCCCGACTGTGGTGGGAGACCTGATGCCAGAGCTTTTTGCCTATACCGACGGTGCCTGTTCGGGCAACCCCGGCCCCGGCGGCTGGGGGGTGCTGATGCTGGCGCGCGACGAGGGCGCAGTGGTGAAGGAACGCACGCTGTCAGGCGGCGAGGCGATGACCACAAACAACCGGATGGAGTTGATGGCGGCCATCGCGGCGCTTGAGGCGCTGGCGCGGCCTTCGGAAATCACGGTGGTGACCGATTCGGCCTATGTGAAGAACGGCATCACCGAATGGATGGCCGGATGGAAGCGCAAGGGATGGCGCACGACCGGAGGGCCGCCGGTGAAAAATGTCGATTTGTGGCAACGGCTGGATGTGGCGCAGGCACGTCACCGCGTGGACTGGCGCTGGATCAAGGGCCATGCCGGACATGTCGAGAACGAGCGCGCAGACGAATTGGCGCGCGCAGGAATGGCCCCATACAAGCCGGGGCGGGCTAGTGCATGATGGCGCCCGCCGCCGATCTGGCGCTCGAGGTGCTGAGTGGTGACACGCTGACCGACGCGCTGGACTATGCGTCGGTCGTGGTTTTTGCGCTGACCGGGGCGCTGGTGGCAAGCCGGTCGCAACTGGATATCGTGGGGTTCATCTTTATCGCCTGCCTGACCGCCGTCGGGGGGGGTACGATCCGCGATCTGCTGCTGGACCGGCAGGTGTTCTGGGTCGCCGCGCCGGCGCTGCTGGCGGCAGCGGCTTTGGCGGCGGTGCTGGTGTTTTTCACAGCGCATCTGTTGGAAAGCCGCTATCGCACTCTTTTGTGGCTGGATGCCTGTGCGCTGGCGGTCGCGGTGCCTGCCGGTGTGGGCGTGGCGCAGCACCTTGGCTTCGACTGGCCCGTCGTGCTGGTTTCGGGGATCATTACCGGGTGCATGGGCGGGCTGATGCGCGATGTGGTGTGCAACGAGGTGCCGCTGGTGCTGAAACAGGGCAAACTTTACGCCACCGCGGCGTTTGCCGGGGCGGTTGTTGCGGTCGGGGTTGGTCTGGTGGGACCGACCGACGCGGCCCTACTGGCCTGCGGGGCCGCGACGTTCGTGCTGCGGGCAGGCAGCCTTTGGTTTGGCTGGCGACTGCCGGTCTACCGCGCCCGCCCGCCCCGCCCGGACTCACCAAAGCGTTAGGGCGAAGGGCTTTTCTTTTGACGAACATTCGTTTATAATTACACCATGGGCCGTTCAAGAACCATTCCGGACACCGAAATCTTTGCTGCCATCCGCCAGCTTCTGGCGCAGGGCGGCGAAAAGGCTGTGGCATTTTCAACCGTGGCTCGGGCGACCGGACTTGCGGCACCGACGCTGGTGCAACGCTATGGATCGCGCGACGCGATGTTGCGGGCCGCGCTGATGGCAGCCTGGGATGCGCTGGACGAGGCGACGGCGCTTGCCGCGGCGGCGGCACCGCTTTCAGCCAAGGGTGCGGCGCAATTCCTGAAGGCGCTGTCAGGCGATCCGCCCGACACTGCGGACCTGACACTGCTTGGGGCGGACTTCCGCGATCCGGGCTTGCGCCAGCGTGCCTTGCTTTGGCGCGAGGCAGTCGAGACGGGCCTGACGGTGCGGCTTGGCGGCGGAGCAAAAGGGCGCGAGGCGGCAACGATCCTGTTTGCGGCGTGGCAAGGGCAGTCACTCTGGGCGCTGGCAGGAGGGCGCAGCTTCAAGATCAAGGATGCCGTAAAGCGGCTGGGCTGAACGGCGGCGTCTATGCTGCACACGGTTCAACGTGACACGTAGGTTTTCCACAGCCAGATCAGCAGCAGCGCCCCCAGAAGCGCGCCGACAAAACCGGCCATCCAGCCAGTGACCATGACCAAAAATCGCAGCACGAATCCGCCGATCAGCGCACCGAATACACCGATGGCAATTGTCGTCGGAACATCGGTCTGGACCCGCATCAGGCGGGTTGCCAGAAACCCCGCCGCTGCGCCGATTATTATCAGGAAAACCAGTGGCATCGTGTCGCTTCCCCTTGTTGCGCCGGCCAGCAGGCGCGCAGTCACTGCACCGTTACCTGCCCTGAGTAGATTTGCGGTGCACCGAGGCATTTCAAGGACCAGATCATGCGCCTGACGGCCCTTCTTTTTCTGCTCGCCACTCCGGTTTTTGCCGCTGACGAGACAATAACTCAAGGCAATACACTTGCAACAGCCCCGATCGAGTGGCTGGGAGAGACGCCGCATTTCGTGGCGATGGGCCAGATCGGCGGGCGGGCCGTGGATATCCAGTATCTTGACATCGCCTCAGCGGAGGGCGTGGCCGAGTTCGCCGGCAAACGCGAATATCTGCCGGTCGAGGGCGGGACTTGGCGCTATGGCGATTTCGAAGTGGCGCTGAAAGCCGTGATCGGTGGCGTCGAGAAATCGCTGGAGATGGAGTTCGAGAACCACGATTTCACCGAACACGCTCTACCTGCCAACTTTTTCTTGCAGGGCGAGGAATTCCCCAAGGGCCTGCTGTCGAATCTGGAGGCCGCGCTGGAGTGGGAGACGCCTGAAAGCACTGTGAATGACGAGATTGCAGGTTGGACCGGCACGCTGACGCTGACCACCGACACCGGCACCAAAGATGACAAGGGCTTGGTCCCCGATGGCATGATCGGCGGGTTCGTCACCGCCACCCGCGACGCAGACATGTTGATCCTGTCGTTCACGGTACCGGTGGTCGAATATGAACTGGACGATTAAGACGCTGGCTCTGTGCCTGCTGGCGGTCCCCGCGTCGGCAGAGCCTTTGGCGATCAAGGTGACCGCGGCGGCGGAAACCGTTGGCACCTCGGGCGATGCGGATGATCCGGCGATCTGGGTGAACCCGACCGATCCGGCGAAAAGTCTGGTGCTGGGCGCGGACAAGACGGCGGGGCTTTACGCCTATGACCTGGCCGGCGCCGAGGTGGCTTTTCTGCCCGACGGGCGGCTGAACAATATCGACCTGCGCCCCTTCATGCTGGGCGGTGAGGCGGTGACGCTGGTGGGCGGGTCGCGCCGTGATGACGGGGCGATGGTGTTCTTTGTCATCGGGGCTGATGGTACGATCCGGCAGGCAGCCCCCTTTGCCCACCCGGCCGCCTCGCCCGAGGTGCCTGACACGACCTACATCTACGGCTTTGCGATGGCACAGGATGCGGGGGGCACCTATGCGCTGGTGAACTTCAAGTCGGGCCATGTGCTGCAATGGCGGATCGAAGATGCGGGTGGTCAACTGGCGCTGACACTGGTGCGCCACTGGCAGGTGGCGACGCAGCCCGAGGGCATGGTTGCGGATGACCGGGCCGGCCACATCTATGTTGGCGAAGAAGATGCCGGGATCTGGCGCTACGCTTTGTCTCCCGAGGCTGCACCCGACGCGTTTTCGGTGGACGAGATCCCGTCGGACTGTCTGCCGAAAGATGATGTTGAAGGGCTGGCGATTTATAACGGGGCTGATGCGCGCTATCTGGTGGCCTCGGCGCAGGGCATCTATCGCGCGGCGCTTTATGAGCTGGACGGCGAAGCGAAACCTGCTTGTGCGGCATTGGTGGAAGTTGCCGCCGGCGTGGTCGACGGCGTGACCGAAACGGACGGACTGGAAGTTGTGTCACAGCCGCTGGGGGACGCCTTTCCGCAGGGAATGCTAGTGATGATGGATGATCAGAACGCGGGTTTCACCACAAATTTCAAACTGATCGGCTGGGATGGGATTGCTGCGGGGTTGGCGCGTTAGGGGGGTGGAGCCGTCTACCATGTGCTTTCTACCCGCGGCACATGATACCAGGTTTTCCCGTCTCGCCCAAAGCAAGACGGGGCGGACCTGCCTGCCCGAGGCAAGCGCGTTCGCACCTACCCAGTCCGGCGCGTCCCAGCGTTTTTCTCGCTGAACCGTCCCATCGGCGCTGCGGCTTGCGCCTTCACGCTGGAAGTCTATCGCGTGCTGCCACTGGTACCCCGCCGGTCTTCCCATTGGCGCTGCGCTTGCAGCATCGGGTTCTGGTGAGAGGGAACAAAACTTGGGGATAAGAGTCTTTACGAACAAACGTTCGGTTTGGCAGTACGCCGCTTTGCCAAAGTGGCAGACCCCGCCCTACCCAAGCCACTTGGGCAGCGCAAAGCCACGCAGGAATTCGCCAGCGTCCATCGGGCGTTTTCCCTCGCGTTGCGCCAGCGTGACAGCAACGGCTCCGGCACCACAGGCAATGGTCAGGCCACCCAGCACCTGCCCCGGTGCGCCCTGCCCTGTTGCTATGCGGGAGCGGAGAAGTTTCACCCGTTCGCCAGCGATGTCGCACCATGCGCCGGGAAAGGGCGACAGGCCACGGATCTGGCGGTCGACCTGTGCTGCGGGCAGAGTCCAGTCGATACGCGCCTCTGCCTTGTCGATCTTGGCGGCGTAGGTGATGCCGTCGTTGCTTTGGGGGTGTGGCGCAAGATCGGACAGGTGGTCAAGCGCCGTCAGCACCTCGCGGGCACCCATTACCGAAAGGCGGTCGTGCAGATCGGCGGTGGTATCTTCGGGGCCGATGGGTGTGATCTCGCGCAGCAGGACCGGGCCGGTATCAAGGCCAGCCTCCATCTGCATGATGCAGACACCGGTTTCCGTGTCACCCGCAAGGATGGCGCGATGGATCGGGGCCGCCCCGCGCCAGCGCGGCAGCAATGAGGCGTGGATGTTGAGGCAGCCCTGCGCGGGTGCATCCAGCACCGCTTGCGGCAGGATCAGGCCATAAGCGACAACAACCGCGACATCGGCCTTTAGCGCCGCAAAATCGGCCTGCACCTGCGGATCGCGCAGGCTGGTGGGGTGGCGGACGGGAAGGTTCAGCGCTTCGGCTGCGGCCTGAACCGGGCTGGGGCGATCCTTCTTGCCGCGCCCTGCGGGACGGGGCGGCTGGCAATAGACGCACAATATGTCATGGTGCGCGGCCAGCGCCCGCAGGATCGGAACCGAAAATTCGGGCGTTCCCATGAAGATGAGTTTCATGCCCGGACCCGCAGCTTTGCGGCCCGTGAAATCAGCATCCGGCGCTTGAGCGGTGAGAGGTGGTCGAAATACATCTTGCCTGCCAGATGGTCGATCTGATGCTGCACCGAAGTGGCCCAGAGGTTGACGAAATCCTTCTCGACCAGCGCACCGGCATAGTCGAGATAGCGCACCGTCACGGCGCGGGGGCGGCGGATGGTGGCGGAAACGCCGGGCAGGTTCGGACTTGCCTCGTCATGCTCGCGGAACTGGCCCGAGGCGTGCAGGATCTGCGGATTGGCCATGCGGATAGCCTGACCACGGGTATCAGAGCAATCGACCACGGCAAGGCAAAGGGCGGTGCCGATCTGCGGGGCGGCAAGGCCGTAACCGGGCATCGCATCCATCGTGTCGATCATGTCGGTCCAGATCTGACGGATATCGTCGGTGACGGCCGCGACCGGGCCTGCGGCAGTTTTCAGCAAGCGATGCGGGTAAGGCAGAACCGGGCGGACGGTCACGCGCCCTGCCTCGGTCGGTCGTTTCTGCCGGGATCGCGCCGACGCTGCATCAGCGCAACGCGCCCGGATCGCGGGCACGGTCGCGCTTCAGCTTTTCCATCTTGCGGGTGATCATCTGGCGGCGCAGCGGGCGCAAGTAGTCGATGAACAGCTTGCCGTCGAGGTGGTCGATCTCGTGCTGCACGCAGGTGGCCCAGAGACCGGCGAACTGTTCTTCCTGCTCGGTACCGTCAAGGCTGGTCCAGCGTACGCGCACCTCAGCGGGACGTTCGACCTCGGCATAGTGGTCAGGGATCGACAGGCAACCCTCTTCATAGGTTGCGACATCGTCGGACCGCCAGATGATGACAGGGTCGATCAGGGCCAGCGGGCGCGGGACCAATGCGGGATCCTTGACGCAATCCATCACCAGAAGGCGCTTTGTCACGCCCACCTGCGGGGCGGCGAGGCCAACGCCGGGGGCGTCGTACATGGTTTGCAGCATGTCCTCGGCCAGTTTGCCGATTTCGGCCGTGACAGGGCCGATCGGCTCGCACAGCTTCTTGAGGCGGGGGTCGGGATGGATCAGGATCGGGCGTATCATGCGTGTGATTTAAGGGAAGGTCCGTTTCCCCGCAATGGCCGCGCCGGGGGAGATCGAACCGGTAGCGCGAAACCGGACCGGGAAAATGATCGCACTGGCGCGCGGCAGGGGTTAGTATTTGGCACATAGTTGAGCATTTTCAGTAATGAATTGGAATGTTTTACCGCTTTATGATATTATTGGATTACTTCCTTCCAACATACATTCTTTATATGGTAAGTTTTTCCGATGTGCTGATTTCAGCCGATCCGGGTGTCGGGGTCCTTGCGCCACACTTTGACGCCCTTACCCTACCCGTTCCGAAAGAGGATGTGACCCATGAGTTTCGACCGACCCATTGACCGCCGCGGCACCCATTGCAAGAAATGGGACGACATGGAGGCGCTTTACGGCGTTCCCGCCGACACCGGCCTTGCGATGTGGGTCGCGGATATGGAGTTCAGCCCCCCCGCCTGTGTGCAGGAGGCGGTCGAGAAAATGGTGGCGCATGGTGTTTACGGCTATTTTGGCGACGAGAGCCGTTACTTCGACGCGATCCGCTGGTGGATGGAGACGCGGCATGGCTGGGCGGTGGCGCGCAATGAGATTTTCACCACGCATGGATTGGTGAACGGCACGGGTCTGTGCATCGACGCGTTCACCGCGCCGGGTGACGCGGTGGTGCTGATGACGCCAGTTTACCATGCCTTTGCCCGCGTGGCCAAAGCGGCGGGGCGTGAGGTGGTGGAGTGCCGGCTGAAGAACGACGCCGGGCGCTATGAGATGGATTTCGACGCCTGGGACAAACAGATGACAGGCCGAGAGAGCATGCTGATCCTGTGCTCGCCGCACAATCCGGGTGGTCGGGTCTGGTCGGTGGCAGAATTGCAGCAAGTGGCGGCGTTTTGTTTGCGCCATGACCTGATCCTGGTGTCGGACGAGATTCACCATGATCTGGTCTATCCCGGTCAGCGCCATACGGTGATGCCAAAGGCGGCACCCGGCATTGCCGACCGGCTGGTGATGATGACGGCCACGACCAAGACGTTCAACATCGCGGGCGCGCATGTCGGCAACGTCATTATCTCTGACCCGGCGCTGCGGGCGCGGTTCGCGGAGCGGATGAATGCCCTTGGCATTTCTCCCAACGCGTTTGGCATGCATATGGTAAGCGCGGCCTATTCGCCCGAAGGCGCGGCCTGGGTCGATGCTCTGATGACCTATCTGGACGACAACCGGCGGCTGTTCGTCGCGGGCTTGCGGGCGATTCCGGGCATTGCGCCGATGACGCTGGAGGCAACCTATCTGGCCTGGGTAGATTTCAGCGGCACCGGGATGGAGCCTGCAGAGTTTACAGCACGGGTCGAAAAGGGCGCGCTGATCGCAACGAACCATGGGGCTAGTTTCGGCACTGGGGGGGAAAGCTTCTTGCGGTTCAATATCGCCGCGCCGCGCGCGCTGGTGGTAGATGCCGTTGCACGGATGCAGCGGGCGTTTGGGGATTTGCAGTAGGCCAGATGCAGCGCAGGATTGACCTGACGCAGCGTGTCAACTGGCTGATGTGCTCGGTCGAGGACACGAAAGCCGTTGCCAAGTGGACAGCCGCCACGTCCGGTTGTCAACGGGCGCAAGGCCATGAGCAAGGGGCTTTTCACCCGCGCGCCGGCCGGTGAACACGACAGTGCCTGCCTGGGTGGGCACGGTAGTGCGCGCCAAAGGACAGGCAGGCGCTGTCGTATGTGACGCGTGTCGAATTGGGCGAAACGGTAGGTAGCGCATCTTGAATGCTACGCTACGACCCACGTTGATTAGAGCAAGCCCTAGCTGCCGCAGGCGGCCCGATACCAAAGCCCGGACGGCAGATTAATGCGGGTATCCAAACCGGTGTTCGCATACCAAAGCTGCTGGCCAAGCCCGCCGAGGAACATCGCAGCGGGGGCGGTGCTGGTGGCTTGCGGCAGCGTGTCGACATAGGGCAAAAGCCGCCCGTCCGGCCCGACTTCGAACAGATCGAGCGGTATTTCGGTTTCGGCCAGAACCGGATCGCGGGCGCTGGCAAAAAGGGTGCCGTAGCCCTGCGATTGGGTCGGGCTGAAGGTGAACGAAATTGCCGGGGTCGCGACACTCAGCACAAGGTCGAGGTCGCTATAGGCCGACGTTTCGGCAGCAGAGCGAAAGGTCAGGCTGGCCTGCGCGCCTGCCGGGTCAGAGGCAAGATGATAAGTCGTACCGAGGGCCGGACACTGCGCCTGCGCGCCGCCTGCGGTCAACAACAAGACAAGCGCAAGTTCAGTTCTTTGAAAGATATCCGACCGGCGCATTCTCATCCCTCCAGAAATCGAGGGCGGGGTGATCGGCGGCAGGA
This sequence comes from Rhodobacterales bacterium, assembly GCA_031408575.1. Classification (GTDB taxonomy): domain Bacteria; phylum Pseudomonadota; class Alphaproteobacteria; order Rhodobacterales; family Rhodobacteraceae; genus Aliitabrizicola. Next base: position 41,068 of record JANNWS010000190.1, read on the forward strand.
GTGGAGCGTTTGAAATCGCAGATCAGTTCTCCATTCTCGACAGTTGAGGCGACGATCAGACACTGGCAGATGTGGCGCGCACCGTCATAGACATCGACAAGGCCGCGCAGGTGGGGCACACGTTCGGCGTCAAGCGCAAACCCCTCGTCCCACAAGCGCAGCACGGGGAACACTGCTTCTCCCAGTTGCACCCGTAGGCGCGACTTGCGGGCGCGCTGGCGCTTTCGGGCAATATCCAGACCATCGCGAATTTCTTTGGGTAAAAATTCCAACATCGTCAACTCCTCACAGCACACCTCTATGGTCATTCATTTTGATTAAAAATCAACCACTTTACAAAAATACCGCAAGGTTCCCGCAAGGGTTGAGCGGCGAAACAGCCCAATGCTGTGCACTGACGCAGGCCCGTGGTGCAGCGACGGCCTTTCAAGCAGACTTCGCCGCCCCTAAAGCAATGTTTTCAAGGACTTTGCCATGGGACAACTGTTGAACGGGCGGTGGAACGATGCGACCCGTGACGCCAAGGCATCCGGCGGGGCGTTCAAACGGTCCACCGCCGGATTTCGCAACTGGGTGACTGCCGATGGCGCTGCTGGGCCGTCCGGCGCGGGCGGTTTTCTGGCGGCGGCGGGGCGCTATCACCTTTATGTCTCGCACGCCTGCCCATGGGCGCGCAGAACGCTGATCTTCCGTGCGCTCAAGGGGCTGAGCGGCCACATCGGCGTGTCGGTGGTGCATCCGGACATGTTGGACGACGGCTGGACCTTGGCGACCGATTTTCCCGGTACGACAGGCGATGCGTTGTATGGCCTGCCGTTCCTGCACGATATCTATACGCGGACTGCGGCGACGGCTTCGGGTCGTGTAACGGTGCCGGTACTGTGGGACACCGAGCAGGAAACCATCGTGTCGAACGAAAGTTCGGAAATCATCCGGATGTTCAACAGCGCGTTCGATGGCCTGACCGGAAATACTGATGACTATTGGCCCGCCGACCTGCGTGACGCGATCGAGCCGGTGAATGCGCGAATCTACGACACGCTGAACAATGGTGTCTACAAGGCGGGCTTTGCCGCGACGCAGGCGGCCTATGATGCCGCCGTCATGCCGCTGTTCGACACGCTGGACTGGCTTGAGAAGCTGCTGGGCGACCAGCGCTGGCTCATGAGCGCGCGGCTGACCGAGGCCGATTTGCGGCTGTTCACCACGCTGGTGCGGTTCGACGCGGTGTATCACCTGCACTTCAAATGCAACCGGCGGCGGATCGTCGACTATCCCAGCCTGTGGGCCTACACTCGATCATTGTATCAGGTGCCAGGGGTGGCGGACACGTTGCGAATGGATCACATGGTGCGGCACTATCATTTCAGCCACGGCTCGATCAATCCGCACCGGATCATCCCGATCAACCCGATCCTTGACTTCATGGTACCGCACGGGTGGTAAGCCTTGCACGGGGCGGGCTTTTCCGCTTTGTCGGGGACGGAAGTGGAGCCTTGGATGAGCGACGGCATAGCGGTTCGCAACGATCAACCCGCCGATCACGGCGGCGGGATCGACGCCGCGCGGGCGCGCTTTGGCGGCGCTCGGACCGATTGGATCGACCTGTCGACCGGGATCAACCCGATCGGTTATCCGCTGCCCGTGATACCGTCCGATGCATGGGCGGCGCTGCCAGACAGGGCCGCCGAGGCAGCGCTTGTCGCCGCCGCTCGGGCGTTCTGGGGCGTGCCGGAGGGGGCCGCCATTATGGCAGCCCCTGGCACCTCGGCCCTGATCGCACGGATTCCGGCCCTTGGCGCTCCGGGCCGGGTGCGGATACCGGGGCCGACCTACAATGAACATGCACGGGCATTTGCCGCGCAGGGCTGGACGGTGGTGGACGGCGCAGGCGACGCACTGGTGCTGGTGCAGCCGAACAACCCCGACGGGCGGATCTGGGCGGCGGGAGATGCCACGGGCGCGCTGATGGTGATCGACGAGAGTTTTGCCGATGTGGCGCCTGCGGTGTCGCTGGTGGCTCTGGCTGCACGACCGGGGGTGGTGGTGCTGAAGGGGTTGGGCAAATTCTGGGGGCTGGCGGGGTTGCGGCTGGGGTTTGCCATTGGTGATCCGGTATTGCTTGCACGGTTGACTGCATTGCTGGGACCGTGGCCAGTGTCTGGCCCGGCGCTTTTGATTGGTGCAGCGGCGCTGTCGGATGCCGGTTGGGCCGCAGCGGCGCGGAGCAGGCTGGCACAGGATGCGGCGCGACTGGACGCGATTCTGACGGCGGCGGGGGCGCGGATTGCAGGTGGCACGACGTTGTTCCGGCTGGCCGAGGTGGCGGATGCGGTGCGCTGGCAAGACGTGCTGGCGCGGCATCGGGTCTGGACGCGGGTGTTCCCTTATAGTGCGCATTGGCTGCGGTTGGGCTTGCCGGGAACCAACGCCGCCTGGGCGCGTCTTGAAGCGGCGCTGCGGGACGTGTCATGAGCGCCGCCCTGCTGATCCCCGCACTGCTGCTGGATGCGGCTTTGGGCGAGCCGAAATGGCTGTGGTCGCGCCTCCCACATCCGGCAGTGCTGATGGGCCGGGCCGTGGGGTGGATGGATGCCCGGTTCAACACGGGCGATAGGCGCCGCGCCAAGGGGGCGGTGGCGATGGCGGTGCTGGTCGTCGGGGCCGGTGGTCTGGGGGCTGCGATTGCAGCCGTGCCGGATGGCGGTGTGCTGGAGGTGATCGTGGCGGCGATTCTGCTGGCGCAGCGCAGTCTGGTGGACCATGTGCGCGCCGTGGGCGACGCACTGCGCCTGTCATTGGGTGACGGGCGACGGATGGTGGCACGAATCGTCGGACGCGATACCCGCGCGCTGGACGGCCCCGGCGTGGCGCGGGGCGCCATCGAGAGTGCCGCCGAGAATCTGAGCGACGGGGTGATTGCGCCCGCGATGTTCTTTCTGGTGTTCGGGCTGCCGGGGCTGATGATCTACAAGATCGCCAATACCGCCGACAGCATGATCGGCCATCGCACGCCGCGGCATGAAGACTTCGGCTGGGCCGCGGCGCGGTTCGACGATGTGCTGAACTGGATTCCCGCGCGGCTGACGGCGGCGCTGATCGCAGTGACGCACGGGTGCTTTGATGCGGCGCCGATCCTGCGCGACGGGCCGCTGCACCGCTCACCCAATGCGGGCTGGCCGGAGGCGGCTATGGCCGTCGTTCTGAACGTGGCGCTGTCCGGCCCGCGCAGCTACAACGGCGAGAGCCGCGATTTCCCCTGGGTCTGGCCCGAGGGGCAGGCCTACCCCGGTCCGGACCAGATCGACCAGGCGTGCGGCGTGCTGTGGCGGGCCTGGGCGGGGCTGCTGGCGGTGGCTATGTTGTTTGCGCTGTTCTGACGGTTGCGGGGGCTGGTGCGGCTGTTAATGTCCGTGAAGGATCATTCGGAGCATGTCATGCGGTTTGTCGCCTTTTCGCTTTTCCTGACGATTGCCACCCCCGCCTTTGCCGCGCCTTGCGGCGGCGATTTTCGCGACTTCGTGATTGCGATGAAGGCCGAAGCCATGGCGCAAGGCTATCCGCAGGATGCTGTCGACAGTTTCTTTCAGGGAGTGCGGCAAGACAAGCGGGCGCTTAAGGCCGACCGGTCGCAATCGGTGTTCCAGAAGCCGTTCCTCGATTTCTCAAAGGCGCTGATCCGCAAGGACCGGCTGCAGACCGGGCTGGCAAAGTCCGATGCGCTGGACGCGGTGTTTGATGCGGCCCAGCGCGACTATGGCGTGCCGCGCGGCATCCTGCTGGCTTTCTGGGCGTTCGAGACGGACTTCGGACAGGTGCAGGGCGATTTCAACACGGTAAATGCGTTGGTCACGCTGGGCCATGATTGCCGGCGACCCGAGTTGTTTCAGCCGCAGATTCTGGCGGCGCTGACGCTCTATCAGCAAGGCATGATCGACCCCGCCACCACCACCGGGGCCTGGGCGGGCGAGATCGGCATGGTGCAGATGCTGCCGGCCGACATTCTGGCGGATGGCGTGGACGGGGACGGCGACGGCGTGATCAGCCTGAAAACCTCGGCCCCTGATGCGCTTTTGTCGGCGGCACGCAAGTTGAATGCCCTGGGCTGGACTGCCGGTCAGCCGTGGTTGCAAGAGGTTACCCTGCCCGATGATTTCGACTGGTCACTGACCGGGCTGGACAAGACGCTGGCGGTGGAAAGCTGGGCCGGGCTGGGCGCGGCCCCGGTGCAGGGCGCGTTACCAGCGGACGATCTGCGCGCGTCCGTTCTGTTGCCGCAGGGGCGCGATGGCCCGGCGTTTCTGGCCTATCCGAACTTCAACGTGCTGTTCAACTGGAACAAGAGCTTCGTCTATGTGACCACGGCGGCCTATTTCGCCACCCGGCTTGAAGGGGCGCCGCCCTATGCCGCAGGCGCGCCAGAACCCGGGCTGACCGCCAACGAGATGGTGCGGTTGCAGGAAAAGCTGGCCGCGCGTGGGCATGATGTGGGCAAGGCCGATGGCATTCTGGGCGCGCAAACCCGGATGGCGGTGCAGAACGAACAGGTTCGCCTTGGCCAACCTGCCGATGCCTGGCCCACTGCGGCGCTGCTGAACGCGCTCTAAGGTGGCGGGCTGGGGTGTCTGCACCACACTTGCGGCAAGCAAGGATCAGATGCTGGCCTTCGTGGCCCATCACCTTGATCTGGGGGCCGGTCACATCTGGCTGCATTTCGATGATCCCGACTCGCCCACCGCCGAGATGGCCACGCGCCTGCCGCACACGACCGTGATCCGTTGTGACGCGGCCTACTGGCAGGCGCTACAGGGTCATCGGCCCGACCCGCACCAGACCCGGCAATCGCGCAATATCCAGAGGGTGTGTGCCGAAGCGGCGCTGCCTTGGGTCGTCCATCTGGACCATGACGAGTTTCTGCTTGCCGATGGCCCTGTCGCCGGGATGCTGGATGGCGTGCCGAAAGACCGGCTGCTGGTGCGCGTCGCACCCTTTGAGGCACTGCATGATCCGGCGCTGCCGGATGACATCTTCACCGCACGGTATTTCCGCGCGCCGCTGCGCGGGCCGCGCCATGCCGCCGACCGCGCCGCCCTGTTTGGCAACTATGCGCCGCTTATGCCCGATGGCGTGCTAAGCCATTCCGCCGGCAAGTGTTTCTTCCGCACCGGGATCCACCGCCTGAAGCCGCGCATCCACGGGGCGTTCCATGCCAATGCGCGCGTGCCGGGCGGGGTATTTCACCCGGACCTCACTCTGCTGCATTTCCATGCACAGGACCGGGAACAATGGCTGGACAGGCTGGAATTCCGGCTGGCGCAGGGGGGCTACCGCGACCGCCCGCTGCAACGCTGGCTGGCGCAGGCCGATATTGCGGCGCGCATCGCCTTTTACGATGCGGTGCAGGTGGCAACGCCGGACAAGGTTGATCTGCTACGCAGGCTTGGGTTGATGCGCGAGGTTGACCTTGGTCTGAGCGCCAAGGTTGCTGCCCTGACCGAAGCGATTGAGCGGGGGTGAGTTCCAACCGGGTCGCGGGGCCGGTGGGCCGCGGGCGAAGCGTAACCTCTGCCGTTGTTGGGACGCAGCGCCTTTGCCAGAGGGCAAGGCAGAGCCGAACGTCAGGCGACCAGCGCCTCGGCCTTGCGAAGATCGACGCTGACAAGCTGGCTGACGCCCTGTTCCACCATCGTGACGCCAAAAAGACGGTCCATCCGCGCCATTGTCACGGCGTGGTGCGTGATGATCAGGAACCGGGTTTCGGTGCGCCGCGTCATCTCGTCCAGCAGGTCGCAAAAGCGCGTGACGTTTGCATCGTCCAACGGTGCATCCACCTCGTCGAGCACGCAGATCGGGGCGGGGTTTGCCAGGAACACACCAAAGATCAGGGCAAGAGCGGTCAGCGTCTGTTCGCCCCCCGAAAGCAGCGACAGCACGGCCAGCTTCTTGCCGGGGGGCTGGCACATGATCTCCAGCCCCGCCTCCAGCGGATCGTCACTTTCCACCAGCACGAGGCGCGCCTCGCCGCCGCCGAAAAGATGGGTGAACAGGGTGGCAAAATTGGCGTTGACCTGTTCGAAGGCAGTCAGCAGGCGTTCGCGGCCTTCGCGGTTCAAGCCGGCGATACCCGCGCGCAGGCGCTTTATCGCCTCATCAAGATCGACTTTTTCGGCTTTCAGGGTGTCATGCTCGGACTGCACCGCTTTCGCGTCTTCCTCGGCGCGCAGGTTGACCGCACCCAAGGCCTCGCGCTGCCGCTTCAGTCGGTTCACGTCGGCCTCCAGTGTGGCGGCGTCAGGCATCGCGGCAGGGTCGCCGTGCAGACCTTCAAGCAGGGTGGCGGGCGAAAGCTGGGTCTCCTCGCGGATACGCTCGGCTGCGGCGTCAACAGTGGCTTTGGCGGCATCGGCGCGGGCCTCGGCACGGGCGCGGGCCTCGCGCGCTTCGCTGCCACCGCGTTCGGCGTCCCGTTCAGCGGTCTGGGCGGCGCGCAAAGTGGTGTCTGCCAGCGCCAACGCATCGGCGGCAGCGCTGCGGCGGGCCTCGGCTGTGGCGATGGCATCGCCCAGTTCTTCGCGCTTGATGGCGAGGTCTTCAGGGGCGGCGCTTGCCTCGGCCAGCGCCTCTTCGGCTTCGGTGCGGCGTTCGGCAAGCTCGGCGCTACGTTTTTCAGCGGTATCAAGGCGGTGGCGCCAGCCCGACACTTCCTTGACGATTTCCTGCCGGCGGCGCACGCGCGCCTCGCCTTCGCGGCGCAACTCATCCTGACCCGAGCGGCGCGACATCATGGCAATGCGGGCGGCCTCGACGGCAGTCTTCACCTGCTCCACCCCGGCGCGGGCGGCGCCAAGATCAGGCAGGGCCGCTGCCGCTGTTTCGGCCTCGCGCACCGCCGTGCGGGCTGCCAACGCCTCATCCTCATGGCGCGCGACGGCCAGACGGGCCGCGTCCAGTTTGCCCCCGGCGATAGAGCGGTCTGCCTCGGCGCGGGCAAGGGCGCGGCTGGCCTCGGTCACGCGCAAGTCAGCGGCGCGGCGGGCATCGCGGGCCATCTGATCAGCGCGGGCAAGGTCGGCAAGCCTGCGGTGCAGACTTTCATGCGCCTGCCGCGCCCCTTCGGCCCGTGCCGCGACCTCTTCCAGATCACGCTTCAGTGCAACCAGACGGTTCAGTTGTTGCAGGCGCAGGGCAGCGGCAGAGGGCGCGTCTTCCGACCCGGCGCGGAACCCGTCCCAACGCCACAGGTCGCCCTCGATGCTGACAAGACGCTGGCCGGGGCGCAATTCGGCTTGCAGTGTTGCCCCCCGATCGCGCGGGACAAGGCCGATCTGACCGATCCGGCGGTTCAGAACACCCGGCACCACGACATGGGCCGAAAGTGGCGACGCCCCGTTCGGCAGAGGTTGGGGTGTCGCGTAGTCAGGCAGGCCGGTCCAGCCGGATTTGGCCGCCGCAGCAACTTCCGGGGCGCGCAAATCGTCGGCGAGGGCTGCACCCAGCGCCATTTCATAGCCGGGGGTGACGGAAACACGGTCAAGCAACTGCGAACCGGCCTGGGTTTCACGATCCACCAGCCGGCCAAGTGCGGCAACCTCGGCACGCAACGCACTCGCCTCGCCTTCCGCCTCGGACCGGGCCGCACGGGCTTCGGCCTCGCGGCCCTGGGTTTCGGCGCGCGCCTGTTCGGCCAAGGCGAGGGCGGCTTCGGTGTCTTCGGCCAGCGCGCGGGCGGTCTCTTGCGCCATGTCGGCGGCATCGAACGCATCCGTCGCGCGTTCCAGTGCCTCTTGCGCGGCTTCCACGGCGTCAACAGAACGCGCAGCTTCGGTCTCGGCTTTGTGAACGGTTGTTCGGTTATCGCCCAAAAGACGCTGCACTGATTGGTGACGCGCAGCCAGTCGGGCGACATCCTCGGTCACGTCCGACTGCGCGGACTCGCGGTCTGACAGGATCGCCGCAGCGTCGCGGGCCAGATCAGAAGCTTCGGCAAGCCGGGCCTCGTGGCCATCGTGGGCGCGGGCAATCTGGGTCTGTTCCCAGTCAAGCCGGGCAATCGTCTCGACCGCGTCGTGGTTAAGCCCGGCCTCACGCTCGATATCGCGGCCAAGTTGTTCGACGCGGCCGCGCAAGGTTTCGATCCTGCCACGGGCCTGCGCGTCCTGGTCGGCCAGTTGATCACGCTGCACCATCAGGCGTTGCAGCACCGCAGCCGCAATCGCATCTTCCTCGCGCCGGGGGGGCAGTGCCTCTTCGGCAAGGCTGCGGGCCTTGCCTGCCAAGCGCGCGGCAGCCTCTGCCTGAGATGTGGTCAGCATCCGGTCGCGCAGGGCGGCGTCGGCTTCGGCCCGCGCCTCGTCGGCTTCACGCCAGCGGCGAAACAACAGCATGCCTTCGGCACGGCGCAGATCTTCGCCAATCTCGCGGTAGCGGGCGGCAGCGCGCGCTTGCCGTGCCAGCGTTGCAAGCTGCTGGGCCATCGCTTCGATCACGTCATCGACGCGGACAAGGTTCGTTTCGGTCGCTTGCAGGCGCAGTTCCGCCTCGTGCCGGCGCTGATACAGTCCGGAAATACCCGCCGCCTCTTCCAGAATCCGGCGGCGGTTCTTCGGCTTGGCGTTGATCAGTTCCGCGATCTGACCCTGCCGCACCAATGCGGGCGATTGTGCGCCCGTCGACGCATCAGCAAAAAGCATCTGGATATCGCGCGCGCGGACATCCTTTGCGTTCGCCTTGTAGGCCGACCCGGCGTCACGGGTGATTCGGCGGACAATCTCGATCTGGTCCTGATCGTTGAAGCCCGAGGGTGCCAAACGGTCGGCATTGTCGATGACGATTGAAACCTCGGCAAAGTTCCGTGCCCCGCGGGTGGCGGCACCGGCAAAGATCACATCCTCCATCCCGCCGCCGCGCACTGCGGAGGCACGGTTTTCGCCCATCACCCAGCGCAACGCCTCCAGCAAGTTGGATTTGCCGCAGCCATTTGGCCCGACAACGCCAGTCAAACCCTGATGAATCACAAGGTCTGTCGGATCGACAAAGCTTTTGAACCCGTTAAGCCGTAGCCGCGAAAAGCGCACCCGTGATCCTTTCGCCTGATTCCGACAGGGACGTCATCGTCGGGTCATGCCGACCCCGAGTCAACATCGCAGCCCACGATATGGCGGGGATCGGCGCATTATCTACAACATCTTGCCCGCAAAGGAGCGTGCAGCAATATCGAGGCCGCGCTTTTGACATCAGTCCGACCTTGCACCGGCGGCGGCGCGCTTTACCTTGCCCAGTAATTGAATGGAGGCGCAATGCCCGAACTGACCCTGCTTGGCATTCCCGGCGCGCTGCGGGCGGCCTCGACGAACCGACTGCTCCTAGCCGAGGCGCGTCGCCTTTTTGGCGCGGCCACCATGACCGAGGCCGACCTGCGTCTGCCGCTTTATGACGGCGATCTGGAAGACGCGCAGGGCATACCGCCTGAGGTGCAGCGACTTGCCGATCAGATCCGGGCGGCGGATGCGGTGATCATTGCCACGCCGGAATACAACAAGGCGCTGCCGGGGGTGCTAAAGAACGCACTCGACTGGGTCAGCCGAACGAAGGGCGGGCCGTGGCGCGACAAGCCGGTGGCAATCATGTCGGCCGCAGGGGGTCGGGCGGGGGGCGAACGGTCGCAGTTTTCGCTGCGCCTTGCGATGGTGCCGTTCCGCGCCACGGTGCTGCCGGGGCCAGAGGTGATGGTGGCCGATTCGGGGGACGCCTTCGGGGTTGACGGGCGCCTGAAGGACGAACGCTATCTCAAGGCTTTGACCGAGTTGACGGGGCTTTTGCGGGCAGAGGCGGAGCGGCGGCGTTAGTCGAACGTCCCCGTCACCCGTCCGAACAGCATGAAGGCGCGGGCGGTGCGGGTTTCGGCAAGTTCAGCCACGTCCTGATCGCTGGCGTTCCTTTCGAAGTCCTGGAACGTGCGGTCGAACTGGCGCAGGAAATGGTGGGCGGCATCGCGGAATACCGTGTCTTCGCGCATCCGGCCTGCGGTCAGGGCAAGGCTGGACCGGTCGCGAACCCCGCCCAGACCGGCAATCGCGCGCCCGCGCTCGCCCTGTGCAAAGCGCCGCCACACTTCGGCGCGCGCCCGGTCGGGCTTCAGGTCATCCATGTAGATGCCATCTTGCGACAGCAAAGTCAGAACATCCTGCGCCGCCCGGATCAGCTTTGACGTGCTGCGATCCTCCAGCGCCAGACGCAGCGCGCGAAAGCCCGCCTTGTCATCGGGCGTTTCGGGAAAGTTCAGCGCGCGGATGAAGTCACCGACCGACAGCGGCGGGCGCAGATCTTCGGCAGGAGTGCCAAGGGCAAGGCCGGGCTGTTCGTCACCCGCTGTGGCGCGGGGCAGCGCCAGTGCTGCCTTGCGGTCAGCCGACGGCACTGTCTGGGCCGGGTCGCGGCGCGAGGTAAAGGTGGCAAGGGCGTTTTCCGTCTGGCGCTGCGCCGCTGCAATCTCGTCCAGCTTCTTTTCAACCGACGGCTTCATGCCGACCGCCGCCGCCTGACTTTGCGCGACATAAGCGTTGCGCATCGCATCGACCGCCGCCTGCAAGCGCGCCGCCTCGTCCCGCAGGGCGCGCACCGACCGCGATGTGGTGACCGCCACCCAGATCAGCGCCAGCGGCAAAAAGATCACCAGCGCGGTCATCACAAGGCTGAGCGGGCCACCCTCACCGGGGGAAAACAGCAGGTAAATCGCAACGGCAGCAATCCAGATCAGGCACAGCACCGCCGCCGCCAGTTCCGACCCGCCGGGGCCGCCGCCGCCATCGGGCCGGGCAAAACGGCCCAGATCCATCGGTTTGTCCTGATCAGTCTCCGGCATCGTGGTGTTCCGATCCTCGGCCCCGCGTCGCGTCAGATAAGCCCGCACCGTCAGACGAAGCGGATGCTCACCACTTCATAGCTGCGCTCGCCGCCGGGGGTCTTGACCTCGACACTGTCGCCCTCGGACTTGCCGATCAATGCGCGCGCCAAAGGTGAGCGGATGTTCAGCAGGCCGTGTTCGATATCGGCCTCTGTCTCGCCCACGATCTGATAGGTCTTTTTTTCGTCGGTATCTTCATCAACCAGCGTGACCGTCGCACCGAACTTGATGGCTCCCGAAAGCTTCGTCGGATCAATCACTTCAGCCAGCGACAGCACCGCCTCAAGCTCCTTGATACGGCCTTCGATGAAGCTCTGTTTTTCGCGGGCGGCGTGATACTCGGCGTTTTCCGACAGATCGCCATGTTCGCGCGCTTCTGCAATGGCACGGATCACGGCAGGGCGTTCCACCGATTTCAGAACCTTCAACTCTTCATCCAGGGCGGCATGGCCGCCACGGGTCATCGGAATCTTTTCCATCGGCCTCATCATTAAACAGAAACGCCCCGGCCCGTTTGGGGCCACGGCGTTGAACCTCGGTCATGGTGACAACCTGACCCGAGAGGGGCAGTAATTGCAAGAGGCATGGCTTGGTTGCGCAACCGTCCTGCCGCGCACGCAACAATAGTGCCGTGTTGCCGCAGCGGGCCGCATGATGTTGCGTCACGATTGACCCTGCGGCCCGCTTGGGGCAAAGCCTGAGCCGTGATTTTCAAGCAAGCCGCGCAGGCTGCCAGAGGGGAAAAGTGATGCCGGATCAGATCACCCGCGAGTCGATGGACTATGACGTGGTTATCGTCGGTGCCGGGCCGGCCGGTCTGTCTGCCGCGATCCGCCTGAAGCAGCTTGATCCCGATTTGTCGGTGGTGGTGCTGGAAAAAGGGTCCGAGGTGGGGGCGCATATCCTGTCGGGAGCCGTGCTTGACCCGTGCGGCCTGGATGCGCTGATCCCCGACTGGCAGGAAAGAGGCGCGCCGGTGACGGTGCCGGTGACCGAAGACAGATTTTATTTTCTCGGGCCGGCGGGTGGCATCAGGATACCGAACGGGCCGATGCCGCCATTGATGGACAACCACGGCAACTACATCGTCTCGATGGCGAACGTCTGCCGCTGGATGGCGACGCAGGCCGAAGAGCTGGGGGTTGAGATTTTCCCCGGCATGTCATGCTCGGCCCTTGTCTGGGGCGAAAAAGGCGAGGTTGCGGGCGTTGTCGCGGGCGAATTCGGCAGACTGGCCGACGGCACACCGGGGCCAAATTACGAGCCGGGGCTGGAGTTGCGCGGAAAATACGTTTTCCTGTCCGAAGGGGTGCGCGGGTCGCTGGCAAAGCAGGTGATCGCCAAGTTCGATCTGTCCAAGGGACATGAGCCGCAGAAATATGGCCTGGGGATGAAAGAGATCTGGCAGATCGACCCCGCCAAGCACCGCCCCGGCAGCGTCACCCATACGATGGGCTGGCCGCTGGGCAAAAACGCGGGCGGCGGATCGTTCATCTATCACCTTGACAACAATCAGGTCTATGTCGGGTTTGTGGTGCATCTGAACTATCAGAACCCGCATCTCTTTCCCTACATGGAATTCCAGCAGTTCAAGCATCATCCGATGGTGGCCGACCTTCTGAAGGGCGGCAAGCGCGTCGCTTACGGCGCTCGCGCGATCAGCGAGGGGGGCTGGCAGTCGATCCCCAAGATGGTGGCGCCGGGCGTGGCGCTGCTGGGCTGTTCGGCGGGGCTGGTGAACGTGCCGCGCATCAAGGGCAACCACAACGCCATGCTGTCAGGCAAGGCTGCGGCCGAAGCGGCGTTCGAGGCGATCAGGGCAGGCCGGTCGGGCGATGAGCTGACAACCTATGAGGCCGCAGTCCGGGGCGGGGCCATTGGCAAAGACCTCAAGCGGGTGCGGAATGTCAAACCGCTGTGGTCGAAGTTCGGCCTGATGGCGTCGCTGACGCTGGGCGGTTTTGATATGTGGACCAACACGCTGTTCGGGTTAAGCCTGTTCGGCACGCTGAAACATGGCAAGACCGACGCCGAGGCGACCGGGCTGGCCAAGGATCACAAGCCGCTGGACTACCCCAAGCCCGATGGCGTGCTGTCCTTTGACCGGCTGACCAATGTGGCGTTTTCCTTTACCAACCACGAGGAAAACCAGCCCGCGCACCTGACCCTGAAAGATGCCTCGGTGCCGATCCGCGTGAACCTTCCGCAATACGCGGAACCTGCGCAACGCTATTGCCCGGCGGGGGTCTATGAGGTGGTGGCCGAGCAGGGCAAAGACCCGCGCTTTGTGATCAATTTTCAGAACTGCGTGCATTGCAAGACCTGCGATATCAAGGATCCCATCCAGAACATTGTCTGGGTTACACCGCAGGGCGGTGACGGGCCGAACTATCCCAACATGTGACAATTGCGCGAGCAGATGCCGTTCGGCGGCTTTGGGCCGTCGGCCTGCATGGACATGGGGGGGGCGGAGGGCTAGTTTCGGACGAAAGCATCCGGAGGCCTGCCCTTGTCCCTGACCCGCCCGCTTCTTGCCCTTGTTCTTGCCGCGCTGGTGTCGCCCCTGCCCCTGCGGGCTGCCGAAGAAGATGCGGGCGCCTATCTTGCGGCGCGCTCGGCGGTGATTGCCGGGGACTACCGCGATGCCGCGTCGTGGTTCACCCGCGCGCTGCTTGCCGATCCCGCAAACCCGCAGCTTCTGGAAGGCGCGCTGGTCGGGCGGATGTCGCTGAGTGATTTCGACGGGGCCAAGGCCATTGCCCAGCGGCTGATCTCGCTGGGCGTGAACAGCCCGGCGGCAAGCATCACGACGATTGCCGATCAGGCAAAGCGCGGGGCTTTCGAAGACATTCTCAAGGATCTGGCGGCGGGAATGAGCGCCAACAAGGCGGTCGATGCGCTGACTGGTGCCTGGGCAGAACTCGGTGCCGGGCGCATGTCCGAGGCGCTGGCGGGCTTTGACAAGGTTGCGGCCACGCAGGGAATCGAGGCGTTCGGCCTGTATCACAAGGCACTGGCGCTGGCGTCAGTTGGCGATTTCGAGGGGGCTGACGCGATCTTGTCGGGCGACCTGCGGGTGATGCGGCGCGGCATCATCGCCCACGCCCAGATACTGAGCCAGCTTGAGCGCAACGCAGATGCCACGGCGCTGCTCGATCGCGAATTCGGCACCGAACAGGATCCGATGATCGACGTGATGCGCGCGCAGCTTGACGCCGGCGAAGTGCTTCCGTTCGATATCGCCCGCAATGCGACCGACGGCATGGCAGAGGTGTTCTTTACCGTCGCTACCGCATTGAACGGTGAGGCATCGAACGGCTACACCCTCGTTTTTGCGCGGGTTGCAAGCTATCTTCGGCCCGACCATCTGGACAGCATCCTGCTGGCCGCAAGCATGTTGCAGCAGCAAGAACAGTTTGACCTAGCACTTGAGACATACGACCAGATCGCGCCCGAACACCCCGCGTTTTATGCAGCCCAGATCGGCCGCGCCGAGGCGATGTCAGCAATGGGCGATACTGATGGTGCTATCGCCGCGATGACAGCACTGGCGGAAACCAACAGCGATCTGATGATGGTTCACCTCTCGTTGGGTGATCTGCTGCGCAAGGAGGAACGCTTTGATGACGCCTCCAAAGCCTATGACCGGGCTTTGGAGCGGGTCAAGAACGCAGATGCCCGCCACTGGGTGATCTACTACAGCCGCGGCATCACGCATGAGCGGGAAAAGCGCTGGGAACTGGCCGATGCGGATTTCCGCCGCGCGCTGGAGTTGAACCCCGATCAGGCGCTGGTGCTTAATTACCTTGGCTATTCCTTGGTGGAGCGGGGCGAAAAGCTGGACGAGGCGCTGGGCATGATCGAGCGTGCCGTCGCCGCCGAACCCGAAAGCGGCTACATCATTGACAGCCTCGCCTGGGCGCTGTTCACCCTTGGACGCTATGAAGAAGCGCTGGCCCCGATGGAACGCGCATCGCTGCTGGAACCCCTCGACCCGATCGTCACCGACCATCTGGGTGATGTCTATTGGTCTGTCGGTCGCAAGCTGGAAGCAGACTTTCAGTGGCGCCGTGCGCTGTCGTTCGAGCCGAAGGAGGAGCAGGCCATTCGCATCCGCCGCAAGCTGGAAATCGGCCTTGACGCCGTGCTGGCCGAAGAGGGCGCGAAACCGTTGGACGCGCGTCAGGCCGCTGTCACGCCGCCCTCCTCCGACACCGCTGCGGTGACGGAGGACGGGGCAGCAACGGATGGCAACTGAGGCGTTTGCCCCGGCCAAAATCAATCTGACATTGCACATCACCGGCCAGCGCGCCGACGGGTACCACCTGCTCGACAGCCTAGTTGCATTTGCCGATATCGGGGACCGGATCATTGCGGAACCGGCCCCCGGCCTTTCGCTGCGCATCACTGGCCCGCAATCTGCGGGGCTGAGTGCGGGCAACGACAACCTCGTTCTGCGCGCGGCGCGACTGTTCGGTGCGGGGCGCGGGGCTGCGCTGACGCTGGACAAGGTGCTGCCGGTCGCGTCGGGCATAGGCGGCGGATCGGCGGACGCGGCAGCAACGCTTCGGGTGCTTTCGCAGCTTTGGGGTGTGCCGCTGCCGGCAGATGCGGCGGTGCTGTCGCTTGGCGCCGATGTGCCGGTCTGTCTGCTGGGGCAGGCGACCCGGATGATCGGCGTAGGGGATGGCCTGTATCCGCTGGGCCATGCGTTGCCCGCCGCATCACTGGTGCTGGCGAACCCCGGCGTGGCAGTGTCGACCCCTGCGGTCTTTGCCGCGCTGAACAGGCGCGATCTGGCACCCATGCCACGCGAGGTGCCGCGCCTGCGCGATGTGACGGAATTGGCCGCGTTCCTTGTGATGACGCGCAATGATCTGGAGGCGCCCGCGACCCGGCTACAGCCGGTGATCGCCAAGGTCCGCGCGGCGCTGTCGGCACAACAGGGCTGTCTCTTTGCTCGCATGTCGGGGTCGGGGGCCACCTGCTTTGGCCTGTTCCCGGACCCGTTGTCGGCTGCCACCGCCGCAAGCGCACTGAAGGCCGCGCAACCCGGATGGTGGGTCGCTGCTGCGCGCATGCTGGGCTAGAGCCTGCGGGTCAAAACCGGTCTCCGTATTTGGCGAAAAGACAGACGAAATCAGAATAGCCGGGGACCGTCTGGCACTTCCGTCAGGGTCAGGCAGGCGCTAGCTGATCCGCGCCACGACGTAATCCGCCAGTTCGTCCAGCATCCCGCGCAGCGGATGATCGGGAAGCCCGGCCAGCGCCGCCCGTGCCTTGGCGGCCCAGGCCAGCGCGTCGGCGCGTGCCGCCTCCATTGACCCATGCCGCGCCATGATAGCCATCGCCACGGCAAGATCGCCGTCGGCCTGCTGGCCCTTCTCGATCACCCGCACCCAGAAGGCGCGCTCTTCGGCATCGGCCTTTGCCACGGCCTTGATGACCGGCAGGGTCAACTTGCGCTCGCGGAAATCATCGCCGGTGTTCTTGCCGATTGCATCCGCGCTGCCGCCATAGTCCAGCAGATCATCGACGATCTGGAACGCGATCCCCAACGCATCGCCATAGTCGCGCAAGGCCACGACCTGCGCTTCGGGCGCGCCCGCGATGACTGCGCCAGCCTCGGTCGCCGCCGAAAACAGCGCCGCCGTCTTGCCGCGCACGACTTGCAGATAGACCCGCTCATCCGTCGCCAGATCCTGTGCGGCGGTCAGTTGCAGCACCTCGCCCTCGGCGATCACCGCCGACGCGTTCGACAGGATGTCGAGCACGCGCAGACTGCCGGTTTCCACCATCAACTGGAACGACCGCGCAAACAGGTAGTCACCGACCAGCACCGAAGATTTGTTGTCCCACAAAAGGTTCGCCGTGGGTCGCCCGCGCCGGCGCGCGCTTTCATCGACCACGTCATCATGCAGCAGAGTGGCGGTATGAATGAACTCGACCGTCGCTGCCAGATGCACATGATACGGACCTTGGTAGCTGCACATCCGGGCTGCGGCCAGCGTCAGCATCGGGCGCAGGCGTTTACCCCCTGCCTCGACCAGATGGGCCGTCACCTCGGGGATGCGCGGCGCGTGTTCCGACGCCATCCGTTCCCGGATCAGCAGATTGACCGCTGCCATGTCTTCAGCCAGCCAGTCTGACAGCCGTTCATGCGGCTTTGGCGATACCTCGTGCAACCCCATCCCAGCCCCAGCTTGCCTTTCCGCCCCAGCGTGCCTTCCTGCCCGGAAGACCTCGACAAACCTAACGCCCGCCGACTATGTCCTTCATCATGAGAGAACTTCTTCGCAGCAACGACCCTACGGTCATCGCCTTTGCTTCGGCCCTTCTGACCGGAGAGGGTATAGCTTTCTTTCCGTTGGACGTCCACATGAGCCTCCTTGAGGGATCGCTTGGCATCTTGCCGCGCCGCCTGATGGTGCGGGACCGCGATCTGTTCCGCGCCCGCATCGTTCTTTCGGATAATGACATCCCGACGGGCCTTTAGATGTTCAGCGCGGGCGACCTGAGCGATGACGGCTTTCTGGGCGGACGACTGCACATCCTGCAACCCATTGCCGGCTACCGCGCCGCAACCGACCCGGTGCTGCTGGCGGCAGCGGTGCCGGCGCAGGCGGGCGAGACAGTGCTGGAACTGGGGTGTGGCGCAGGTGTGGCCAGCCTTTGCCTTGGCGCGCGGGTGCCGGGGGTGATGCTGGCAGGGCTGGAACGGCAGGCGGACTACGCCGGCCTTGCGCGGGAAAATGCGGCACGCAATGGCATTGTTTTCGAGGTGATCACCGGCGATCTGGCAGCGTTGCCTGCGGTGCTGAAGCGCCCGTTCCGCCATGTCATCGCCAACCCGCCTTACTTTGCGGCAGGCAGCGGCACGGCGGCCAGCGATGCCGGCCGCGAGGCGGCCCAACGCGAAGAAACACCGCTTGCTGTCTGGATCGACACCGCCACCCGCCGCCTTGCCCCCGGTGGCTGGCTGACGTTCATCCATGTGGCGTCCCGCCTGCCGGATATGCTGGCGGGGCTGGACGGGCGCATGGGGTCGGTCAGCATCCTGCCGCTTTGTGCGCGCAGTGAACAGCCCGCAAGCCGGGTGATCCTGCGCGCACGCAAGGGCGGGCGCGCGGCGTTTCGGCTGCTTGCGCCGCTGGTGTTGCATGACGGGGCCGCGCATGACGGCGACCGTGACAGCTTTGCGCCCGAGGTACAGGCGGTCCTCCGCCACGGATCATCATTAACTCGCGTTTAAGTTGAAATATCTGTGCATGGTTGCCCCTGCGTCACCAAGATTGCGTGACACGACTCGGGCTTTGTGATGCACTCGTTACATTGAGGCCATTCAGAGGAGGACAGACATGACGATTGCTTCGCATCTGCAGGAACTGCGCCGCAAACACGAAACCCTCTCGACCCAGGTGGAACTGGCACAGCGCAGCCCCGCGACAGATGCCCTGAAAATCGCCGATCTCAAGAAACAGAAACTGCGCCTGAAGGAAGAAATCACCCGCCTTAGCCAGGCGTGACCGTTCCGGCGCTGGCGCGGGCCGCCAGCGCCGCTCCACCGGCAATCAGCGCTGCCGCGACCAGAAGCGTGGACGAAGGCTGCGCTATACCCGCCGCGACCAAGGCCAGCGTCGACAACATTGGCGCGGCATAGGACGCGACACCCAGAAGCTGGATGTCGCCCCGCTTCATTCCTATGTCCCAAGTGTAGAACGCGATCCCGACCGGGCCGACACCCAGTGCAAGAATGGCCAGCCATCCGCCGCTTGCCGTCGGCCAGACGGTGTCTTCAAGGGCCAGATGCGCCAGCGCAGACAATACCGCAGTCGCAAGGCAGAACACCGCGACGCTGACCGTCGGCACATCGCCCAGCCTGCGCGACAGTACCGAGTAGACGGCCCAGTTGACCGCACACAGAAACGCCAACCCCAGCCCCGGCAGCGCCCCCGCCGACAGCCCTCCCGCACCGCGCAGCACGATCAGCGCAGCCCCGGCGAAGGCCAGCAGCGCGCCAAGGACGTGCAGCCGTGTCAGACGCTCACCGGGAAGCAGACCGGACAACAGCACGATGAACAAGGGCCAGAGATAGGCAATCAACCCCGCCTCGGCGGCAGGGGCCATGCGAAGGGCAGTGAAGTAAAGGAAATGATAGCCGAACAATCCCAGTGTTCCGAAAGCATAGACCTTCCAGCCGATACGCCGCAGGGCCGCACCCTCACCCGACCACCAAATCCACCCAAGCCCGATTGTCCCGCCGATGCCAAAGCAGAGTGCGTTCAACAGGAACGGCGGCACTGGGGCCGATCGCACGGTGAACAGCGCCAGCAGCGACCAGAGCATTATCGCGGAGAAACCGATGAGGGTGGCGCGGGTACGGGTCATGACGGCATGAGTGGCTGCGAACGGTCGGCTCATCAAGCCCTGATGGGCTTGATGATGCGTCGTCAGACCACGAACTGACCGCCATTGGCGGAAATCGTCGATCCGGTGATGAAACCGGCATCGTCAGAGGCGAGGAACACCACGATCCGCGCAATCTCGTCTGGCTCGCCCAGACGGCCCACCGGGATCTGCGGAATGATGCGTTCGTTCAGTACCTTTTCGTCAATAGCGCGCACCATTTCGGTGCCGATATACCCCGGACAGATTGCGTTCACGGTGATTCCGGCGCGCGCGCCTTCCTGCGCCAGGGCCTTGGTGAAGCCCAGATCGCCGGATTTGGCCGCGGAGTAGTTCACCTGCCCCGCCTGCCCCTTCTGTCCGTTGATCGACGAGATGTTCACCACGCGCCCGAACTTGCGGTCGCGCATCCCCGACCACAGCGGATGGGTCATGTTGAACAAGCCGGTCAGGTTGGTGTCGATCACCTCTTTCCACATGCCCGGCGTCATCTTGTGGAACATCGCATCCCGCGTGATGCCTGCGTTGTTCACCAGCACGTCGATCGGACCAATGTCGGCCTCGACCTGCGCGATACCTGCGGCACAGGCATCATACTCGGCGACCGACCATTTGTAGGTCTTGATGCCAGTCTCGGCGGTAAAGGCGGCCGCCGCCGCGTCATTGCCCGCATAGTTCGCGGCGACGGTATAGCCCGCCGCCTTCAGGGCTACCGAAATCGCCGCGCCGATCCCGCGCGAGCCCCCCGTCACCAATGCCACTCTCGCCATCAAAATCCCCTCCCCGAGACCATATTTGAAAGACTGTTATCGAAATGAGGATTATCGCGCAATATTATTGCGTGTCGATCCTGTTAATCCTGCGAGGCTCAGGGCCGCTCAAGGCACATGGCAACGCCCATACCGCCGCCGATGCACAACGTGGCAAGCCCGCGTTTGGCATCGCGCCGCTTCATTTCATGCAAAAGCGTGTTCAAAATCCGCGCCCCCGATGCGCCGATCGGGTGACCAATAGCAATCGCCCCGCCGTTCACGTTCACATGCTCGGGGTTCCAGCCCATATCCTTGTTCACTGCACAGGCCTGGGCGGCAAACGCCTCGTTCGCCTCGACCAGATCAAGGTCGGCAGCCTTCCAGCCCGCCTTTTCCAGCGCCTTGCGACTGGCGTGGATCGGCCCGACGCCCATGATCGACGGGTCAAGCCCGGCCGTCGCATAGGACGCGATCCGCGCCAGAGGCGTCAGGCCGCGCCGCGCCGCTTCGTCCGCGCTCATCAACAGGACCGCCGCCGCACCGTCGTTCAGACCGGATGCGTTGCCTGCGGTAACAGAGCCATCCTTGGTGAAGGCAGGCTTCAGCCTGGCCATCGCGTCGATTGTCGAGCCATGGCGGATGTATTCATCGGCATCCACGGTGATGTCGCCCTTGCGGGTAGAGATCACGAAAGGCACGATTTCATCGACGAACTTGCCTGCCTTCTGCGCCGCTTCGGCCTTGTTCTGGCTGGCAACGGCAAAGGCATCCTGCGCCTCACGGCTAATCTGCCACTGGTTTGCGACATTCTCGGCGGTCTGGCCCATGTGGTAGCCGTAGAACGCATCCCACAGCCCGTCCTTGATCATCGAATCGATGAACTTCATATCGCCCATCTTGGTTCCTGCGCGCAGGTGGGCCACATGGGGCGACAGGCTCATGCTTTCCTGACCGCCTGCGACAACGATCGCGGCATCGCCAAGCTGGATATGCTGGGCAGCAAGGGCGACGGCGCGCAGGCCCGATCCGCAGACCTGATTGATCGACCAGGCCGAGGCTTCTTTGGGCAGGCCCGCGTTGACATGCGCCTGGCGGGCCGGGTTCTGGCCCTGCCCTGCGGTCAGCACCTGACCCAGAATGGTTTCCGACACGTCGGCCTTGTCGATCCCGGCGCGGGCCACGACCTCTTCGATCACGCGGGCGCCAAGTTCGTGCGCGGGGGTATTTGCAAACGCCCCGTTGAAGCTGCCGACAGCAGTCCGTGCTGCCGAAACGATTACGACATTGGTCATGGCTGGTCCTCTCCCTGGGCCGAACGCGGGCGCAATTCTGCGCCGTCGGTTCGCAGAATGGCCTAAGTGGCGGGCAGGTCAAGCGCAAGCGGAAGAAAGCGCAACGAATGGCCGGGCGGCAGCTTGGCATGCAGCCGGACGCGCACCGCAGTCAGGCGCGGCGCAGTTTGGGGGCCGTTGACCATAGCGGTGCCGTTGTCGGCGCGCCGTAAAAATAGCCCTGCAGGCAGTCGACGCCCTGCGCCCGAAGCCAGGCGGCATCTTCAGGCGTTTCGACCGATTCCGCGACTGTGAACATATCAAACTGCCGCGCGATCAGGATCAGTGCCTGCGCCAGCACCTGATTGTCAGGGTCGCGCGCAACGCCGCGAATGAACTGGCCGTCGATCTTTACAAAGTCAAAAAAGAATTCTTTGAAGTAGCGGAACGCGGTATAGCCCGCACCGAAATCATCCAGCGCAAAGCAGATGCCCTGGCGTTGCAGCCCTTCCATGAAGGTGGCGACGATTTCAGGCATCAGCATGGCAGAACTTTCGGTGATCTCCAGGATCAGCCGCTCACCCAGTCGGGCGTCATCAGCCAGCCCGCGCTTCAGGATGTCGGTCCAGCGCGCATAGCCGATAGACCGGGCCGACATGTTCACCGCCAGCCGCAGGCCCGGTTCCCGCCGCAGGGTATCCAGCCCCAGTTCCAGTGCGGCACAATCGATCAGCCGACCGATCTCGGTCGTCTCGACCGCACCGATGAAATCACGTGCAGGGATCACGCGGCCCGTCTCGTCCATCAGCCGGATCAGCCCTTCATAGAACGCGATCCGTGACGGGTCGGCCCCCATCACGACCGGCTGATACGCCAGCATCACGCGCCTCCGCAACAACGCCTCACGCACCATCGCCATCGTCGCGCGGTCATTCTCGGCGATCATCACGCTGAGCGGGCTGCCCGCAAAATCACCTAACCCCGTCGCGTCCAGACAAAGTTCCGACATTCAGGCCCCCTTCGGTGTCATGCTCGACAGATTGCCAGCGTAGGTGTAAATCGGGGGTAAATATTCCTATTTTGTTCTAATTTTAGTGACATTGGAAAGGTCCGCCATGCCCGAGGATAATACCCGTTGCCCGTGGTGTGGCACCGACCCGTTTTACGTGGCCTATCACGATGAAGAATGGGGCGTTCCGGAACGCGACAGCCGTGCATTGTGGGAAAAACTGATGCTCGACGGGTTTCAGGCCGGGCTGTCGTGGATTACCATTCTACGCAAGCGCGAGGCTTTTCGCGACGCCTTTGCAGGTTTCAATCCGCACGAAGTTGCCCGCTGGGGCGAGCCGGAGGTTCAGACGCTGCTGGGTAATCCCGGCATCGTCCGCCACCGCGGCAAGATCGAGGCCACCATCGTCTCGGCCCGCGCGTGGGAAAGGATCGACGCGCAGGCGGGCTTTACCAACTTTCTGTGGCGATATGTTGACGGCACGGCAGTACAGAACCGCTTTGTCCACCCCAAACAAGTCCCCACCGAAACCGATCTGTCACGCCACATCGCCCGCGACCTGAAGGCCGAGGGCATGAAATTTTGTGGGCCGACTATCGTTTACGCATTCCTGCAGGCAACTGGCTTGGTAAACGATCATCTGACCGAATGCCCCTGCCATGACCGGGTAGCACGCCTTGCAACCTGCGCTGCAAACAAAGGCCAAGGTTGACGCAGGCCGCCGGTTTCTCCAAGGTATTGTGCAGGGGACGACGCGCACCACAAATTCCGGTTCAGGACGGGCGCAAATGGGTAACAAAATATCAATCAAACATAACTCCGCACCCCTCGGACGGACAGGAGAGGCCATATGGCTGACCAACACAAACTGACCGAGGATGAAAAAATCCTCCATGGCATGGGCTATGCACAGGAACTTTCCCGCCGCATGGGGCCGTTCCAGAGCTTTGCGATTTCCTTCTCGATCATCTGTATCCTGTCGGGCGGCCTCGGTTCATTCCCGATCGCACTGTCGAGCGGAGGCACCTTTTCGCTCACCGTCGGCTGGCTGATCGGCGGCGCCTTTGCGCTGATCGTTGCCGCCTGTCTTGGCCAGATCGCCTCGGCATATCCGACCGCCGGAAGCCTCTATCACTGGTCGTCGATCCTTGGCGGTCGCTTTTGGGGCTGGGCCACGGCCTATGTAAACCTGCTGGGCCTGCTGTTCGTGATTCCGGCGGTCAACGTATTCCTCTACCTGATCAGCCGCGATCTATTCTTCGCGGGCGTCCTTGGCTGGGACGTATCGGGCTGGGGCAACTCCACCCAGATCATCTCGGTTGCGGCACTGACGGCGGCACAGGCGCTGCTGAACAACTTCGGCATCAAACTGACGACGACGCTGACTGACATTGCGGGCTACTTGATTCTTGCGGCCACGGTCGTGCTGATCATCATGTTCTTCATGGCGGCCCCCGGTTTCGATCTGAGCAAAGCCTTCGTCTTCGCCAACAACACCGGCGCACCCGGTGGTGGCGTGGCACCTGCCGTCGGCCCGCTGATGGCGGTCATGATCGGCCTGCTCTATCCGCTGTTCACGATCACCGGCTTTGATGCCTCGGCCCATACTGCCGAGGAAACCATCAATGCCCGCGAGACGGTCCACAAGGGCATGCTGCATTCCGTGTTCTGGTCCGTCGTGTTCGGTTTCGTGCTGATCATCGCCATGATCATGGCGATACCGGATGTCACAGCGGCCGCAGCGTCTGGCTGGGGATCGTTCAACAACCTCTTTGTCGCGGCCATTCTCGGCTCGACTCTGGGCAAGCTGATGCTGATCGCGATCATGATCTCGAACTTCCTCTGCGCGCTGGCCGCCGTTACCTCGACCTCGCGGATGATCTTCGCCTTTGCGCGCGATGACGGCCTGCCGTTTTCCAGCGTTCTGAAAAAGGTCAGCCCGACCTATCGCACACCGACCGCGGCCATCTGGTTCACCGCGTTCATGGCGATCCTGCTGACGGCAGTCACCACGCCGCTTGGCGCTTTCGCGGCGCTCAGCACCGGCTGTGCGATGTACCTCTACATTTCCTACGCGATGCCCGTCGTCGCGGGTTTCCTTGCCGAGGGGAAAAGTTGGACCACCTTCGGGGCGTTCCGTCTGGGAGGTCTGTCCAAGCTCTTCGCGATCATCGTGATGATCGGCACGGTCGTGGTCATAATCGCAGGGCATACGTTCGTGCCGTCGATCGCCGGCGATGCGGCGACGGGCGCCAGCTTTGTGCCGGGTCTTGTCTGGTACACGGCCGGCTTCATCGTGTTCCTTGCGGTCATCTGGTTCGGACTTGAGAACCGCCGTTTCCAGGGCCCGCCGGTGGGCGACCAGATCGCCAAGCGTCAGGCTGCGATTGCGGCTGCAGAAAAGGCGCTTTCAAGCAACTGAGGCATCAAGGCAAACGAAAAGGGGGCGGTGCAATGCGCCGCCCCTTTCGATTGAACACCCTGCCAGATCCGGGGTGCAAGCGCCCGATACCCATCGTCTGCACGCTGTCGCCCCGAAGAAAGCCGTCAGCCCCACGATGTCCGGTGTGCCGGTCCGCCATTCCGCGTCCGTGCTGCCTTTGCGACCTTCGTCATCCGCGCGCAAAGGGCATCTTCCGCCATCTGCGCAGGCGGCAAACCTACTGCCCGGCCATCAATGCGCCCAGCACGGCCTTTGCATCCGCACTGTCCCATTCCGCATCACCGATGAGCCGCGCCACTTCCAACCCCTCGGGGTTCAGAATCACTGTGACCGGCAGGCCCAATACCCCCATGTTCCGCGCCAATTCCGATTTCGGATCGCGCAGCGCGGGAAGGTTTGTCACCCCGGCCTCGGCAAAGAACTTCGCAATTCCTTCGACCGAATTGCGCCCTGTCGCCACTGGCAACACGGCCAGCCCCGGCATCGCCGCCTGCAACCGGGAAAGTGACGGCATCTCGTGCCGGCAGGGCGCGCACCAGGTCGCCCAGAAGTTCAGCACC
Organism: Rhodobacterales bacterium; assembly: GCA_031408575.1. Lineage (GTDB taxonomy): Bacteria > Pseudomonadota > Alphaproteobacteria > Rhodobacterales > Rhodobacteraceae > Aliitabrizicola. The sequence continues at coordinate 66,412 of JANNWS010000190.1, forward strand.
ACCCATTGCCCCTTCCACTCTGCCAGCGACCGCGCGCCACCTTCGGCATCCACCAAAACGACATCCGGCAGAACCACGGCCTCGGCGCTGAAATTCAGCTTCTTCATGTCACCCGCGCGCAGGGCTTCGGCCCCCGCACCGGCAAGGGCGGGATTTGCAGTCAGGATCAGGGCCGTATAAAGACCGATGGCAATCAGACGCAGCATGTTCCCTCCAAGGGGCCTTCAATGACCGACACACCCAAGACCCCCGCCGCGACTGCCGCCGCCGCCAACACGATGTGGGGCGGGCGCTTTGCCGCAGGTCCCGATGCGATCATGCAGGCGATTAATGCCTCCATCGGCTTCGACAAACGGCTTTATGCGCAGGATATCCAGGGCTCGCGCGCCCATGCGGCCATGTTAGCTGCCACGGGCATTCTCAGTCATAAAGATGCAGAGGCCATCGGGGAAGGCCTGCTCACGGTGTTGTCAGAGATCGAGACGGGATCTTTCCCGTTTCGCATCGAACTTGAAGACATCCACATGAACGTCGAGGCGCGGTTGAAAGAGATCATCGGCGCCCCTGCCGGCCGGCTGCACACCGCCCGCTCACGCAACGATCAGGTCGCCGTCGATTTTCGCCTCTGGGTGCGGGATCAGTGCGACGCGGCGATCACCAGCCTTGACGCCCTGACCGCCGCATTTCTCGCGCAGGCCGAGGCAGGGGCCGATTGGGTGATGCCCGGCTTCACCCATCTGCAAACCGCCCAGCCCGTCACCTGGGGCCACCACATGCTGGCCTATGTCGAGATGCTGGCGCGCGACCGCTCGCGCTTCGTCGACGCCCGCATCCGGATGAACGAATGCCCGCTGGGTGCGGCCGCCCTCGCCGGCACGTCCTTTCCCATCGACCGCCAGATGACCGCCAAAGCGCTCGGCTTTGACCGTCCCACCGCCAATTCGCTGGACTCGGTTTCCGACCGTGACTTCGCCCTCGAGTTCCTTTCCGCCGCCAGCATCTGCGCCATGCACCTGTCGCGCTTTGCCGAGGAACTGGTGATCTGGTCCTCTGCACAGTTCCGCTTCGTGAAGCTGTCGGACCGCTGGACCACTGGCTCTTCGATCATGCCGCAAAAGAAGAACCCCGATGCGGCCGAACTTCTGCGCGCAAAGCTGGGTCGCATCCTTGGGGCCACAGTGGCGCTTTTCACCATCATGAAAGGCCTGCCGCTGACCTATTCCAAGGATATGCAAGAAGACAAGGAACAGGT
>JANNWS010000191.1:0-2063 GCA_031408575.1 Rhodobacterales bacterium
CGACCTTCAACGCCTTTGACATCGTCTCGGATTGTGGGGTCCGTGCCGGGACATCAGCCGTCCGGGCGGGGCGGTTCTGCACGGGCGTGCCGCCCGTGAACGACCACAGGAACGGAGAAAACCCTTCCCGCGCCTCGATCCGAAGCCAGGCCTGCGCGCCGCGTATCGCGCCCTCGATCTTGCCGCGATGGCGGACGATGCCGGGGTCGGCCAGAAGACGCGTCACGTCGTCCTCGCCCCAGGTGGCAATGATGCCGGGATCAAAGCCTTGAAAGGCTGTACGAAACGCGTCGCGTTTGCGCAGGATGGTGATCCAGGAAAGTCCGGCCTGAAAGGATTCAAGGATCAAAAGCTCGAACAGGCGCTGCGGATCACGTTCCGGGCGTCCCCATTCGTGGTCATGATAGTCAACGTAAAGCGGATCAGTTCCGCACCAGGGGCAACGCGCTGATACTTCAGGATTTTCCATGAGATCACCAACCGGCTAGGAATGTAGAAAATTAGAACAAAATGGGAATCTTAGGATTGGGTTTACCCTTGGAGGCTTAGGTTGTCGACAGAGATTCTTTGCGGCCCCGGGGGATGTGCATGAGCTTTCTTAAGGAACCGAAACCGTCGAAGTTTGATCGTGATCCGGGGTTGATCAGCCCGTTGGATGCCGCGATTTCGGCGCAGGATCGCGAAACGATGGCGCTTGTCGCTTCGGCGTTGAAAGAACGCCGCATGCGGTTGGCCTTCCAGCCGGCGGTCTATGCCGCAGATACCTCGATCATCGGCTATTTCGAAGGGTTCATCCGCCTGCTGAACCTGCGCGACATGGTCATTCCGGCGCGCGATTTCATGGGGGCGGTCGAACAGAACGAACTTGGGCGCGAGATCGACTGCGCCGCCTTGCAGATGGGCCTGATGGCCATGCAGCGCAACCCGCAGATCCGGGTGTCCATCAACATGTCGGCCCGGTCGGTCGGGTATCACCGCTGGACGATGATCCTGCGCAAGGCGCTGCGGACGTCGCCGCAGCTGGGTCAGAACCTGATCCTTGAAATCAACGAAGCCTCAGCCTTGCAGGTGCCGGATGTGCTGAAACCCTTCATGGTCGAGATGCGCAAATACGGCATTGTCTTTGCGCTGGACGACTTTGGCGCCGGGATGACCTCGCTGCGCCTGCTGCGTGAGATGCGCTTTGACATCGCCAAGATCGACGGGGACCTGGTGAAAGCGGTCGACCATTCCCCCGATGGGCAGGTGGTGGCCCGCGCCGCCATCGCGCTGGCGCAAGAGATGGGCATGTACATCGTCGCAGAAGCCGTCGAAACCGAGGGCGAGGCGAACTGGCTGCGTGCCGCAGGGGTTGGCTGCATGCAGGGCTATCTATTCGGCGCGCCGACCGTGACGCCGGATTTCCGGGCGTTCCGGCATGGCCGGCCCAATCTGGCCGCAGCTGCTGGCTAAGCAGGCTGTCGCTGCGTCCGGCTACGTCTTGTGCCCTTCGCCCGACGCCGGTGATTGCGCCAACAATCTTGCGCTTGGGGCAAGATATGCTTAGGGCAGGATCGACGCGGCGCAAGCCTCCTTGGGCCGCCGGGCAAAGCACGGGCGCAACGGGAGAAAGCTCAGATGACCAATGTCGTAATCGTGGCCGCAGGCCGCACTGCCGTCGGCAGTTTCAACGGCGCCTTCGCCGGCACCCCGGCGCATGATCTGGGCGCGGCGGTGATCGAGGCCGTCGTGGCCCGCGCCGGCATCGACAAGGCCGAGGTCGAAGAAACGATTCTGGGCCAGGTGCTGACAGCGGGTCAGGGTCAGAACCCGGCGCGACAGGCGCATATCAAGGCAGGCCTTGCGAAAGAGGCAAGCGCCTGGTCGCTGAATCAGGTCTGCGGGTCTGGGCTTCGTGCCGTGGCGCTGGGTGCGCAGCATGTGCAACTGGGCGACGCAAGGATCATCGTGGCGGGCGGGCAGGAATCGATGTCGCTTTCCCCCCATGTGGCACACCTGCGTGCAGGGCAGAAGATGGGCGATCTCAACTTCATCGACAGCATGATCAAGGACGGGTTGTGGGA
>JANNWS010000192.1:0-9880 GCA_031408575.1 Rhodobacterales bacterium
GCGGGCAGGCCGACGATCTTGAGTTCGTCCGCAGGGGCATCGGTCAACTCGCCGCGATCTTCCCAGTAGAAATGGGGATGATCATCCATTCTGGTGTCGAAATAGCTGCGATGCCCGTCGACCGTGACTTCCTGCATCAACCCCGCGTCACAAAAAGCACGCAGGGTGTTGTAGACGGTGGCCAGGCTGACCTTCTCGCCGGAATCGAGACTGGCGGCGAAAAGGCTTTCTGCGGTGACGTGGCGGTTTTCGCCGTCGCCGACCAACAGTTCGGCAAGTGCTGCGCGCTGTCGGGTGGGCCGCAACCCGCCGCGCGCAAGCCAAGCAGCGCCTCGTTCTGCCATGATCGCCGGTGTCGTCACGTCTTACCACTCTTGTTGCAGCTTTACATATAAGGTGCGTGAAGGTGATTTATCAAATGAAAATCAGGGAAATGCGCGGTTTGCCGCGTGGTCGTCGCCCGGTGTCAGGTTCTGGCCTGCCCTTGCCAGTGCTTCCGTGCGAATGCTAGAGAAGTTTGTAATACGCCGAAACACGACGTGAGCGGCGCTGTTTGACCGATGGGAGACAAGGGTTAATGGCGGTATTTCCCACAAGCTTTGATCGTGACGATCTGCTGAAATGCGCGCGTGGCGAGTTGTTCGGCCCCGGCAACGCGCAACTGCCGATGCCGCCTATGCTGATGATGGACCGCGTCACCGAGATCAGCGGCGATGGCGGCGAACATGGCAAGGGCCATGTGGTGGCCGAGTTCGACATCACCCCCGATCTTTGGTTTTTCGACTGCCACTTTCCCGGCAACCCGATCATGCCCGGCTGCCTTGGCCTTGACGGACTGTGGCAACTGAGCGGATTCAATCTGGGCTGGCGAGGCTGGGAGGGGAGGGGCTATGCGCTGGGAGTGGGCGAGGTCAAGCTGACCGGCATGGTGCGCCCCGACCGCAAGCTGCTGCGCTATTATGTTGATTTCACCAAGGCGATCCAAAGCCGCCGCCTGACGATGGGTGTCGCCGATGGCCGGGTCGAGGCCGATGGCGAGGTGATTTATCTGGTCAAGGACATGAAGGTCGCGCTTTCCGCAAGCTGACCGGAACTGCGAAGGAGGAACGCCATGCGTCGCGTCGTCATCACCGGGATTGGCATCATCTCGCCCATCGGCAATTCCCCGGCCGAGGTCGAAGCCTCCCTTCGGGCCGGAAAGTCCGGGATCGTGTTTGCCCCTGACTACGCCGAACACGGTTTTCGCAGTCAGGTCAAAGGCCAGCCGAACATCGTGCTGGAAGACCATATCGACAAGCGCAACTTGCGCTTCATGGGGCCGGGGGCGGCCTATAACTTTCTGGCGATGGAACACGCAATTGCAGATGCCGGGCTGACCGAAGCCGAAGTTTCCAACGAACGCGCCGGTCTGATCATGGGGTCAGGCGGGGCGTCCACCTCGAACTTTTTCGAGGCACACAAGATCGTCATCGAAAAGGGCGCGCCGAAACGTATGGGGCCGTTCATGGTGACGCGCTGCATGTCATCGACGAATTCGGCCTGCCTTGCCACCCCGTTCAAGATCAAGGGTGTGAATTACTCGATCACCTCGGCCTGTTCCACATCGGCGCATTGCATCGGCAATGGCACTGAACTGATCCAGATGGGCAAGCAGGACATCGTATTCGCGGGCGGGGGTGAAGAGCTCGACTGGACGTTGTCCTGCCTGTTCGACGCGATGGGCGCGATGAGCAGCAAGTATAATGACACACCCGGAACCGCGTCCCGCACCTATGACGCTACGCGCGACGGCTTTGTCATTGCAGGCGGCGGCGGGGTTGTGGTGCTGGAAGAGCTGTCTCACGCCCTGGCTCGCGGAGCCAAGATTTACGGCGAAGTCACGGGCTACGGTGCCACGTCTGACGGGCAGGATATGGTGGCCCCGTCGGGCGAAGGTGGCGAGCGGTCGATGCGGCTTGCGGTGGCGACGCTGCCTGAGGGGCGCAGGATTGACTATATCAACAGCCACGGCACCTCGACCCCCGCAGGCGATGTGACCGAAGTTGAGGCGATCCGCCGGGTGTTCGGGCGGGGTTCGACGCCACCCATCGCCTCGACCAAGTCGCTGACCGGTCATTCGCTGGGGGCGACGGGCGTGCATGAGGTGATCTATTCGCTGATTATGATGAACAAGGGCTTCATTGCCGCGTCGGCCAATGTCACCACGCTGGACCCCGCACTGGACCCCGCCGAGATCGTGACCACGCTGCGCGACGGGGTCGAGATTGATGGGGTCCTGTCGAACAGCTTCGGCTTTGGCGGCACCAATGCCACGCTGGTGATGAGCAAGTATCTGGCCTGACGGCCTGCGACGGGGGAATGGCATGGCCGATCTGATGACAGGCAAGCGCGGCGTTATCATGGGGGTTGCGAATGAACGATCCATCGCCTGGGGCATCGCCAGGGCGCTGGCGGATGAGGGCGCGACACTGGCGTTTTCTTATCAGGGCGAGGCCTTCGGAAAACGGGTAGAGCCGCTGGCCGCTTCGGTCGGCGCAACCCTGCTGGTCGATGTCGATGTGTCCAACGACGCCTCGCTGGATGCCTGTTTCGCAACGCTGCGCGCAGAATGGGGGACGATTGATTTCCTCGTCCATGCCATTGCGTTCTCCGACAAGAACGAACTGACCGGGCGGTTCATCAACACCAGCCGCGAGAATTTCAAGAACTCGCTCAGCATCTCATGCTTCAGCTTCATCGATGTGGCGCGGCGCGCGTCCGAGATGATGCCGGAGGGCGGCACGCTTCTGACACTGACGTTTCAGGGCTCGAACCGCGTCACACCGAATTACAACGTGATGGGGGTGGCCAAGGCCGCGCTGGAATCTGCCGTGCGCTATCTGGCGAATGACCTTGGCCCGCAGAAAATCCGGGTGAACGCTATCAGCCCCGGCCCGATGAAAACGCTGGCCGGGGCCGCCATCGGCGGCGCTCGCGCCACGTTCCGCCAGACCGAAGCGAATGCGCCCTTGCGGTCGAACGCCACGCTGGAGGCGGTGGGCGGCACGGCAGTGTACCTTGCGTCCGATTACGGCGCGTTCACCACGGGAGAGATCGTGCGCGTGGATGGCGGCTATCATGTGTTGGGGATGCCGCAGCCCGAAAATATGTAGCTGTTGGAGCGGGCGGCGGGAATCGAACCCGCGTCTTTAGCTTGGAAGGCTAAGGTCTTACCATTACACAACGCCCGCTTGAGCTATTCTTAGGTAGTCGACGAGCGGGCGATGGTCAAGAAGCACCCGTTCGGTCAAGGCACGTCAGCGGGCGAACGACAGCCCAATGATGGTCAGGCGTCATGGCGCGGATCGGCGGGGGGCGCACGGCAAACCCGGCCCGTTGTTCCTGTCGTTGGCGCAGGGGCTGGAATGTGGCACGGTCATCGGTGCGTATAGCCCTTTCCTGCGATTGATCTCAGCAAGGTGCCGGTTATCCTGCGCTATTTCAAAACGCCGAAATAACCCAGTGCCACCCCTTCGAAACGCCGATGATACCCTGATCCGGCCGTGCGGGGCATTGACCGGGACGCGCGGCATGGTGCATGACGCGCCATGCTGATCTTCAAGATCCTCCGCCGCCCCGAATGGGATGCGTTTCGGGCCGCCACCGAAACCGATGGCGCACCCATCGACCTCGTGGATGGCTACATCCACATCTCGACGGCCGCACAGGTGGCCGAGACGGCAGCAAAGCACTTTGCCACCGAAAGCGATCTGGTGCTGGTAGCACTTGATCCCGACCGTCTGGGTCCGGCCCTGAAATGGGAGCCGTCGCGGGGCGGCGCGCTGTTCCCGCATCTTTACCGCCGCCTGACCATGGCAGATGTGGTCTGGGACAAGTCGCTACCGCTTGGTGCCACGGGGCATATCTTTCCCGAGGGGCTTTGGTGAGCGTTCTCGAACGCGCGGGCCTTGGTCTGCTGCACCGGCTTGATCCCGAAGTGGCGCATGGGTTGTCGCTGCTGGCGCTGCGGTCGGGTCTGGTGCCGCTGCCGGGCGTGGTCACATCGACGCGGCTGGCCACAACGCTGGCAGGCATTGCGCTGGCCAACCCGATCGGTCTTGCGGCGGGCTATGACAAGAACGCGGTGGCGCTTGCCCCGCTGGCGCGCGCCGGGTTTGGGTTCCTTGAGGTCGGGGCCGCCACCCCCCGCCCGCAGGAGGGGAACCCCCGGCCCCGGCTTTACCGGCTGACCGAAGATGGGGCCGCAATCAACCGCTTCGGCTTCAACAATCAGGGGATGGCGGCAATCCGCCAACGCCTTGCCCGCCGCCCCCGCAGCCTGCCCATCGGCCTGAACCTTGGCGCCAACAAGGACAGCGCCGACCGCGCCGCCGATTTCGCCGCAGTGCTGACCGCCTGTGGGGCCGAGGTGGATTTCGCCACCGTCAATGTTTCGTCTCCCAATACCGAAAAGCTGCGTGATCTGCAGGGGGCTGCGGCCTTGTCGGCCCTGCTTGCCGGCGTGATGGCAGCGCGCGCCGCCCTGCCGCGCCCAATTCCGGTATTCCTCAAGATCGCGCCCGACCTGATTGACGACGATCTGGCGCAGATTGCCGAGGTGGCGCTGGCTTCGGGTCTTTCCGGCCTCATCGCAACCAACACGACGCTGGCCCGCGACGGGCTGCAAAGCCCGCACAGCACCGAGGCGGGCGGCCTGTCCGGCGCGCCCCTGTTCGAGCGTTCTACGCGCGTGCTGGCCCGCCTGTCGCACCTGACCGAAGGCCGACTGCCGCTGATCGGCGTGGGCGGAATTGCCACACCCGAGCAGGCCTATGCCAAGATCCGCGCCGGCGCATCCGCCGTGCAGCTTTATACCGCGATGGTCTATGGCGGCATCTCGCTGCCCGCCCGGATCGCGCGCGGCCTTGACGCGCTTCTGGCCCGCGACGGCTTCGCCTCGGTCAGCGACGCGGTTGGAACCGGGCGCGCCGACTGGCTCTGACGCATTTTCTGTCCAGAGATATCCCGGGGGTCGGGGGGCTGGCCCCCCGCCTGCACCAGCACGACGAACCGCCACGCCTCAGTCCGCATCTTCCGGACCGGGCATCAAGAAATGCCCCGTGCCTTGCGCGAACAGGCGGCTGCGGTTGTCCTGCCACGCCTCGACATGCACACTTGCATAGCGCCGCCCGGACCGGTTCACCCTTGCGCGCGCATAGGCATCGCGCGGCAGGCCCGATCGCAGATAGTCGATGGTAAAGTCGATGGTCTTGGGCAAGGGCGGCAGGACCGCACCGGCGTCGGCGGGGGCCTGCCCGCCCTCCATTGCGTCCCACATCAAGGACCAGCACAATTCGATGATTGCCGCCGTCTCCAGAAACGCCGCCGTCACACCGCCATGCAGCGCTGGGATCATGGGGTTGCCGATCAGCCGCTCGTCGAACGGTAATATTGCGGTCAGCTCATCACCGCGCCGCTCGAACGCAATGCCGAGAAAGCCGATATAGGGCACGCCCGCCACCAGCGCGCGCAGCGCCGCATCGCGCCGCTGCTTGATCACCTGCACTGGTTCGGGTCTGGTCCGCCCGGTCATGGCTTGGCCCCCCGCATCCGTTCTACCGTAAAGGCCCCGGTTGCGGTGGCAACGGGCCTGCTTTGGTCGTCATCCGTTGCGGTCGCGCGCACGAAGGCGACCGACCGCGTGACGTGATAGCATTCGGCCCGCGCCGTGATGCGTTGCCCCGGCGTGGCGGGGCGCATGTAGTCGATCCGCAGATCAAGGGTCGCCGTGCCGACCGGTGCCTCGGGGTGGCTCATCACTGCCGCCCCCGATGCGGTGTCCATCAGCGCCGACACTGCCCCGCCATGGATCACCCCGGTCGCCGGATCGCCGACAAAGCGCAGATCATAGGGCATAGACACTACGGCCACGCCATCTTCCAGCGCGTCAAGCTGCATGCCAAGGGCGCTGGAATGGGGCAGCGCCTCGATGAACTGGCGGGCAATGCGGATCCGGTCGGTCATGACGGCCTCCTGTCGCGACGACTGTCGCGCGTCCGCCCTGCGCCCGCAAGACCCCCCGTCGTGGCCCCCTTCCGCGGCCCTGTGCGAGACGATTGCGTGACCCGGTTCTTGGCCCTAGGGTTCGCCACAGGGAGGATGCGATGACCGAAACCCGCCTCAGCTTCAAAGAGATGTGCGCCCGTTTCGACGTGACGCCGCGCACCCTGCGCTATTACGAATACATCGAACTGCTGCAGCCCGAAAAGGATGGCCGCGCGCGGTTCTATGGCGCACGCGAGGTCGCGCGGATGACGCTGATCCTGCGCGGCCGCAGATTCGGCTTCAGCCTGGAAGAAATTCGCCAGTGGCTGATGATGTACGAGACCAAAGGCACCGGCCCGCAGATGCAGGCGATGGTCGACCTCGCAGACCGCCAGCTGGCTGAGCTGTATCGCCAGAAAGCCGACCTCGACACCGCCATTGCCGACCTTCTGGCCCTGCGCGAGACTGCCGCCGGCGCCGTCTGACCCCTCCGCCAGCGCCGCCAACCCCGATTTCGCCCCTTCGATTGTTGCGCTGACGTTACGTCAGCGTTTCTGACATTACGTCACGCTAAAACTGACGCGACGTTACATTTACGTCAACCTCATCTTGTCTAGTAAGACCATCTCAAGCGCCCATCTGAGCCACGTTCCAACAAGAGCGCGAGAGTGACCGATGACCGAGACGATGACCATTCGCCAGATGTGCGATGCCTTTGACGTGACGCCACGCACCCTGCGGTTCTACGAGCAGAAGGAGCTTCTGTCGCCGATCCGCCAGGGCACAAGGCGGCTTTTTACCCGGCGTGACCGGGCGCGGCTGAAGCTGATCCTGCGCGGCAAGCGCTTTGGCTTCAACCTGGAAGACATCCGGCAACTGCTGGACCTCTATGACCACGACCACGGTCAGGAAGCCCAGCTGAGCCGCAGCTACGAGATTGCCCGCGACCGGCTGGCGCTGATGGAAACCCAGCGCGCCGAACTGGACGCGGCGATTGCCGAATTGAAAGAACAGATGGCCTGGGGGCAAGAGGTGCTGACCTCATTCCGCCGCGCCGCTGCCGAGTAATCAGGGAGACGCCGATGCCAAGCTATACCGCCCCCGTGAAGGATATGCAGTTTCTGCTGCATGATGTGCTGAAGATCACCGAAACCGGCATACCGGGTTATGATGATCTGGACGCGGGTTTCACCTCTGCCGTGCTGGAAGAAGCGGGCAAGGTGGCGCGGGACGTTCTGGCACCTCTGAATGCGGTCGGTGACCGCGAAGGTTGCGTGCTGGAAAACGGCGTAGTCCGCACGCCGACCGGCTTTGCGGCGGCTTTCGCGACGATGAAAGAGGGCGGCTGGACCGCGCTAGACTGTGATCCGGAATATGGCGGGCAGGGGCTGCCCTATCTGATGGGGACGGCGGTGGGCGAGATGTTCGTCAGCGCGAACATGGCCTTCAACATGTATCAGGGGCTGACGCATGGGGCCTATTCGGCCATCCACGCGCATGGCTCGGCGGATCAGAAGGCAACCTGGCTGCCGAAGATGGTCAGTTGCGACTGGACCGGCACGATGAACCTGACGGAACCGCATTGCGGTACCGATCTGGGCCTGATGCGGACCAAGGCCGAGCCGCAGGGCGATGGCAGCTACAGGATCACCGGGCAGAAGATCTTCATCTCGGCCGGCGAGCATGACATGGCCGAAAACATCATCCACCTCGTGCTGGCCAAGGCTCCGGGCGGGGGCGATGGCACGCGCGGCATCTCGCTGTTCATTGTGCCGAAGTTTCTGGTGAATGGCGACGGCAGCCTCGGCGCGCGCAATGCGCTGTCTTGCGGCAAGGTCGAGGAAAAGATGGGGATCCACGGCAATTCGACCTGCGTGATGAACTATGACGGAGCGACAGGCTGGCTTTTGGGCGATCTGCACAAGGGCATGCGGGCGATGTTCACCATGATGAACGAGGCGCGTCTGGGTGTGGGCTTGCAGGGCTATGCGGTGGCCGAAGCCGCCTATCAGAACGCGGTGGCCTATGCGAAAGACCGCTTGCAGGGCCGCGCGGTGACAGGCGCGGAAAACCCCGCAGGTGCCGCCGACCCGCTGATCGTGCACCCCGACATCCGCCGCAACCTGATGGATCAGAAGTCGTTCGTCGAGGGGGCGCGCGCGCTGACCTTCTGGGGCGCGCATCTGATCGACCGTTCGGTGCGAATGGGCGACCCGCAAGCCGAAGGCATGATCTCGCTGCTCATTCCGGTCATCAAGGGCTTTCAGACCGATAAAGGGTTCGAAATGGCGGTGAACGCCCAGCAGGTTTACGGCGGACATGGCTATATCGAAGAATGGGGCATGTCGCAATTCGCCCGCGACGCCCGCATCGCTATGATCTATGAGGGTGCTAACGGGGTGCAGGCGCTCGATCTGGTCGGGCGCAAGATGGGCCAGGACGGCGGCAAACATGTCATGGCGTTCTTCGAGATGGTGAAGGCCTTCGTCAAGGAAAACGACGATGATGCGCGCCTCAAGGCGGGCTTCCTCGATCCGTTGCAGACCGCGTCCAAGGACATGCAGGCGGCGGCCATGTATTTCGTGCAGAACGGCATGAAGACGCCCAACGCGGCACTGGCGGGATCGTACGATTTCATGCATCTCGCGGGTCATGTCTGCCTTGGGCTGATGTGGGCGCGCATGGCAAAGGCGGCCTATGCGGCCCTTGATGCCGGATCGACCGACCGCGACTTTCTGGAATCCAAGATTGCCACCGGACGCTACTACATGGCCCGCCATTTGCCCGCGACGGCGATGCATCTTGCCCGGATCGAGACCGGGGCAGAGCCCGTCATGGCGCTGGCCGCCGAAGCGTTCTAAGCTGCACACCAGCAGGACAAACCCGAGGGCCTTGATGCACGACGGCTGGAAAACACTCCCTGCGATCAGCGGCGGCTGCCAATGCGGTGCCGTCCGGTTTTCGGTGCCGGCCGGCCCCGGCAAGGCATCGGTCTGCCATTGCCGGATGTGCCAGCGCGCCACCGGCAATGCCTTTGCCCCGCTGATCGAAGTGGCGTCCGACCGGGCGACGCTGACCGGCCCGGTCACGCTTTTCGCGTCGTCCAACCTTGCCGAGCGTGGCTTTTGCTCCACCTGCGGCACCCCGCTGTTCTATCGGGGAAAAGCCCGCGACACCGTCGAATTCATGCTGGGCGCGGTGGATGCACCCTATGACTATGACCCGGTGGCGAACCATGGCGTCGAGTCGCAGATGCCCTGGCTCGCGCGGTTGCACGGCCTGCCGGACCGCGCGACGTTCCTTGATGACGGCGACGTGCTGACCTCGCACCAAAGCCCGGAGGGCCGCTGATGCCGAAACGCTTTCGCCTGACCCGCCGCTTTCCGGTCGCCATGACCGAAGACGGCTACCGCCGCCTGAAACGCTTCGCCGCCGAGGCCGGGCTGGATGAGGGCGAGGCGCTGTCTTTCCTGTTCGAGCATTTCGATTCCGTCATCGACACCGACACGCTGACCCACCGGCTGCGCCTGTTCAATTCGGAACTGGAGGATCGCAAACGATGACTGGCACGCGGACGGCACGGGCGGATTTGGGTATTTGTGCCGAAAAGAAACATGAGGTGCGCCCCGACCCGGTAGCGCAGAACGCTCATCCGGTCGATCGACCTCGGGTCGGGGCGGCTTCTCATCGGGCGGTCATCGGCTCCCCAGCCTGCACCGCGAGGTCAGGTTACGCTGCTCATAGTTAACAACCCGTTGCTTCTTTTCGGCTGAAATACCCCACGGGGGTGGGGGGGGGTGGAACCCCCCCATCTGCCCCCGCCCCCCCGGACCGAGCAAAAAAACAGCGCAAAACA
>JANNWS010000193.1:0-5695 GCA_031408575.1 Rhodobacterales bacterium
ATCGACGGCGCGCAGCCCATGGGTGATGCTGGCGGCGGGGCGGCGGGTGATGGCATGGGTGAAACGGTACGAGCTGTCGGTCATCGCAGGCTCCGCAAGGGGTGGGTTGCCGCTGATAGCGTCTGGGGAGCATCGCGTCGAGAGGGGCGTGTGGGGGGATTGCTTGCCTGCGGGGCAGGTGGTGGGCGACTCTGGAATCGAACCAGACGTGGGTCTCCCCGGCGGAGTTACAGTCCGCTGCCGCACCTTGCAGCATGTCGCCCTAATTGCGGGGTTGGATAGCGAAGCCCCCTTGGGGCGTCAAGCGCGAAAGCGTGGAACCGGGTGCTGCGTTTGGGCTTGCGCGGGCGGGCGGCGGGTCGCATTGTCACGCGCTGAATTGGGGGTGCGCGATGCAGAAACCATCCTGGGTGATCGACAAGGAACGCGCACGCCGAGCGGATGCGCGCGAGACGGTTTGGCTGTTCGGTCTGCATGCGGTGCGCGACGCCCTGCTCAATCCGGCGCGCGAGCGGGTGCGCCTTGTGCTGACCAAGAATGCCGCCGACAAGCTGGGTGACGCAATCACCGCCAGCGGGATGGAGCCGGAGATCGTCGATCCGCGCAGTTTCGACGTGCCGATCGACGAAGGCTCGGTCCATCAGGGCGCCGCACTTGAGGCGCGGCCTTTGCATTGGGGCGATCTGGAAGACATCTGCGCGCAGGGTGAAGGCGCGCCTCTGGTGGTGCTGATGGACCGGGTGACCGACCCGCATAACGTGGGTGCCGTGCTGCGGTCGGCCGAGGTGTTCGGCGCGCGGGCCGTGATCGCACCGCATCGCTATTCGGCGCCCGAAACCGGGGCGCTGGCCAAGACAGCCAGCGGCGCGCTGGAACGCCAGCCCTATCTGAGGGTACAGAATCTGGCCGAGGCGATGCAGGCGTTGCAGGCGATGGGCTATGTTCTGCTGGGTCTGGACGGTGCGGCCGATGTGACGCTGGCGGACGCGATGGCCGAAGTTGGCAGCCGCCCCGTCGGCATCGTGCTGGGGGCCGAAGGGCCGGGGCTAAGGGACAAGACCCGCGAAACCTGTGATCGGCTGGTGCGGATACCGTTTTCGGGCGGGTTCGGATCGCTTAACGTGTCTAACGCGGCGGCGGTGGCACTGTATGCGGCGACGGCAAGGTAGGGGACTTTCGGCATTGTGCAGCGATGGTATCGCGGAAGCCTTTGAAAATCAGTGGATTGGTGCGGTTCGGTCGAACGCCGAACTGCCCGGACCGGAGCAGCGCAGATCACAGTTTTGCGACATGGCTTTAACCGGGGGCGACGCTTCCTATATTGTAGAAGGAAATGGCAGCCCGGAACGCCGCCGTTTCGCCTATCTGTCCCTCGTTCCGTGACTTGCGCCCGGCCTTTGGCCCGGGCGCTTTTTTGTGCGGGGCGTGATCGGACGAAGGTGGAACCCCACGGGCCGGGCGCGGGTTTGTAGTTTAGCGGGGAGGGCCGGAAAAACCGTTCCGGCTGTGGGCGGATTGACAATAGGACTTTTACCATGCCGATGGACGCTGAAATCGCTGATATTCTGCGGACGACGCGCGTGATTGCGCTGGTCGGCTGGTCGCCAAATCCTGACCGCCCCAGCCACGGCGTGGCGCGGTTTCTGGCCGCGCGGGGCTATCGGGTGATCCCGGTCAATCCGGGGCAGGCCGGGGTGCGGGCGCTGGGTGAGACGGTGCGCGGCAGTCTGGCGGATATCACAGAGCCGGTGGATATGGTGGATGTCTTTCGCCGGTCCGATGCCGTGCTGCCGGTGGTGCAAGAGGCGTTGGCGTATCTGCCGGGGCTGAAAACGGTCTGGATGCAATTGGGGGTCGAGAATGCCGAAGCCGCATCATTGGCGCAGGCGCGGGGGGTAGTGGTCGTGCAGAACCGCTGCCCGGCGATCGAGTTGCCACGTCTCGGGCTTTAGGTGAGCATCAGGCGGACGGGCGCACCCGGCATGCGTTGGATCAGGCCCTTTGCTTCCAGATCAAGCTGCACCGCCTTGGCCCACCACCCCGCCTTTTCGCCACCGGGAAAGCAATCTTCCGGCAGATGGGGCAGGACGGCGGTGAGGATTTGTGCAGGGGTCAGGCCCGCGCCATTGCGTGGTACGGCGGTCAGGTAGGCGGCGCGCATCGCCTGATATTTCGCGGCATCGACGCGGTAGGTCTTGCCGGGTTGCAGCACATTCTCGATCTCGATCATCGGCATGGAGCATTTCCCTTCAGCGGCCGGCTTTCTCGGTGATCCCCGACACTCCTTCGCGCCGTTCCAGTTCGGCCACCACATCGGCCAGCGTCACGTCGCGCGACGCCAGCATCACCAGCAGATGGTAGATCACGTCGGCCGCCTCGGCGGTCAGTTTGGCGCGGTCGCCCTTTACCGCCTCGATGATCGCCTCGACGGCCTCTTCGCCGAACTTCCGGGCGGTTGTGTCCGCCCCTTGGGACAGCAGTTTCGCAGTCCAGCTGGTCTCGGGGTCGCCCCCCTTGCGGGCGGCGATGGTGGCGGCAAGGCGCTCAAGTGCTGTCATGTCAGGCGCACCGCAAGACCGGCGGCAGCCATGTGGGCCTTGGCCTGTGCAATGGTGAATTCCCCGAAATGGAAGATCGACGCAGCAAGGACCGCGCTGGCACCGCCCTTCGTGACGCCTTCGACAAGGTGATCCAGCGTGCCGACACCGCCGCTGGCGATCACGGGTACACTGACGGCATCGCTGATCGCGCGGGTCAGGGGAATGTTGAATCCGGCACGGGTGCCGTCGCGGTCCATGCTGGTCAACAGAATCTCGCCCGCGCCTTTGGCGGTGACGGTGCGGGCGAACTCCACCGCGTCGATGCCGGTGGCGCGGCGGCCGCCATGGGTGAAAATCTCCCACCGCCCCGGTGCCACGGTTTTGGCGTCGATGGCGACGACGATGCATTGCGATCCGAAATGATCGGCGGCCTCGGCCACCACATCGGGGTTGGCCACCGCCGCCGAGTTGAACGACACCTTGTCGGCCCCGGCCAGCAGCAGGGCGCGCACATCGGCCACGGTGCGCACGCCGCCGCCAACGGTCAGCGGCATGAAGCATTGCTCGGCAGTACGGGTGACCAGATCGAACATGGTGCCACGGTTTTCCTGCGTGGCGTTGATGTCGAGAAAGCAAAGCTCGTCCGCGCCCGCCGCGTCATAGGCGCTCGCCGCCTGAACCGGGTCGCCCGCATCGCGCAGATCAACAAAGTTCACGCCCTTGACCACGCGGCCATCAGCCACATCAAGGCAGGGAATGATACGGATTTTCAGCATAGGGTTTCAATGCCGCGCCGTGGAAAGAAAGGCAAGTCTGGTGCCGGTCGTTGCGATGCCTTCGGCGCTCACTCCAGCAAAAAACTGCTTGCTAATGCGATCTGGGATGCCTTCCTTGGGGCCATGACAAAGCTGATCCTCTTGCACAAGGTGGACTCGATCTACGAGGACGAACCGGATGTGGTCTACGACTTTCCCAAGGCCTATCTTAAGGCTGCGGAGGACGGTGTCGGGGACTGGGCTATCTACTATGAGCCGGTCAAGGCCGGGCCAAGAGGCTACTTCGCCGTTGCCAAAATTGCACGGCTCATGCCGAAGATTGGGGTGCCGGGCCGATACCTCGCAATGATCGAACCCGGCAGTTACCTACCATTCGATCATGAGGTTCCGCGTCTGATCGACGGGCGCCCCCTGGAATCAGCACTAACGGCGGATGATGGATACCCCAAGTCGGGCGGCGCGCAGCAGTTGGCAGTGCGCAGGTTGCCAGATCGTGAGTTTGCCAAGATTGTGAGTCTGGGGCTGCCACAAGCCCTGGAGGCTATGGAGGCCAAGCGATACGACCCGAAAAGCCACACATTTGATGACGGGGCCGCAATATTGGAGCGACCTGTCCTTGAGCGTCTGACCAGCCGGCCATACCGCGATATTGCTTTTCGCCGCAAAGTGCGTGACGCCTACGACTATCGCTGCGCCATATCGGGTCTGCGGTTGCGCAATGGCGGAGGGCGGCCTGAGGTGCAGGCGGCGCATATCCGCCCGGTAGAAAACAAGGGCAGTGACTCGGTTCGCAATGGTCTGGCCTTGTCGGGGACGCTGCACTGGATGTTCGACCGCGGGCTGATTTCGGTGGCAGAAGATCATACGATTCTTGTATCGCGTAATAAGGTGCCTTCAGAGGTAGTAGATCGTCTGATCCTACGCCACGGCAGACTGTGCCTGCCCGCGCTTGACCGCGACTGGCCGCATCCGGAAAACCTAAAGTGGCACCGCGAGAACATCTTCGGTCAGATGATCGGTGACGATCCATTGCCGTGGACCTGACGTATGACAGCGCTGGGCCGTTAGACTTGAGCCAGCACCCGCAACGCCGCACCCAGATCAAGTGCGCCGTCGTAAAGCGCGCGGCCCGAGATCGCCCCGGCGATCACCCCGGTGTCGCGCAGCGCGATCAGGTCGGCCAGCGACGACACGCCGCCGCTGGCGATGACGGGGATGTTGACGGCGCGGGCAAGGTCTGCAGTTGCGGCGGTGTTCGGCCCGCCCATCGCGCCGTCGCGGTCGATATCGGTATAGATGAGGGCCGCCACCCCGGCATCCTCAAAACTGCGGGCTAGATCGGTTGCCATCACGTCGGTGTCCTTGGCCCAACCACGGGTCGCGACCCGGCCGTTGCGCGCGTCAATACCGACCGCGATGCGGCCGGGAAAGGCGCGGGCTGCGGCGCGCACGAGCCCCGGATCTTCTACCGCCACGGTGCCGAGGATGACACGTGCAAGGCCTTTTGCCAGCCAACGCTCTATCGTTGCCATATCGCGGATACCGCCACCAAGCTGACAGGGGACGGAAACGCGGGCCAGAATCGCCTCGACCGCCGCCGCGTTGATCGGCTGGCCTGCGAAAGCGCCGTTCAGGTCCACCAGATGCAGCCAGTCACACCCTGCCGCAACAAACGTCGCCGCCTGTGCCGCCGGATCGTCGCCGAACACCGTGGCCGCCGACATCTCGCCGCGCAGCAGGCGCACGCACTGGCCATCCTTCAGGTCAATCGCGGGAAAAAGGATCATGCCATGCTCCGTCTGTGTCAGGCGCTGTGTCGCACGGCCCCGGCGGCTTGCCAAGACGTGGGGTCATTTCCGGGCGACCTGACGTCACGCTTGCCGGGTTTGGTTCTGGGCTGAAAGAACGGGTGCAGTTTTGAATGGGGAGGAGACCCTGATGAAAATACTGACGCTTGCTGCGGCATTCACCCTGGCCGCGACTGCCGCCTTTGCCGCTGATCCGCTGGAAGGCACCTGGAAGACCAAAGCCGACGACAACGGCCATTTCGGCCATGTCGAAATTGCGCCTTGCGCAGCGGCGTTCTGCGGCACGCTGGTGCGCGCCTATGATGAAGCGGGGGTGGAAATCGCCTCGCCCAACACTGGCAAGCTGATCGTCTGGGACATGATGGCTGCGGGTGAGGGCGCGTATGGCGGCGGCAAGATATGGTCGCCGGATCGCGACAAGACCTACAAAGTTCGTCCTGAACAACGTCCATCCCATTGATTTTGTTTTAGATAGTCACGGTTCTTCTCGCCGTTTCCTGCAAGGTTTTGTATGATTTCATTCAGAACCCTGCAATTTTGGTTTGCCGATGAAGCACCGCTCCCGTCTTCC
>JANNWS010000194.1:0-6339 GCA_031408575.1 Rhodobacterales bacterium
TGATCGAGAACTTCTTCCAAAAAATCAAAGAATACAGAGGCATCGCCACCCGCTTTTGCAAAACGGACACAAGCTACACCGCTCTCATCTCTCTCGCCGCTACCGTCATCCGATTGAAATGAACGTCAACAGGCCCTAGTAAAACCCCACCTCACGCACGTCGATCCGGGCGTCGTGGTCACGGCCGTAGGCGACGACGGCAACCGATGTCAGGCTGCCCGGGGCGGGTACGCTGCGCAAAAGCGCGCCAGAGGCTGCGAAGGCGTCCAGCGGCAGGCGCACTTCGCTCCAGCTTTCCGTCACATCAAATCCGGCCTGATAGTATTGCCATGGCAACAGCGTGCCATCCGTGCGCAGGTGGACGAAATAGCGCTGGTCGTTGCCGCGCACGACAAGCCGCACCCCGGTTGTGCCTTCGGGCGGCGGGCTGGCCAGGTCCAGCCGCATCTGGATGAACCCGCCCTGGTTGGCCGTGCTGACGCTTCCGGTCATGCGCGCAAAGGGCTGCCCGTTTTCCTGTGCGAAGGTCACGCCTCCGGTCGAGACGCCCCCCATCACCTGATCGGTGAAGAACCGCCAGCGGGTTTCTGGCTGCATCGTGAAATCCTCGATCAACGCTTCCCGGCTCAGGGAGTCTTCGGCCATGGCTGGCAGCAATGCCCCGCCCAGCAGGACTGCCGCAACCATGACAGGGATCAGGCCGCGTATCGACATCTTCGCTCTCCCAGTGTCTCTTGCGTACCACATCCTACCAGTGCTGCGTGCCCGGTGCACCCTTGATCTGGCCGTCCAGATTGGGCGTAACCCAGCCGCCGTAAAAGTTGCCCGGCTGCGGGATGACGCGCAGATCACCGACCCATGCCTCGTCCATCAGCGCTGCATAAAACGCCACATGACCCGCAATGGCGGCAAATCGGGTGGTTGGAGTGTCATAGGCCCAGGCAGCGCGGGGGGCGGTGGCAGAGCCCGCCAGCACGTCGAAGTAGCGCGCAACACCCTTCCATTCACAAAAGCTGCTGCCTTGCACCGGGCGCAAGGTGGCCTGGATATCCGGCAAGGGCAGGTAGTAGGTCGGCGCGTGGTGCGTCTCCAACACCCTCTGGGCGCGCAACGTGTCCGCAACAATTGCGCCGCCGAGCCGGAGAATGATGCGCTGAGGCACCAGCTCCAGCGCTGGCGGGCGCGGGTAGGACTGGACGTTTTCGCGCGGCTGATCGGTCATTCGGCGTCCCCGATACCAAGCGGTTTCCGCGCCACCCCCATGTAAAGGATAGCGGTCATTGGCAAAGGGCCGAAGGTCAGGTCAAACCGGCGGTTGATCCCGCGTGGGCCAAGGCCGGTGGTCGCGCCCGGCACCAGCCCAGCCCCCAGCATCGCCCTGCGCAATTCAGCGGGTTTGATGAACATGGCAGGATCATGCGTTCCGCGCGGCAGCAGGCGCAGCATGTCCTCGGCGATGGTGATGGTGGCCAGCCGGGCAAGGGGATTGCGGTTGATGGTGTCGAACAGGAACATACCGCCGGGGCGCAGGGTGCGGGCAACCTCGGCCAGAACCTTGTTCAGGTCGGCCACATGCTCCAGCACATCGACGCAAACCACGGCATCAAAGCTGGCGCTGTCATAGGGCAGGGCCTCGCCCACGCCGACATCATAGCCGATCCGCAGGCCACCGGTACGCGCATGGGCGCGGGCAGCGCTGATCGCCTCGGCGGCGGGGTCGATCCCGGTCACTTGCGCCCCGCGCTGCGCCAGAGCCTCGGCCATGAAGCCGCCCGCACAGCCAAGGTCCAGCACCGCGCGGCCCTGCCAGTCAATCTGGCGGTCGAACCAACTGAGTCGCCCCGGCACAAGGTTCTTCAGCGTGCGGACCCAGCGGATATCATCCGACCACCACTGATCGGCAACCGTGTCGTAGATCGTCAGGTCATTGCGCATCGGGGCGGTCCTTGGGCAGGCGGGGCAGCATGTAGGGCACCTCGGCGCGGTAACGGCCAAACCTTTCGCCATAGCGGGCGGCAAAGCGGCGTTCCTTCAGGCGCGGGGCCATGAGGCAATAGGCGGTAAAGCTGACAGCCAGCACCAACTGGTCCGGCGTCCAGACCGGGGGCGTCCACAGCGTCAGCGCAAAGGCCACATAAATCGGCTGGCGGATCAGGCGGAACAACCCTTGGGTCGGCATGTCGGGGAACACCGGCCGGATTCGCGCCAGCAGCGACATCCAGCCAAGGGCACCCGATTGCACCTCGGCACCTGCGTCGAAGCTGGCTTTCAGAAGGATCAGCCAGGCGGCAGCGTAGGCGGCGGTGACGCCCCAGAACACCGCCCCTTCGGCCCGCCACCAGATGATGCCAGACGGTGTCCACACCGCAAACAGCGCCAGCAGCTGGGCAGAGGCGATGATGGCATAGGTGGTGGTGGCGAGCGTTTGCCCGTGCTGGCCGGGGATCAGCCGGGCCAGAAGCCGCCCGCCGGGGCCGGTCAAAAGCAGCGAATGGGCCAGCGGGAACTGCGCGATCAGGGCCGCATTGGCCAGCGCCGCCATGGGCCATGGCACCGTGCCAAGGCTTTCGCTCAGACCAAAGAACATCGCCACGATCATCGCCAGAACGCCCGCAGCAAAGAGGATGTGGCACAGCACCCCAAGGCCAAGCGCCAGTGTGATGCGCCCCGCCCCGGTCGGTGGGCGCAAGGCGGCGCGGATCAGGGTGACCAGCCGGGCGATGCGCGGATCGGCCAAGACAATGCGGGGCAGCATCATGCCGGCACCACCTGCTCAAGAATGCGGGGGATGTTCTGTTTAACCTTGAAGAATCCGGCGGTGGCGTGGGGCCAGATCGCTGCGTCCCAGTCGCGCCGCCATTCGCAAAGGGTGATGCCAGCCTTTGCCAGGGACGGCGCCGCCTGATCCAGCCAGTCGCGCAACGGGCCACGGGTGATGTAGGGCGTTGCAATCTGCGTGGCCCCGGCGCTTGCGGCCCATTTGGCCAGGCTGCCCGGATCGTCCGCACACATCGCGGTTGCAGCAAAGCCAGCGCGCAAGGCGGCATCGGCCAGTGCGCCATCCTCGAACCGTTGTACCAGATCGGACACGGGCAGGGGCGAGCGTAAGTGGCTGGCGCTGAGTGTGGCCGTCGCGCGAATATCCAACGCTGCAAGATCGAAATCCTCGACCCGGCAGTCTTCCTCCGTGATCAGAAGGGCGGTCGGGCGGCCCGGCTGCGGTGGCGTAAACGCGCGCAGCGGCAGGACAGAGGGCAGGCCGTCCGGCTCGGTCGCCTCCAGCCCATGGGTGACCTCGGCCAGATCGCTGCGGCGCGGGGTGAAGCGTCCGGCGGTGAAAGTGGCGATGTTCTGCGCGTCGGCCGGATAGGGTTTGCCGCGGGTGTGCAGGCCCGCGACCCAACGCCAGCCCAGCGTGTTCGACGCCGCGTCGCCGTCCAGCAGGTGGCGATAGAAGAAATCCGCCCCCAGCCGCCACGGCAGCCCCAGCGTGAAAACCCAGATCGAGGCGAACCACATCCGCGCGTGGTTGTGCAGATAGCCGGTGTCCACCAGTTCCGTCGCCCAGGCATCGAAACACTCCAGCCCGGTCTGGCCATCCATGGCGCGGTCCACGTCGCGGCGCAGGCGGCGGCCGCGGTCAAGGGCTGCAAGATCGGCCTCAAGCCCGGTGAGGTAGCTGTCCCAGACCTGCGGGCGGCGTTCAAGCCAGCCCTTGAAATAGCCGCGCCAGATCACCTCTTGCACGAACTTCTCCGCGTCCTCTGGCCCATGCGCTGCAATCGCCGCCGCCACGGCATCGGATTCCAGCACCAGCCTGCGCCGGATGTAGGGCGACAGCACCGACACCGCCCCGTTCGCGCCGGGCTTGTGTGCGCCGGGGCCGTGGTCTGTATTGCGGCCATTGGCATAGCGCCGCCCCATGCGGGGGGTGAAGGCCGACAGAATTCTATCACCCTCGGCGCGGGTCGGGGTCCAGTCGGTCATCGGGTCCATCTTGGCTGCGGCATGACCAGACGTGATGCCCACCGCCTGAATGTCAACGCAGGCTCGCAGGATCGCGGCAATACGCCTCGACCATCGGGCGCAGGGCGACACGCGCCCGCAGTTTTGCGGCCATCAGGTACATGCCGCCGATCTTGCGGTGCAAGAACAGCGTGGCGGCGGGCGGGACATGGGCAAGCTCGCGGTCGTTGCCGATGGCTAGGCCCATGTCGCGCAGACGCTCCAACAGATCGCTGTGGCCGAAGTCGAACGCGCCGTCCTGCCGCAAGGGGGCCATCGCGGTATCGAACATCGACTGGATCAGGTCTTGATGGTGTGGTGCTGTGGCAGAGCCGAAATAGCCGATGCGCAACATGGCCGCGCGCGTTTCCGCAGCCCCACCGTCCAGCGCCACCCGCGCAAGGGCGCGGAAATCGGCGGCAAGTTGCGGAGCGATCGGTTGCACGGCACCAAAGTCCAACAGGACGATGCGCCCGGTGGCGGGGTCATGGCGGTAGTTGGCAACGTTCGGGTCGGTCTGCATTGCACCGAACTGGAACAGCTCGCGCAGCACAAGGTCGATCAGGGCAGCGGCCACCCGGTCGCGCACCGCTTGGGGCGCATCCACCAGACTGTCCAGCGGGGCGCTTTCCATAAACTGCATCGCCAGAACCTGCGGCGTACAAAGCTGCGTGTGCAACGCGGGCAGCGCAAAGATATCCGACCCCGCCAGCAAATCACCGAACCGGGCCAGATGCTGCGCTTCAGCCAGATAGTCCGCCTCGGCGTGCAGCTGGCGCTTGGCCTCGGCCAGAAGCGGGGACAGGTCCATGCCGCGCGGCAACAGCCCCGGCAGGCGCAGAAGCGTGGCCACGTTGTCGACATCGCTGTCGATGCTGGCGCGCACGCCGGGATATTGCACCTTGATCGCAAGGTCTTGCCCCTCACGCGTCACTGCCCGGTGGACCTGCCCGATCGAGGCCGCCGCAAAGGGGCGCACATCAAAGCGGGCAAAGCGGCCGTACCAGCCTGTGCCCCACTCCGCGTTCAGCACGGTTTGCAGCTGTTTGGGCGGCATGTGGCGCGCGTCATCCCGCATCCGGCCCAGGATCGCGGTCAGCTCGGCTGGCAGCACAAGGCCGGTGTCCATCGACAGCATCTGCCCCAGCTTTAGCGCGGCACCGCGCAGATGGGACAGCCCGTCTGTCAGGCGCAGGGTGTTGGCGGGCGTCAGCAGAAGTTGCGCCAGATCGGGCCGCCTGCCGCTGGCCAGCGCGCGCAGGCCGCCTGCCGCCACGCCGCCTGCAATCCCCGAAGCGATGCCACCGAACCGAAACAGCCGCGCCGCGCGCCCTGTTGGCACTGCAGCGCCATCGTCATCTGAAGTCAAAATGTGCGCCCTTGTCAGTCATTTGCCGGGGCCGCCTGCTTGCGCAGCCGGCGCAGGTGCCAGCGGTAGATCGCCGGGGCAAGAACATGGTCATACGCCGCCGAAGCGACCTGCCGGATCCCCGGAAGCCCCACGATCCGCCCCAACCAGCGGTACTTTGGCATCTGCGCCCAAAGCACCAGAAAAGCCGGGATTCCCGACGTCAGATGTCCGTCGTGCAGCACATAAAGCCGCCGGGCCGCAGTATCGGCGTCAAGGCCCCAGGCCTGCCGTGCATCCGAGTTCAGGTCGTCAAACCGGATCGGCAGTGCGTTGTCATCCGCATAGCGCGCGTAGTGCTGTATCTCAAAGTTACAGACCGGGCAGGCGGCGTTGTAAAGAACAGAGGTTTTGGGACTGCTTTCCAAACCGCGAATGTAGTGCAGCAGAGCGTAAAATCCATAAGGCACCGTGCGGAAAGGATGTCCCCGCATCATTCGAAACCGATGCATTGACCTTTTGATAGAAGGACGCGTCACTTGTCTCGCCCAGCGCGCCTTATGGATCAGGCAGGGTTTGAAATGATGACTGCTACTGGTGAACTGACCTGAACACAGCGGTCAGCAGCATGTGCGGAACGGTCACTGCGGCCAGACCGATAAACACGATTTGCAGTGTTGCTGGTTCGAATGCAGGGCTAAAAATGGAAAGGACAAGGGCGCCAAGCGCGGTCATTGCCAAAGTCGCCCCCATGATTGGCCACGCGGCGCGCAGACCTTGGAGCGGCGTCAGGCGTAACTGGCCTGCCGTCAGCAGGAAATGGCGGGGAGAGTGTAGGAGACAGAAGTAAATCACAAAGTATATCAGGGGTGGGCTGACCAAAGCCGTTGCAACCAGCAAGCCATATTCCAGCGTAACCCACGGCGCCCGCCTGAGGTTCATAACCAGGCACAAGGCTGACGCGATGATTGCCGCCATGGCTGTCT
>JANNWS010000195.1:0-45200 GCA_031408575.1 Rhodobacterales bacterium
TTTACTGCGCTTCCGGCTTCTTTTCGGCCTAAATACCCATCTTGCTGGTTTCGCACCCGCTGCCGCGCAGGACAAATGCTCAGATCAGGGCAGCCCGCGCGGCAATCGCCGTCATCGCCGCTTCGACCTCGTGCCATGCGGTGCGCGCCATCGACCGGAAGACCAGTAACTCGAACGTATAGGCACTTCGGCGCATCACCACGCTCGACATGTGGTTGAACGGTGCGCGCAGGGCATGGCCGGGCGCAAATTGCGCAAGCCGAAGATCAAGCGGCACGATCCGCGCCAGCACCGCCTCGGCCCCGGCACCGTCAAGGCGCAGGGCGGCCCAGCCGTCAGATTGATCGGTGAGCGCGGCAAAGGGGGCAAGGCCATCGGGGGGCGCCCCGATCAGGAAGGCTTGATCGCGCCCGGTCCAGACAAGCCGCGCGGCGGCACTTTGGCTGAAACGGTTCGGTGCGGGAAAACCAAGCCCCAGCGTCTTGAGCGCCTTGGCAAGCGCCTTTTCCTGCCCCCGGAGCGGAGCGATCGACGTAATCGGCCCGAGGGCAATTTCGGACAGCGTCAACCCGCCCGAGGTCAGCAAACCACGCCCCGCCAGGGGCGATCTGGCGATAAGGTCAGGCACGCAGTTTTCCCCCGTCCTTGTCATGGAATACCGGATCCGCAACCTTGCAAATCAAGTCGATGCCGCGCAGATGATCAACGAGGCGGATCGCCTCGCCGTGTCGCGCGCGACCGTTTGTCAGGAACGCAAGGCCAAGCCATGTACCAAGGGTCGGCGAATAGCCGACCGAGGTGACATAACCCTGATCGTTTTCGCGCGTCGCCCCATCGCCCGGCGCAAAGAGATGACCACCCGAAGCAAGCGCCGCATCCCCCATCGGGATCAACCCGACAAACTGCTCACGTTCCGGGCCGTTCAGTCCGGGGCGGTGGGCAGCGGCCTGACCGATGCAGTCTTTTTTGGATGAGACCATCTTTTCCAACCCGATGTCGAAGGCCGTCACGCGGCCGTGGATTTCGGCATGGGTGATGAAGCCCTTCTCGATGCGCAGGACGTTCAGCGCCTCCATCCCGTAGGCCCCGCCGGCCAGCGTTTCCGCCCGCGCCAGCAGATCGCGGAACAGCGCCTCGCCATAGCGGGCGGGGACCGCAATCTCGTAGCCCTCTTCGCCCGAAAACGAGATGCGAAAGAGCCGGGCCGTGACGCCTGCGACCCGCACCGGCGCGCATCCCATAAACGGTAATTCGACCGGATCATCCAGCAGCGATGCCAGAAGCCGCCGCGCCAATGGCCCCGCGACCGCAAACTGCGCCCAGTTTTCCGTGACCGAAATGGTCCGAACGTCCCAGCCTGCACAGAAAGCCTGTTGCACGAAGTCGAGGTGGCGCATCACTTGGCCTGCGCCAGCCGTCGTGGTGGTCAGCACGAAATGCGTCTCGCCCAGCCGTGCTGTCGTGCCGTCATCCATTACCATGCCGTCTTCGCGCAGCATCAGGCCATAGCGCACGCGGCCCAGCGGCAGGGTGGAGAATGTGTTCGTGTAGACCAGATCCAGAAACCGCGCCGCATCCGCGCCCTGAATGTCGATCTTGCCCAGGGTGGAGACGTCGGTCACGCCGACCGTGCTGCGTACCATCGTCACTTCGCGGTCGCAGGCCTGCCGCCATGTCGTCTCGCCGGGTCTGGGGAAATAGCTGGGCCGGTACCACAGCCCCGCCTCGATCATCGGTGCGCCCCGGTCGCGGCTGGCCTGATCCGAGGTGAGGAAGCGTTGCGGCGCAAAGCCCTGCCCCCGACCACCCGCCCCCAGTGCCGCAATCGACACCGGGCTGAACGGCGGGCGGAACGTCGTGGTGCCGGTTTCGGGGATGCCGCGTCCGGTCACATCGGCCAATACCGCCAGCGCCGAGACGTTGGAATTCTTGCCCTGATCGGGGGCCATGCCTTGGGTGGTGTAGCGCTTCATATGCTCCACCGATTTGAAGTTCTCCTGTGCCGACAGGGCCACGTCCTTGACCGTCACGTCATTGGCAAAGTCGAGCCAGGCCCGCCCCTTGCCCGCAACATGCCACACGGGCTGAATCGCATAGGCACTGTCCTCTGCCTCCGGCGCATTGGTTGCCACCGCCGCAAGGCCAAGTTCTGCCAGCGCCGCCCCTGCCGCAGCGATGCCATCGGCAAGGCATCCGGCGGTCGAGAAGGTGCCATTCGCAGCCCCCGCAGGCACAAGGCCCGGCACCGCATCCGGCGCAGGCACGAAGGCCGCGATGGCCGGATTCCACACCGGCCTGCCGTTCAGATGGCAGGTCAGGTGCAGCGTCGGGTTCCAGCCGCCCGACAGACCCAGCAGGTCGGTCTGGATGCGCGTCTCGCCGCCCTTGTGGCGCACGGTGATTTCGCGCAGCGCAAGGCGGCCCGCCGTATCGACGACTTCGGCCCCGGCATGGACGGGGAACACCTCATCGGTGGGCGCATCGGGGCGCGCGTCGATCAGCGCCGCAATCCGAATACCCGCCGCCGCCAGATCACGCGCCGTGCGACGGGCGTCATCGTTATTGGCAAAGATCGTGACACGTTCGCCCGGCACCACGCCATAGCGGTTCAGGTAGGTGCGGATCGCACTTACCAGCATGATGCCGGGCCGGTCGTTGTTGCGAAACGCGATGGCGCGCTCCAGCGCCCCGGTGGCGAGGATCGCGCGCCGCGCCACAATGCGCCAGAAACACTCGCGCGGCAGATCGGCATGGGGGGCGACATGCAACCCCACCCGCTCCAGCGCGCCGTAGGTGCCGTCGTCATAGACCCCGGTCACAGTGGTGCGCGCCATCAGGCGCACGTTGGGCAGCGCGGCCAGTTCCGCCAGCGTCCCAGCAACCCAATCCGGGGCCGCCTGCCCACCGATCATCCCGGTGTCCGACAGCAGCCGGCCCCCCATCCGCGCATCCTCATCCGCAAGGATCACATCCGCTCCAGCCCGTGCCGCCGTCAGCGCCGCCGCAAGCCCGGCCGGACCCGCGCCGATCACCAGAAGATCGCAATGCGCCCAGGCTTTTTCGTAGGCCGCGTCGTCATGCCGGCCCGACAGGCGGCCAAGCCCCGCCGCGCGGCGGATCGCGGGTTCATAGAGCCGGTCCCAGAAGGCACGCGGCCACATGAAGGTCTTGTAGTAGAACCCCGCCGACAGGAACGGTGCCGCAAGGTCGTTCACCGACAGAAGGTCGTGGCGCAGCGACGGCCAGCGGTTCTGGCTTTGGGCGTCAAGCCCGTCATATAGCTCCTGCACGGTTGCGCGCACGTTTGGCGTCTGCTGATTGGCCTCCAGCACCTCGACCAGCGCATTCGGTTCTTCCGACCCGGCGGTCAGCACTCCGCGCGGGCGGTGGTATTTGAAGCTGCGCCCCATCAGCGTCACGCCATTGGCCAGCAACGCGGATGCCAGCGTATCGCCGGGATGCCCGGCATAATCCTGCCCGTCAAAGCGAAAGCGCAGCGTGCGGCTGCGGTCGATCAGGCCCTTGCCGGTGATCCTCATTCCGCCGCCCTCCGGCGTTTGGGCGCAGGCGCTTTGGCAGGCACCGTGGCGCGGTCCGCCACCAATGACACCTCTTGGATTTCATGAGTTACGGTATTGCGGGTGACCAGCAACCAGCTTGCGCAGCCTGTCTCGTGATACCACAGATCGCGCGTCATCCCCGCGGGGTTGTCGCGCAGGTGAAGGTAGGCGTCCCAAGCCTCGGGTGCAGCGTCGGGCGCGGGCCGGTTCAGGTAGTCCTCGGACCCCATGTAATAGAACTCGCGCCGGTCGCGGGGGCCGCAGAGGGGGCAGGTGATACGCATCGGGGGTGCCTTCAGTG
The DNA here is from genome assembly GCA_031408575.1 of Rhodobacterales bacterium. Lineage (GTDB taxonomy): Bacteria > Pseudomonadota > Alphaproteobacteria > Rhodobacterales > Rhodobacteraceae > Aliitabrizicola. Next base: position 3,862 of record JANNWS010000195.1, read on the forward strand.
CAGGTTATGCTGGCTTCCGGTGCCTTCTTCATCCAGAAGATGCCCGGTCGCGAAACGGTCAAGACGAAAGCGGCGGGCCACCTCATGCGGTTGCCCCGTGGCCATGAGGTGCGCCATGCACCAGCCACTGGCGGGCACCGCTTTGAACCCGCCATAGTTCCAGCCGCAGTCGATGAACAACCCGTCGATATGGGTCTTGTCGATGATGGGCGATCCGTCGGGGGTCATGTCCATGATCCCGCCCCAAGCGCGTAGCACGCGTGCCCGCCCGATCATCGGCATCAGGGTCATCCCCGCTTCCATCACATGTTCGACCAGCGGTAGGTTCCCGCGCGACGCATAGCTTGCGTACATGTCCAGATCGCCGCCGAACACGAGGCCGCCCTTGTCGGACTGGCTGATATAGAAATGCCCCATCCCGAAGGTCACCACATGGTCGATCACCGGCTTCAGCCCTTCGGTTACGAAGGCCTGCAACACATGGCTTTCCACCGGCAGCCGCATTCCCGCGAGTGCCGCCACCTGCCCCGACCGGCCTGCCACGATCATTGCGACCTTCTTTGCGCGGATCGCGCCGCGTGTGGTCTGCACGCCCCGCACCACGCCGTTCTCAATATCAATCCCGGTGACTTCACAGTTCTGGATCAGATCGACGCCCAGCCGGTCCGCACCGCGCGCATATCCCCAGGCCACGGCATCGTGGCGGGCCGTGCCGCCGCGCGGGTGGAACAACCCGCCATAGATCGGAAACCGGGCCTGATCGAAATCCAGATAGGGCAGATGCTGGCGCACGCCCTCGCGGTCCAGCAGTATGGCATCATCGCCCTGATTGATCATCGCATTGCCGCGCCGCGCGTAGAAATCGCGCTGACTGTCGGAATGATACAAGCTGATATAGCCGCGCTGGCTATGCATGACGTTGTAGTTCAGGTCGGCCGACAGCCCTTCCCACAGCTTCAGCGAATGGGAATAGAACTCGGCATTGCCGGGCTGAAAATAGTTTGCGCGCACGATGGTGGTGTTGCGCCCGATGTTGCCGGACCCCAGATGGCCCTTTTCCAGCACCGCGATATTGGTCAGCCCGTGGTTTCGGGCCAGATAATACGCGGTCGAAAGACCATGCCCGCCGCCTCCGATGATGATCGCGTCATACTCGGCCTTGGGCGCAGGCTCGCGCCACGCGGGCGTCCAGCCCTTGTTGCCAAACAGGCCCTCTGTGAGGACCTTCAGCCCTGAATATCGCATCGAAACCCAAACCCCGCCACACAGCTCGGCACTGAACCGCGTCCGGGCGGAGTTTTCAATGCCCGTCAGGCAAAACCTTGCCTGTCCGCGACAATTTGCGTCGCTCGCTGATCAGGGGCAATCACAACTCGGCGGATCACAGTCAGAGGACAAGCTTGAAGTACTGCGCCTCGAAGTTGGCGTCCATGCCGCTGCCACAGAACGCCATCGCCATGTTGGACGTGCCCGAGATAACACCACCTGCGACCATCGCGGCACCTTCGATGCCGTTGGCGTTGGCCGCAAAGTCGATATCGTGCACCGCCAGCAACTGACCGCCAAACATCTTCAGCGATGAAGGGAAATTCATGCTACCCATTGTCACAAGCTGCGCACCGCCGCCCGGCGCACAATGATCGTCCTTGCCGATCTGGACACCCGAGGCCGCCGTGATCGACATTGACGACTCGTTCGTCGTGGCCACCACCGAGTTTTCCAGAATGACCCCGCTCTCGAACTTAACCTTGCAGTCGGTCACCAGAACGACATTTCGCATCGTCACACCGTTCTTGATCGTCAGTGCAGCCCCGCCCGACCCGCAGTTAAGGGTGTGGACTTTTCCTTGGATCAGGTCGGCCGCATAGACGTTGCGGTTCGTCAGCGTCTTGACGGTGAAAGAGGTGATGTAGCTTGGCAGATAAAGACTGTGGAACGTCTTCAGACCTGCGATGATATCGTCGATCCGCTTGATGATGCGGATATTCCAGGACCCTTCACGCAACGCATCCGACAGACCGACGTTTGTCTTGTACCCGGAATTCGGAAGCTCGATATCATCAAGGTTCGGCATCGACACGACCGTGCCCGGCTCGAAGTAGTTGTTGCTGTTCAGCGATACATAGCTGTTGGAATGAATGCAAAACCCGTTTGAATATGAGTTGTTGCTTTGCAGATCGACCGGCTGTTCGGCCACGAAGCCTTCGCGCAGACAGGTTGGATAGTAGCTTACAAACACCGCCGAGGTGACAAGGTTCCAGTCGTCAAGACCCACGAGTTTCAACAGATAGGTATGCACCGGATTGTTCCCGCTTTCGCTGCGCGTTGTCTGAACCTGCACGGCGTTTTTTGAACCGGACCGCGCCGTGAAAGAACGGGTCGTCGCGTTCCAGTCACCGAACACGATATCGGACGCCGTCATGACGGTGCCGAAGGCGGCGCTTGGCATGTTGGTCTGGGCAAGAGCGAGTGCCGCTGACTTTGCCTCTGCCTCGGTTTTAAGTTCTCGGGTCAGCAGGGCCGCATGGGCGACCGCATCTGCCGTCACCTGCAGCTTGGTGCGCGCCGTCATGACGTTGCTGACGTCGACAGCGTACCCTCCGATCATCAAGGTTGTAACGATCAGGAACAGGCTCATTGCCGTGACCCCGCCTGCTTCCTTCCGACGGAATGAAGTTGGGAACCGTACGGGCAATCCGGGTGATGAGTGTTGGGTCATTTCAGCTCTCCGACAGATGCTCAGCAGAAACATTTACGTCGATGTTCAAAAGCGCGTCTACCAAACCGACCGACGTAAAGTCGGTTGCCGGAATGACGACATTGGTCATGATCAGCCCGGTAGTGGTGTTCATGGTTGTGGTGACCACGGCATTGGGCGTCAGACCACGTATCCCAGCCATCACCAGGTTCTGGGTTTCCTGCACCGTGGTAACGCGCCCGACCGACATCGCGCGATTGGCATCCTGCACCACACGCAAGACCCGCGCCTGCCCGCCAAAGATCAGCGCCGTATCCGAGATCAGCGCGAATACGAATATAAGGGTGGGCAGCCAGATGACCATTTCTACGGTGGCTGCACCGTCAGTCTTGCAAGATCGCGCGAATAGCCGTCGTCCTGCAGTCAACAGCCGAAATTCGGACACCATGCACCTCCAGAAACCCCGGGCGCTTAAACCCTGAGTTTTATATGAATTGGTGCATATGTCAGAATCGCGGGTTAAACGTGGCCAATTTGTGACTGTTCATAAATCCGTAATATTTCTGTCCTGCTTTACAGCCCCTTCGATTGATACGTTGCCGCCACCCGACTGATTGAGACAATATAGGCCGCCACCCGCAGATCCTCGACATCGTTTCGCCCGTGCCAGACCTCGCGCATCGCCTGATAGGCGCCCCGCATCGTGTCATCCAACCCCGAGCGGACCAGTTCAAGCTCTCCCGCACCGCGCAGATAGCTTTCTTTGAAACCGGGCGACATGGTCCATCCAAGTCCCTTGTCCCCCGACAACCGCTCCAGCTCATTGACCAGCAGATGGTGGCGGGCCTCTTCGGCGCGGCGCTGCATCCGGCCAAAGCGGATATGGCTCAGGTTCTTGACCCATTCGAAATAAGACACCGTCACGCCGCCCGCATTGGCATACATGTCCGGCACGATCACCACACCCTTGCGGCGCAAAATCTCATCGCCGCCAAACGTGATCGGGCCATTCGCCGCCTCGATGATCAGCGGGGCCTTGATCCGGTCGGCATTGCCCTTGTGGATCACGCCCTCCATCGCGGCCGGTATCAGGATGTCGCAGGCCTCTTCCATCACAGACGCGCCCGCTTCCACGAAGCTGGCGTTGGCATAGCCCTTGATCGTGCCATGCTTGACGATCCACTGATGGATCGCCTCGACATCCAGACCGGTTTCGCTGACCAGCGCGCCGTCCCGTTCGATGATGCCGGTGATGATGCAGCCGTCTTCCTCGCTCAGGAACTTCGCGGCGTGATAGCCCACGTTGCCCAGTCCCTGCACGATCACCCGCTTGCCCTCCAGCCCTCCCGAAAGCCCGGCTTTCGCGCGGTCCTCGGGGTGGCGGAAAAACTCGCGCAGCGCGTATTGCACACCGCGCCCGGTCGCCTCGACCCGGCCCTGAATGCCGCCCGCATGGGGCGGCTTGCCGGTGACGCAGGCCTTGGCGTTGATGTCGGTGGTGTTCATCCGCGCATACTGGTCCGCGATCCAGGCCATTTCGCGCTCGCCCGTCCCCATGTCGGGGGCCGGCACGTTCTGCGCGGGGTTGATCAGGTCGCGCTTGATCAGCTCATAGGCAAAGCGGCGGGTGATCTGTTCCAGCTCATGCTCGTCCCAGGCGCGCGGGTCGATGCACAGGCCCCCCTTCGATCCGCCGAACGGCGTTTCCACCAGCGCGCATTTGTAGGTCATCAGCGCCGCCAGCGCCTCAACCTCGTCCTGATTGACCGAAAGGGCATAGCGGATGCCGCCCTTGACCGGCTCCATGTGTTCGGAATGGACCGACCGGTAGCCGGTGAACGTCTCCATCTTGCCGCGCAGCCGCACACCGAAGCGTACGGTGTAAGTCGAATTGCAGACTCGTATCTTCTGCTCCAGCCCCGGCCCAAGGTCCATCAGCGCCACTGCGCGGTTGAACATCAGATCGACCGATTCCCGGAAACTCGGCTCACCTGCAACTGCCATGACATCCTCCCAATGGTGGCGCGGCCCGACGTTGTGCCGGGCAATTGCCGCCACTTTAGGGCCAATCCCGGACTTTGCCCCACGCAAATTTCGCACTTCATCCGCACCGCTGGCCAAATCGGTCGATGCCGTTGTGCCATTTGGCCAAGGCACGGCTGGCCGGCGGCCCGGCGACGGCAATGATTCGCAGCAGCGTTAACACATGCAAAACCTTAGGTTGTGCGGGGCGAAAAACACTGTCAGCGATTGTTCGCCGATACCGCACAGTGCTTCAAGAGGTTGCGGCACCGTTTCCCACAGGCCCGAAAACCCTTGGGATCAAGGCCGTTTGCCACACTTTTGCCCCAGGTCGGCAGGTAACTGATGAATGAGAAATCGTATGACGTCGGCGGATTTTGACCGACTGAATGTTTGAGTATGCTCGAAAGGTTGTTGCAGATGCGTATGGATCGTGTGCGTGAGAATTTTCACAGTGTCTGTGCCTCGTTCCTGAGATGTCAGGAAGGCTCGATCACCTGGTTTTCACTCGTCCTTTTTGTTCTGATGATCATGATGGGCGGTATGGCCGTCGACGTGATGCGTTTTGAGAATGCACGCACTGCGCTTCAACAGACCCTCGATCGGTCCATTCTTGCGGCAGCCAGTCTGCGGCAGGATCGCGCTCCGCAGGTCGTCGTTCAGGACTATTTCACCAAGGCTGGCCTCGGCGACCAGTTGGAAAGCGTGTCATTCACCCCGGAGGCAAACCGGCGGGTCGTTTCCGCCGCAGGTGATGTCATCGTGCCGACCTTCTTCATGCACATGCTCGATGTGAACTCTCTGACGGCAGTTGCCGCCGGGCGCGCCGAAGAAGGCGTTCGCAACGTTGAGGTCGTCCTCGTGCTCGACGTGTCGGGCTCGATGGCCGGGACCAAACTTGCTGGCCTGAAAAGCGCCGCGAAAGAGTTTGTTGACCTCGTCAAGGGTGCAGACGAATTCAACCGGATCTCGATCGAGATCGTTCCATACAATGCCCAAGTAAACTTGGGCGTCGACCTCCGAAGCAAGTACAATGCCGCGTATTTGCACGGCGTTCCTGATGTCAACTGTCTTGAAATTCCGGCGACAGCGTATGACGCGATAAGCCTGTCGCGCACTGACGCGCTGCCGATGTCGGCATTTGCCGACATGAGCAGCAGCACTACGCGAAACGAAAACTACATCAGTCCAACCGCATCAAACGCGACGTTTGACAACACAAGGCCTTTCTGCCGCAACAACACCGGCAATATTGTCCGCTTCCACAGCGATGACACCACGCAGATGAAGCTGTGGATCGACGGTCTGCAAGCAGCAGGCAACACGTCGATCACACTGGGCATGAAGTGGGGTCTGACGATGCTTGACCCCGCGACCCGTCCGATGATGAGCGAACTGATTACAGCCTCAAAGATCCCGGCCAGTTTTTCCGGCCGTCCCTTCAACTGGGATGATGACGAGTCGTCCAAGGTCGTCGTGCTGATGACAGACGGCGAACATGTGTCGCACACCATGATAAACAATGCCTTCAAGACGGGAACGTCACCTATCTTCCGGGCCGCTGATGGCAACTATTCGATCCGTCATACCACCGGCCGGCCGACCAACATCGGCACCAAGGAATATTGGGTTCCTCACCTCTGCACTTCGACCAACTGCAAGAATGGCTCCAACACAAACGAAGCATGGCGCGATGTTGCATGGGTTGGTCCGAATCCTGCCATCGCGGCAGTCAAACTCGACTGGAATCAGGTCTGGGCGAACCAGCGCGTCCAGTGGGTAGCCTGGCAGCTTTACGGCAGGGCGTTGGGAACCGCATCAACCCGGACGGCCAGGTACGATACTGCCATGAACCAGTTCCGTTCCACCGTCGCCAGCGTGGCTGAAATGGATAGCCAGCTGCAAAAATCCTGCACACTTGCGAAGGGCAAGAGTGTGACAGTCTATGGCATCGCTTTCGAGGCCCCCGTCAACGGGCAGACCCAGATCAGCAAATGTGCCTCGTCCACGACACAGCACTATTTCAACGCCAGTGACACGGCGCAGATCACTGCTGCATTCCGCTCCATCGCGTCCGACATCATCGACCTGCGGTTGACCCAATGACACGCATGTTTTTCAGGGCTCTGCGCCGTCTTCTGCGCCGCCAAAACGGAACCGCGACGGTCGAATTCGTGATGGCCGCTCCGCTCGTGATATTCACCTTCCTGGCAGCCTTCGAGTCGGGCGTCTACATGATGCGTTACATCCTGCTGGACCGCGCGCTTGACATAACGATCCGCGATCTGCGTCTGGGGCTCATCCCGACCCCGGCGCTGGCCGTCCTCAAGGACGACATCTGCGGCAAGATGCACATGGTGTCCGAGTGCGAAGATGCCCTGAAGCTTGAGATGTTCTCGGTCAACACCACGACCTGGGATTTCCCGGCGGCAGAGATGGAATGTGTTGATCGCGGCCAGCCGATAAGCCCGGTGGTCGAGCCATCGCTCGGCACCGCCAACGAGATCATGCTGATCCGCGCCTGCCTGACGGCGGATGCCCTCTTTCCGACGACAAACCTAGCCGCCGGGATGAAAAAGGATGCCAAGGGCGGCTATTTCGTTGTCGCCATGTCCGGCTTTGCGAACGAACCATAGGCGCAGTAGCGATCATGAAGTCAGAATATTTCAAGAGGTGTGCAGTGGGCCGTATCCAAGGATTCCTCCGCAACGAGCGCGGAACGGCCGTGGCCGAATTCGTGATCGTGTTTCCGCTGCTCATCTGGGCATGGCTGGCGATGTATTACTACTGGGATGCTTACCGGGCGATCAACCTTTCGCAAAAGGCCAGTTTTACCGTCGCCGATACGCTTTCTCGTCAGAACGATGTCATCAACGCCAGCTATGTCGATGGTATGGAAGAGTTGCTGGCGCTGCTGGCCTGGAGCGATGCCGCGGGTACGCAGATGCGTGTGACAAGCGTCACATGGGACGCTGTGGCAAAAAAGCATAACGTATCTTGGTCCTATTCGCCGAACGCCGACAAGACAGCCTTGACCACGGCAACCTTGGTGCCGTTCAAGAACCAGCTTCCGGAACTGGCCGAATTTGAAACGGTTCTAGTTGTCGAGACATGGATAGCCTACGAGCCACCGCTGGGAATCGACAAGATCGGTCCGGTGAACATCGGAGTTGCACCCAAAACCATCGAAGAATTTATCGTGATCAGGCCCCGTTTCATCCGAAAGATGTGCTTGACCGGTTCGGCCTGCGCCTGACGCAGAAGCGCCCGCCGGGATTATCATCACTCATTCGACCGGCGCTACCGCGCCGGTCGTTTCGGTTTCGCCTTTGACTGCGCTACAAGAAGCCCGGTCAAGGCCTCGGCCATCAGATGCGCCTCAAGGCTGGATGTCATACCCCCCACGCCGATTCGCCGCCCCTGCCGCCACCAGAAACCCGGGCACCATGCCGTGGGGCCAGGCGCGGCAAGCCGCACAGCAAAGCCCTTTGCGGGCTTCAGTGCGAAACTGCCGCCGATCACATGCTCCATCTCGCTCAACAAAGCGATGCGCCGCCCGCCCGCCTCACGTAGTTCCGTTGCCGTCAATTCCAGCGTGATCCCCCGCGTCCGCCACAACCGCAGCGCCAGCCACAGCGCCGCAACCCCGGCCAGGATCATCGCACCCTGCCAGATCGCTGCTGCCGGGGGCCGTTGCCACGCCGTCCACACCAATTGCGCGCCAAGCACACCCGACAGCCCGACCACGATAGCCAGCCGCACGGGGGCTGCGCTCAAACGCGCGATCACCGCCGGGTCGGCGGCCTGAACAGAGTCTTTCATCACATTCCTTCCGGCCATATCTTCCGCATCTACCGAGTTGCCCTGCCCCGGTGCATGCTTGCTGTGCGCCAATGCACGCATGCCCTGCCTCGTCGGCCATTGTCGCACCGGCGCGCGCCCTTTAACTATCTTTCAACAGTAGAGAAGGACATATCATGTCAATTCGCCCAGTCGCCCAGGAAAGCTATGCCCAACCAACTATGGAAGGGGCCGGCGTGCATCTGCATCGCGCCTTCGGGTTTGGTGATCCGACTGCGCTCGATCCGTTTCTGCTGTTCGACGATTTCCGCAACAACCGACCCCAGGACTATGCTCCCGGCTTTCCATGGCACCCCCATCGCGGCATCGAGACGATCACCTATGTCCTGGCCGGCACGGTCGAGCATGGCGACAGCCTTGGCAACCGGGGCCGCCTTGGGGCGGGCGATGTGCAATGGATGACGGCTGGATCGGGCATCCTGCATCAGGAAATGCCGCAGGGAAATGCACGCGGCCAGATGCACGGCTTCCAGCTTTGGGCGAACCTGCCGTCAGCTCTCAAGATGACAGCTCCGCGATATCAGGATGTCAAAGGCCGCGACATCCCCGAGATCACCGATGACGACGGCACCTCCGTTAAGGTCATCGTCGGGTCATTCTGGGGTAAGACCGGCCCGGTGGACGGGATCGCAGCCGACCCGCAATACTTAGATGTCTTCGTGCCGCCCGAACGGCGCAAGACCTTCAAGGTCGATACCCGCCGCCGCGCGTTCGCATATATCTTCGACGGTGCGGGCAGCTTTAGTGATGCCAGCCGCCCCGAAGGCGTGCTGCTGGAAAAAGAGGTCGCGGGCCAGGAGGTCAACATCCGCGATCTGTCGGGCAACCGCACACTGGTGCGTTTTGGCGCAGGCGATGAGGTGACGGTGCAGGCCGGTCCGGACGGCATCCGCTTTTTGCTGATTTCGGGCGCGCCGATCAAGGAACCCGTGGCCTGGCACGGCCCCATCGTGATGAACACGCAAGCCGAGTTGCAACAGGCGATGGCCGATCTGCGGAACGGAACTTTCATCAAACCGGCGCACTGACCCTGCACGGCACGGCTCTGGCCGTGCCGCTTGCCCCCCCTGCCGCATGCCGACTATGATCGCGCGATGCCCCGTAACACTTGCCCCATTTACCGCGCGCTTGCAATTGGCGGCCTGATCGCCCTGATTGCCGCGTGCAGCGCCCCACCCGATTTTGAATCCGCCCGCCGCCCCGACGGGCCGGGCGCGTTCCCGGATATCAAGCCGCTAAACGAAGTTCTGGCCGTCGCCGGAGAACCGGGTCTGGAACCCGCCGACACCGCCGCCCTTCAAACGCGGGCGGCTGCTTTGCAAGCGCGCGCGATGGCACTGTCGGCTACCGGTCCGGATGCAGCCACCCGCGCCCGCCTTGACGCCGCAATTGCCGCCTCCGGCGGATGATCCGCTTTGTTGCAAGCCACCGCCCAACCCGCTAACAGGACTGCGTCCACCCTATTGTGTCGAGGTTTCCCATGCCTGCCGCCCCCCTGCGCCTTGGTCTCGCCGGTCTTGGCACGGTCGGTATCGGCGTGGTCAAGATCGTGCAGGCCCATGCCGATCTGATCGCGGCCCGCGCAGGCCGCGCGGTGGAAATCACTGCCGTCTCGGCGCGTGACCATGCCAAGCCGCGCGACGCCGACCTGACCGCCTACGCGTGGGAAACCGATCCCGTTGCCCTTGCGCGCCGCGCCGACATCGACGTGTTCATCGAGGTGATGGGCGGCTCCGAAGGCCCCGCCAAGGACGCGACCGAGGCCGCGATTGACAGCCGGAAGGATGTGGTCAGCGCCAACAAGGCGCTGCTGGCCCATCACGGTCAGGCCCTCGCCGAAGCGGCCGAGGCCAAAGGCCATGTCATCCGCTTCGAGGCCGCCGTTGCAGGCGGAATCCCCGCCATCAAGGCCCTGACCGAAGGTCTTGCCGCCAACCGCATCCGCCGCGTCATGGGCGTGATGAACGGCACTTGCAACTATATCCTGACCCGGATGGAAAGCGCGGGACTGCCGTATGAGACGGTGTTCGAGGAAGCCCGCGCTCTGGGCTATCTGGAGGCCGACCCGAACCTTGATGTCGGCGGTATTGACGCAGGCCATAAACTGAGCCTGCTGGCCGCCATCGCCTTCGGCACTCGTGTCAGCTTTGAGAACGTGGAACTTGAAGGCATCGGGCGCATTTCCATCGACGATATCCGACACGCCGCCGATCTGGGCTTTCGCATCAAGCTGCTGGGTGTGGCCCAGATGACGGGCCGGGGATTGGAGCAGCGCATGACCCCCTGTCTTGTTCCCGCCGACAGCCCGCTGGGCCAGTTGCAGGGCGGCACCAACATGGTGGTGCTGGAGGGCGACGCAGTCGGCCAGATCGTGCTGCGCGGCGCGGGCGCGGGGGCCGGCCCCACTGCCAGCGCGGTGATGTCCGACGTGATCGACCTTGCGCGCGGTGTGCGGATGCCCACTTTCGGCCAGCCTGCGACCACCCTGATCGCGGCCACCCCCGCCGCCGCCGCAACCCCTGCACCGCATTACCTGCGGATGACCCTGCTCGACAAACCCGGCGCGCTGGCCAAGATCGCGACCGCGCTGGGCGAGGCCGGCATTTCCATCGACCGGATGCGCCAGACCCAGCACGCAGGCACCCATGCCCCTGTCCTGATCGTCACCCACAAGGCAGCACCCCAGGACATCGCCCATGCCGTCAGCCGCTTTGCCGCAACTGGCGTGCTGGTCGGCGACCCTGTGGCGATCCGCATCGAAGAAGTCTGATCCCGCCATGATCAGCCACGTCACCCGTGGCGTGACCGATTTCGACCGGGCGCTGGCGTTTTATTCACCTGTGATGGCCCGCCTTGGGCTGGCCTTGCGCTTTTGCGATGCCAGCGTGCCGTGGGCCGCCTGGCAGCCCGCAGGTGGCGGACGGCCGCTGTTCCTGATCATGCACCCTGAAAATGGCCTTGCTGCGGCCCCCGGCAACGGCACCATGTGCGCCCTGACCGCCCCCGACCGTGCGGCGGTCACCGATGCCCATGCCATCGCCCTGCGGCACGGCGGCACCAGCGACGGTGCGCCCGGCCTGCGCCCCGCCTACCACGCCGACTTTTTCGGGGCCTATGTGTGCGACCCGGATGGCAACAAGCTTTGCTTTGTCTGCCACGCGCCAGAATGAACCGGCTTAGTTAGCGTCACCAGCCTTGCCGCATGGGGTTTGCACGCGCTAAGGGGGGCCAAGACTTTATCCCAAAGGATACATCATGGCCGACGTCCGCGAATTCCAAGACCGCCTTTTGTCCCTCGGCCTCGCCCGCGTGTCCGAGGCGGCCGCCCTTGCCTCGGCCCGCCTGATCGGACGCGGCGATGAGAAGGCCGCCGATCAGGCCGCCGTCAATGCCATGCGCGACCAGTTGAACCTGCTCGACATCAAGGGCGTCGTGGTGATCGGCGAGGGCGAGCGTGACGAGGCCCCGATGCTGTTCATCGGCGAGGAAGTCGGCACCGGCAATGGCCCCGCCGTGGATATAGCGCTCGACCCGCTGGAAGGCACCACGCTGACCGCCAAGGACATGCCGAACGCCCTGACTGTGATTGCGATGGCCCCGCGCGGCACGCTGCTCCATGCCCCCGACGTCTATATGGAGAAACTCGCCATCGGTCCCGGCTATGCGACCGACACCGTGACCCTGTCGATGAGCCCCGCCGAGCGCGTCCACGCCCTTGCCAAGGCAAAAGGCTGCCGCCCCGAAGACATCACCGTCTGCATACTCGAGCGTCCCCGGCATGAGAATTTGATCCGCGAAGTCCGCTCTACCGGGGCCGCGATCCGCCTGATCACCGATGGCGATGTGGCCGGTGTGATCCACTGCGCCGAAGCGGAAAAGACAGGGATCGACATGTATATGGGCAGCGGCGGCGCCCCCGAAGGCGTGCTGGCGGCGGCGGCACTGAAATGCATGGGCGGCCAGATTTACGGCAAGCTTTTGTTTCGCAACGATGATGAGCGTCAGCGCGCGGCCCGTGCCGGGATCACCGACCTTAACCGCATCTATACCCTGCACGAACTTGTCACCGCCGACGTGATCTTTGCCGCGACCGGTGTCACCGAAGGGTCGATCCTGAAGGGCATCCGCAGCGAACCCGGCTGGGTCACGATGGAGACGATCCTGATGCGCTCCAAAACCGGCTCGGTTCGCCGCATCGAATACCGCAGCCCGGTCAAATAGGGTGAATGCGGACACAACCCCCATGGTCCCGCCGGACGTGCGTCCGGCGCACGATCCTACCTGTCGCACCCGTTCACAACACCGCCCACCCCATGCCTGACCTGATGCACCCCGCCTTCCTAGGCGTCGCAGCCTCGCTTACCGGCCGCCGCTGGATCGGCCCGACCGCCGAAGACGATCGCCTGTCCGAGGCGATGGCCCAGATCACCCGCCTGCCCCTGCCGCTCTGCCGCACCCTCGTGCGCCGGGGCGTGCCACCTGATGAGGCCGAACGCTTCGTTAACCCGCAACTGCGCGACCTTCTCCCCGACCCGCTCACTCTGCGCGACATGGCAAAGGCCGCCGACCGCCTGATCCTCGCCGTCACCACTCGTCAGCGCATCGCCGTTTTCGGTGATTACGATGTCGATGGCGGGGCATCGTCGGCGCTTTTGCTGACGTGGTTGCGCGCGATGGGCCGCCCCGCCACGCTCTATATTCCCGACCGCATCGACGAAGGCTATGGCCCCAACGCCCCCGCGATGGCCGCGCTTGCACGCGATCACGACCTGATCCTGTGCGTTGATTGCGGCACGCTAAGTCACGACCCCATCGCCGCTGCCAAAGGCACCGATGTGATTATCCTCGACCACCACCTCGGGGCCGAAACCCTGCCCGACGCGCTTGCCATAGTGAACCCCAACCGGCAGGACGAAGATGGCAGCCTTGCCCATCTCTGCGCGGCTTCCGTGGTGTTCCTGCTGCTGGTCGAGGCCAACCGCCGCCTGCGCCTTCAAAATCAGCAAGGCCCTGACCTCATGGCCATGCTTGACCTCGTGGCGCTCGCCACCGTGGCCGATGTCGCCCCCCTGATCGGCGTCAACCGCGCGCTGGTGCGCCAGGGCCTCAAGGTCATGGCGCGGCGCGAACGCCCTGGCCTAAAGGCGCTGGCCGATGTGGCCCGCATGGATCAGGCCCCTACCGCCTATGCTTTGGGATTCCTGCTTGGACCCCGCGTCAATGCCGGCGGCCGCATCGGCAAGGCCGATCTTGGCGCGCGCTTGCTGGCGACTGACGACTCGGCCGAGGCCGCCTCGATTGCCGCCCGACTGGACGAGTTGAACACCGAACGACGCGACATCGAACTTGCCGTCCGCGCCGCCGCGATGGCACAGGCCGAGGCCCGCGGCACGACCGGCCCCCTCGTCTGGGCTGCCGGGGTCGGCTGGCACCCCGGCGTCGTCGGCATCGTGGCGGCCCGGCTGAAAGAGGCCACCCATCGCCCCGCTGTCGTCATCGGGGTAGAGGGGGGCATCGGCAAAGGCTCTGCCCGCTCGGTCTCCGGGATCGACCTCGGCTCCGCCATCCAACGCCTTGCCACCGAGGGGCTGCTGCTGCGCGGGGGTGGCCACAAGATGGCGGCCGGCCTGACGGTTGAGGAACACCAGATCGAACCCGCAATGGCCCGTCTTGCCGAACTGCTGGCAAAACAAGGCGCGGGCGCGGGCGGCCCGGCCGATCTTCGCCTCGACGGCCTTCTGATGACCGGGGCCGCAACCCAGCAACTGGTGGAACAGATCGAAGCCGCCGGTCCGTTTGGTGCCTCTGCCCCCGCGCCACGCTTTGCCATTGCCGATCAGGCTGTCACCGCGCGCCGCGTCGGGGAAACCCACCTGCGCCTGACCTTCACTGACGGCATGTCGCAACCCCTTGAAGCCATCGCGTTCGGCGCATTCGACACGCGTCTCGGTGCTGCCCTTGAGACGCCCGGCGCGCAGCGTTTCCACCTGGCGGGACGGCTTGAGATCAGCCACTGGAACGGTCGCAGCAAAGTGCAACTTCGTCTTGAGGACGCAGCCCGCGCCTGACCGCACTCCGCCCGCAAACCACGCTCAAGAATCGACTTGCGCTCTTTCCCCGCCTCGCCTAAACACCGCGCCAGACCAAACGTGGCCCGTTCGTCTATCGGTTAGGACACCAGGTTTTCAACCTGGTAAGAGGGGTTCGACTCCCCTACGGGCTGCCAAATTATCCTGATGTTTGATTGTGTTTCGTGGGATTTTGGTTTTTAAGTTCATCTCTTCGTAACTTCAAATCAGATTTACAGTGCTTGCTCTAAGCACCGCTCCGCCGAGAGACGACACGAAATGCGCACAGCCTCGCGGCTGAACCCGCTTGCCTCATGTCTCCGGGATCCCGACCGCTGTCGAAAACCGGTCCCTGTAGCGCCTGCCAGAGCACGTTTCAGTTGGGGCGTTCGGTATTTCGCCATTGCCCGCTGCACACCTGCGGGGCAGGACAAGCAAGGCAAACTAAGGCGCGGAAACCACCGCACTTCGAAAACTTCAATGTTTTCAATGTATATGGCGGAGAAGGTGGGATTTGAACCCACGGTAGACTTTCACCTACGTCGGTTTTCAAGACCGGTGCAATAAACCACTCTGCCACTTCTCCGTAGCCCTCCCCTAGCGGGGCGGCTCTGATTCGGAAAGGGTGGGCGGGGCGCGGGACAAGTGTTGCCCGCAGGGTGGATTTCCGCGCAACGGTGCCGCCGCCCTTTTCTCTGCTCGATCCCGACGGTATGATACATTCACGCGTAACGCGCACGGGGCGGAAATCGCTGATCGGGCGGGGCAGGACAAGCGTGGCACAGAACACGCAAGTACATGGGGGCTTGGGATGGCACGTTCAGGAATCCGGCATCTTGTGGTGGTTGCAGCCGCCGCCGTCGCGTTGACGGGATGCGAGGGTGGCCAAAGCCCCTTCGCCAAACAGGACGGCGCGACGACGACCGCAGGGGCCGCGGCCACGCCTGCAAGCTCGGTCCGTCTGGTGGACCGGGACGTCGAGGCACCCGAAGTATTCTCGGTCACCGATCAGGGGTTGTGGGACGGGCGGCCTTCGCTGGGCGGTGTCTGGGTCGCCTCTGCCGAAGCAAAAGACCCCGAACGGGTCATCATCCGCAACCCAGCGAACGGCAAGTTCGTGATCGGTGCGCTGTTCCGGCGCGAGCGTGAAAATCCGGGGCCGTCGATTCAGATTTCGTCAGACGCCGCAGCGGCGCTCGATATGCTGGCGGGACAGCCTGCCGAGGTGAACATCACCGCCCTGCGCCGCGACGAAGCGCCAACACCTGTGCCCGATGCCAGCCAGCCAATCCTCGACGCGCCCGAAACGGTCGCGATCGAAGAGCTTGATACCGCCGTCGTGGCCGCCGCGATCGATGAGGCTGACGGCGTGCTGCCGGTGGCGGAAGCCACCACAACGGACGCCGAAGCGGCAACCGACGCGCCCCTTTCCGCAGCCCCGGCGGAATTGGCACCGAAAAAGCGCCGCTGGTGGCAGCGCAACGCCAAAGCCGACGCCGTTGTTGCCGGTGCAGTTGCCACCGATGAGGCTACCACCGATGCACCCTTGGCCGCCGCCGGGACTGCCGCAGACACCACGATCACGGCGGCGGCGTTGCCCGCTCCGGCAGCCGCCGCAGTGCAACCTGCCCCGGTCACGGGTGGCAAGTCGCTGATCCAGCTTGGTATCTTCAGCGTCGAAGAAAATGCGCAGCGCGCCGCCGACATGGTGACCAAGGCAGGATCCCCCGCCACGGTGCGAAAGGAAGAAAGCAAGGGCAAAGCTTATTGGAGTGTGGTCGCTGGCCCCGCAACCACGCCTGCTGACCGCGACGCGCTGATGAAAAAGGTCAAGGGACTGGGCTTTGCCGACGCTTACTTCGTGGCCCGCTAAGGCGGGGGGACGTTTGATCGAAACGTCCCCCCGCTCCCGTTCTGGGTGTGCGTCTGATGTGGAAAGCGGACCTCCGCTCGGTTCGCACCACACGACAGCCCCGCAAAGGAAAGGACGACACGACCCATGCTGTACCGCCTGATCCTGGCACTCGCCGCCCTGCTGGCACAGCCTGTGTTGCTGTCCCAGCCCGCGCAGGCCTTTGATACCCGCGCGACCGCCGCATGGGTCTTTGACGCCACGACCCACACCGTGCTGCTGGACAAGAACGCGAGCCAGCCCCTGCCACCGGCCTCGATGTCCAAGCTGATGACGCTAAACATGCTGTTCGAGGCACTGGCCGATGGCCGCGTCACGATTGACACCACGTTTGCGGTGTCGTCGCGGGCCAAACAGATGGCCGGATCGACCATGTTCCTTAACGAACAGGACCGGCCCACCGTGCGCGATCTGATCCACGGCATCATCATCAACTCGGGCAATGATGCCTGCGTGGTGGTGGCCGAGGGGCTGTCTGGCACTGAAGAGGCGTTCGCAGCCCAGATGACAGAACGCGCCCGCGCCTTGGGCATGACGCAATCCAACTTTACCAATGCTTCTGGCTGGCCAGACCCAGCCCACCGCATGAGCATGCACGATCTGGGTGTTCTGGCCTTGCGGTTGATCGAAGTGTTCCCCGAAGACTACAAGATCTTCAAGGAAACCGAGTTCAACTTTGCCGACCGGGCCGAGGCGAACCGCTTCAACCGCAACCCTCTTCTCAAACTGAACATTGGCGCGGACGGGCTGAAGACCGGGCATACCTCCGAGGCGGGCTACGGCCTTGTCGGATCGGCCGTGCAGGGCAACCGCCGGGTGATCTTCGTCATCACCGGTCTGGAAAGCGACACGGCCCGCGCCGAAGAGGCCGAGCGTATCGTGAACTGGGCGTTCCGCCAGTTCGTACAGAAGACCGTCGCCAAAGCCGGTCAGCGCGTGGCCGAGGCCGATGTGTGGATGGGCGATGCGCCTACCGTGGGGCTGGTGCCTGCCGCCGACATCTCGCTTCTGGTGCCGGCACTGGTGCAGGAGGGCGTCACTGCGGAAGTCAGCTACACCACCCCGCTTGCGGCACCACTTGCGGCAGGGCAGGCGGTTGCCGAACTGGTGGTTCATGTCCCCAACCTGCCCGATGCCCGCATCCCGCTGGTGACCGAAGCGGCGGTAGGCCGGGCAGGCTTCATCGGGCGGCTGATGACGGCGGCAGAAGTGTTGACCGCACGCTTCACCGCCGAGGCTCCGGCCAGCTAGGATGCCGGGCAAAGGCGTGTTCCTCAGCTTTGAAGGCATCGACGGGTCCGGCAAATCGACGCAGGCCCGCCTTCTGGCCGAAACCCTGCGCACCGCAGGCCACACGGTCACCCTGACGCGTGAGCCGGGCGGAAGCACGGGAGCCGAGGAAATCCGCCGTCTGGTGCTGGAAGGCGATCCCGACCGCTGGTCGCCGGAAACCGAGATATTGCTGTTCACCGCCGCGCGGCGCGACCATCTGGAAAAGACCATCCGCCCGGCACTCGCGCGCGGCGATGTGGTAATCACCGACCGGTTTGCCGACAGCACGCGGGTCTATCAGGGCACAGTGCGGGATACTGTCGACGCCTTGGTAAACTTTGATCGCGAACCTGACATCGACGCCGTTGGTTATCGCCGCAAGCTCATCGACCAGTTGCATAGCCTGATGATCGGGGTGGAACCCGACCTGACCGTTCTGATCGACCTTGATCCCGCCATTGGCCTTTCCCGCGCCGTGGCCCGCCAAGGCGCTGAGCAACGTTTTGAGGACATGGGCCTTGCCCTGCAAACCCGCATGCGCGCGGGCTTTCTTGCCCTCGCCGCCGCAGCACCCACGCGCTTTGCCGTGATCGACGGCGCGCGCGCGCCCGATGCCGTGGCCGCTGACGTGGCCTGCGCGGCCCTTGCCCGCCTGACCGCCTGATGGCCCGCGCCCCCGCCGATCTGACGACCGACCCGATCCCCGATCCCGACCGGGTCGAAGGTGCGCCGCACCCGCGTGAAACCTACCAGCTGATCGGGCAAGGCCCTGCCGAAGCCGCGTTTCTGAACGCCTTTACCGAAGGCCGCCTGCATCACGGCTGGCTTCTGACCGGCCCGCGCGGCGTGGGTAAGGCCACCCTCGCGTGGAAGATTGCCCGTTTCCTGCTGGCCACGCCCGAGGATGACGACGGCATGTTCGCGGCCCCGCAACCCACCAGCCTTGACATACCCCCAGATCACCCGGTCAGCCGCCGCACCCTTGCCCTGTCCGAGCCGCGCCTCTTTCTTTTGCGTCGCCCGTGGGACGACAAGGCCACACCGCCCCGCCATCGGCAGGAAATCACCGTCGATGAAGTGCGCCGGATGAAGTCGTTCTTCAACTTTGCCGCCGCCGATGGTGGTCGCCGCGTGGCGATCGTCGATTGCGCCGACGAGTTGAACACCAACGCCGCCAACGCCCTGCTGAAACTGCTGGAAGAACCCCCTACCGGCGTCACCCTGCTGCTGATCAGCCATCAGCCTGCGCGCCTTCTGCCCACCATCCGCTCGCGCTGCCGCGAGTTGCGTCTTGGCACGCTGGGGGCGGACGATATGGCGCGGGCCTTGCGCAATGCAGGCGACGAGGCTGACGCCCCCGCAGCCCTTGCCGAGTTGTCTGCCGGGTCGGTGGGCGAGGCGATCCGCCTGTCGAACCTTGACGGGCTGGCGCTTTATACCCAGCTCATCGTCCTTCTCACCACCCTGCCACGCCTTGACCGCCTCCGTGCGCTGGCCCTGGCCGAGGCGGGGGCCGGGCGCGGGGCCGAGGCCAGCTTTGATCTGATCCTGCGGCTGATTGATCTGTTCCTGTCCCGTCTCGCGCGCGCAGGCACAACCGGCCACACCCCGCCCGAGGCTGCAAAGGGCGAGGCGGCCCTGATCGCCCGTCTTGCCTCAGATGCCGCCACCGCCCGCCACTGGGCCGATCTGGCCCAAACCCTCACCGCCCGTGCGCGCCGTGGCAAGGCGGTCAACCTTGACCCTGCCGCCCTTCTCATGGATATGGTTCTGAAGATCGACGAGACGGCGGCCACGCTCGCCCCGAGGTAAGCCACCCGATGTCAGCACCGCTCAGCCCCACATCCCCGCCTGAAATCGTCGACAGCCATTGCCACCTCGATTTCCCCGATTTCGACGGCGAACTTCCCGCCCTCCTGTCGCGCGCCCGCGCCGCAGGCGTAACCCGCATGGTCACGATCTGCACCCGCCTGCGCCATGAGCCGCGCGTCCGGGCGATTGCCGATGCCCATGACGGCGTTTTCTATGCCGCAGGCACCCACCCGATGCACGCCGCCGAAGAGCCGATGGCCACGGTGGATGAACTCGTGGCCCTCGCCCGCCACCCGAAATTCGTGGGCATTGGCGAAACCGGCCTTGACTACCACTACACCGCCGACACCAAAGCGGTACAGCAGCACAGCCTGCGCCTGCACATCGCCGCCGCCCGGATCACCGGCCTGCCCCTGATCATCCACGCCCGCGACGCAGACGATGATATGACGGCGATCCTGACGGATGAGCATCGCAACGGGGCCTATGCCTGCGTCATGCATTGCTTCTCGTCCGGGCCGGAGCTTGCCCGCACAGCGCTGGATCTTGGCTTTTACCTCAGCATGTCCGGCATTGCAGCCTTCCCCAAATCGGCCGATCTCCGGGCGATCTTCAAAGCGGCCCCGCTGGAGCGCATCCTGTTGGAAACCGACAGCCCTTACCTCGCCCCGCCACCCCACCGGGGCCGCCGCAATGAGCCCGCCTATACCGCCCACACGGCGGCGGTCGGCGCGGCGCTGTACGGCCTGCCCCTCGCAGATTTTGCAGCCCAAACCTCGGCTAATTTCGACAGGCTGTTCCCGAAGGCGGCTCGCGCCGCAATGGCCGCCTGATGGCCCTGCGCGCCACCATCCTTGGCTGTGGCTCGTCAGGTGGGGTGCCGCGCCTTGGCGGCCATTGGGGCGACTGCGACCCGGCGAACCCTAAAAACCGCCGCCGCCGCTGCTCGCTGCTGCTGGAGCAATTTGGCGCAGACGGCACCACCCGCGTGCTGATCGACACCTCGCCCGACATGCGCGACCAGCTGCTTGATGCAGGCGTGGGCGAGATTGACGCGGTGGTCTATACCCATTCGCATGCCGACCATGTGCATGGCATCGATGATCTGCGCCAGATCGTCTACAATATGCGCCAAAGGTTGCCGATCTGGGCCGATCCCCCGACGCAGGACGCGCTTTATGCCCGCTTTGGCTATGCTTTCGTTCAGCCCGAAGACTCGCCCTATCCCGCAATCCTTGACATGCACACGATCCACGGGCCGGTGACGATCACCGGCGCGGGCGGCCCCGTCACGCTGACCCCGTTCAAGGTGGATCACGGCTCGATGGGGGCGCTGGGGTTTCGGATCGGGTCCCTCGCCTACCTGCCCGATGTGTTGACCATTCCGGCGGAAAGCTGGCCCTTGCTGGAAAACCTCGACTGCTGGATCCTTGATGCACTGCGCCGCACGCCGCACCCGACCCATGCCCATCTGGCGCTGTCGCTTGAATGGATCGCCCGTGCCAACCCGCGCCGCGCGGTGCTGACCAACATGCATGTCGACCTTGACCATGCGACGCTTCTGGCCGAACTGTCGCCCCACATCCGCCCCGCGCATGATGGCATGACCATTGATCTAGCCCCGGAATGAACGCCCTGCTTGAGGTGATCATGCCGGTCTTCGTTGTCATCGGCTTTGGCTATGCCGCGGCAAGAGCCGGGATTTTCACCGAAAACACTGTCGATGGCCTGATGCGGTTCGCGCAGACCTTTGCCGTCCCCTGCCTGCTGTTCCGCTCCATCGTCACGCTGGACCTTGCCGAAACCTTTGATCCCGCGCTGATCGGGTCGTTCTACATCGGGGCCTTCGCGGGCTTTGCTGCAGGCTTTTCCGGTGCGCGCCTGATTTTCAGACGCCCGGTAACGGATGCGGTGGCCATCGGGTTTTGCTGTCTGTTCTCGAACTCGCTGCTGCTGGGTCTGCCGATCACTGAACGCGCCTATGGGCCAGAGGCGCTGGCGGGGAATTACGCGATCCTGTCGATCCATGCGCCCTTGTTCTACGCCTTCGGGATCACACTGATGGAACTGGTCCGCAGCCAGGGTTCCGGGGTCGCCCCCGGCAAACTGGCGCGTCAGGTGCTGCGCGCGATCTTTTCCAACGCGCTGGTGCTGGGCATCACGGCAGGCCTGATCGTGAACCTCGGAGGCATCCCGCTGCCCGGCGTGCTGTTTGACGGCATCGACATGATCGCCCGCGCCGCGATCCCTGCTGCCCTGTTCGGGCTGGGCGGCGTGCTGGTGCGCTACCGGACCGAAGGCGACCGCGCGACCATCGCCATGGTCTGCACGATCTCGCTTATCCTGCATCCGGCTGTCACATGGGGTCTCGGCCGCTTTGCCTTTGGCCTTGATACCGCGCAACTGCGCTCGGCTGTGATGACGGCCGCGATGGCACCGGGGGTGAATGCGTATCTGTTTGCCAACATGTATGGCGTCGGCACGCGGGTGGCCGCGTCCAGCGTGCTGCTGGCCACCGCCGGGTCCATCGTCACCATCTGGGGCTGGCTGCACGT
The DNA here is from genome assembly GCA_031408575.1 of Rhodobacterales bacterium. Lineage (GTDB taxonomy): Bacteria > Pseudomonadota > Alphaproteobacteria > Rhodobacterales > Rhodobacteraceae > Aliitabrizicola. Next base: position 26,062 of record JANNWS010000195.1, read on the forward strand.
ACTGCCGTAGCTTCCGCCAAGCACCGCCACAGCCGCAAATGACAAGGGCGGCCCGCGATGGGCCGCCCTGTCAGCCTTCCGAAGAAGGGTATGGTGCGGTCGAAAGGACTCGAACCTTCACGGGAGTTACCCCACAGCGACCTCAACGCTGCGCGTCTACCAATTCCGCCACGACCGCACAGTCGATACTTGGTGTCGTGTTTTTAGCGAAGCCGCCGTACGAAGGAAAGGGCAAAACATCACGCGCCCACCACAGAATCCGCGCTGTTGCGGGCGGGATCGAAAAAAGCCGGCTCAGTGTGTGGCACGCGCTTTTGCGCCTGCCGCTTCATCTGGCGATGCGCCGACAAGGTGCAGGATCAAGTGCTGCGAAAGCGCCTCGAGATGCCGACATTTCAGCAGGCCCAGGCGCTGGCTCACTACCGAAGGTTTTCGGTCTGCGGGGCAAAGCAAAAAGGCGACAACACCGCGGGTCGTTGCAATCCTGGTGAACTTCACTTCTTGTGTCCGGGCAGATGAAACACTCCATGTTGAACGTCAGAAACGTAAAATGCAGACTGTCCAACCCATTGCGGAAGCTTGCCCCTCTGAACGGGACAGCGCGGGTGTCGGCCCCGAATGGACAATATGGCCGGGCCTGATGCCCTATGAGGCGACCGTTGCCGCGATGGAGGCGCGCGTTGCCGCCATCGCAGACGGCACGGCGGCCGAGGCGATCTGGCTGCTGGAACACCCGGCCCTCTACACCGCAGGCACCTCTGCCGACCCGCGTGATCTGACCGATCCCGACCGATTTCCGGTCCATCCGACACGGCGCGGTGGGCAATACACGTATCATGGGCCGGGTCAGCGCGTGGTCTATGTCATGCTTGATCTGAACAAACGAGGCCGCGACGTGCGCCGTTTTGTCTGCGGGCTGGAAAACTGGATCATCGCCACCCTTGCCGAATTCAATGTCACGGGCGAGCATCGCGCGGGCCGCGTCGGCGTCTGGGTCACCCGCCCCGACTGCACCCCGAACCCCGACGGCACGGCGCATGAAGACAAGATCGCGGCCATCGGGGTAAAGCTGCGCAAATGGATCAGCTTTCACGGCCTGTCGATCAACGTCGAACCCGACCTGACCCACTTTGACGGCATCGTGCCCTGCGGCATCCGGGGCCATGGCGTGACCAGCCTTGTCGATCTTGGGCTGCCCGTTACGATGTCCGATCTTGATGCAGCACTGGCACGTGCTTTTCCAGCCACGTTGGGCGACTGAACCAGCGCCAGCTACTCGGCCACCGGAATCCAGCCGTCGCCCGGATCGAACGCGGCCATTGCCCCGGCCACAGCGAGCGTCTCGGCCCCAAGGTCGGCCTCAAAGACGATACCGTTTTCCCCTACGACAAAGCTCATGATGCCGGTGTCGTCGGGCGCTGCAGGATAGGCCAGCAACGCATGACCCGCCACCATGTTACCCCCGATCATATAGTCATACGCCCCGCCCGGTGCCGCCGCCCCCTGCGCCTTCAGGATGCGAAAGTAATAGCCGTGGAACGGCTGCGGGTCGGTATCCTGCCCGTCAACGCTGACCCCGTCTGCCGCTGCCTGCGCCATGAAGGCCCCGATCGGGCTGTCCGGAACACCCTCGGCCGAGGGCCAGTAAAGCCCGTTGCGCTCGCCGGCGTCCGAGATGATCGTCGAGGCAAACTCCATCACGCCGTCGCCATCATGGTCAACGTTGCGAAAGTCGGCCTGCACGCTTACCGCGCGGCGCATCAAGTCGATCACCTCAAGTTCGTTCTGACCGATCCGGCGGGCCAGGATTTCATCCCGTGCCGCTGCGGGGTCAAAGCTCCATCCGCCAGCGGCACTGACCAGCGTGACCGGAAACGGCCAGCGCGTGCGCCCCACCTGCAACTCCATCCGGTTAGTGCCTTCAGGTTGCAACCGCGAGAAATTGGCATAGGCCTGCAAGAACGCGTCGCGGGCCTCGGCATCGCCAGCGGGATCGTCAGACCAGATCAGATCGTCGCTTTCATCGCCGAACACGGTCAGCAATGCAGTCCGGTCCTGCGCCTGCAATGCGGCCACAAAGGCCGCGACCGCCGCCTCGGGGGTTGCAAAGATCGCGGGTTCTGCCCGCAGCAAACCGGCAGGTGCCAACAGCACCGCCGCAAGTGTCAGATGTCGCAACAAACCCATTTCAGCGCCTCCGATTTCCCGTGCTCGCCTTGCCGCGCGACGCGGCAGCTCTTGCATTGCCGCCGTTGCCGGGCTTGAACGCCGGGGCCGCCTTTGACGGCGCGCGCGCGCGGGTCGGCCCCTTTGGCGCTGCCCCAGCCTTTGGCCGCGCGATGTTCGGCTTCGCGCCAGCAGATGTTGCGGCCCTTGCCCGATCGGCCGCCGGCTTGGCAGCAGCAGGTCTGTTCACCGCCGAGCGGTTCCCCGCAGCGGTGGCACCCGCCGCCGGTCGATTGACGGCATTACCCGCCCGGTCACCCTTGCCCAGTGACGCAGGCAGGGTTGCCGCAGCTCCCCCCGCAGCCTGACGGCGCGCGATCTTGTCACGCGCGGCGTCACGGCTGACATCCGTGGCACCGCTGCCCGGACGGTTACGCGGCCGGTCGCCATCAAGCGCGGCAGGCCGGTCGGTACGGTCGCGCAAGCTGTCGCGATCCACGTTTATCATGCCGGTATCGGGGCGCTGGCGGTCACCGTTCCCGATGCCACCCGCACCATTGCCGATCCCGCCACCGCCGTTGCCGATGCCGTTGCCGATGTTGATGCCACCACCGCCGCTGATATCGACACTGTTGTCGATGTTCACATCCCCGTTCCAGTCGATGTTATTGCCGCCGTCGCCGCGCCAATAGCCGCCGCCCCAGCCGTCATTCCAATCGTTATCGTTGAATATATTGTCGATGATCAACGCAGTGCCGAACACGATCGCACCGGTGGCCAGCGCGTCGCCCCAGTTGTTATTGTCGGTGATAACAACGGCGGTCGCCGGTGCCTGTTGGGTGTAGACCGTATCGGTGTAGGTGGGCACATAGATCACCTCGGCATTGGCCGAACTGATCGAGATGTCGCCCGTCTCGTTATCGGTCGCGACTGTCATCGCGGCGTTGTCCTCAAGGTATCCATTGGCCTGTGCCTGATTGCGCAGCCGCTGTACTGCGTCCAGTACATCGTCGGTCTGGGCGATCACCGCGTCGCCGACCTGTTCGGTCCAGTCGATGTTTTCGGCCATCCTGCCCACCAGTTCGGGAAAACCCGCTGCCAGTGCGAGCACCGGTTCGGCCCATGGCTGTGCTGCAATCGTACTCGCCCGCTCGGCCTCTGGCATGGCCGCCGACTTCAGCAGAAAGCGGTCGGCCTTGACCACGTCCAGCGGATAGGTGGTGGCAAACAGCACCTGTGCCAGCAGCAGATCAGGGTAAAGCGCAACCGGTGCCATCAGCGCGTCCAGCGCGTCCGGGTCCAGCAAGCCCTTAGCCTCGACAACTTCGGCGGCAGGGTCCACCTCGGCCACGTCCTGCGCCCATACCGGCACAAGTGGAACCGGCCACAGCAGAGCCACGACCAACCCGGCCTGTCTGATCCGCATCATCCCGGTCCCTCCGCTTTCGCACCGCATTTCAACGCGCCACGTCTTCACTCTTGATCAGTTGCATTTGTGGTTCAACAGCTTTTCATCCCGCAGCCGCTTTTCACCTTCGCTCTGCGATACGCTGCGCCCCGACCATGCTGCCGCGACAATCGCTCTGCTTGCCCCTTTCGCCGCCTTCCGGTTTGCTGCACGAACACAAGCGTAAACCGTCCGAGGACAGAATGAATCTCCTATACCTGACCGCCGCCTTCGTTCTTGCCCTTGGCATGCCTGGCCACGCCCAGAATGCGAAAAAGGGCGAGTCCGAATTCCGCAAATGCAAGGCTTGCCACGCCATCATCGCCGATGACGGCACGGCCATCGTCAAGGGTGGCCAGACCGGGCCCAACCTTTATGGCGTCATCGGTCGCCCGGTTGCCGCGACGGACTTTGCCTATGGCGACAGTCTGAAGGCCGCCGGGGCCACCGGTGCTGTCTGGGACGAATCCAACCTGATTGCCTATGTCACCGACCCCACTGCATGGCTGAAGACTGCAACCGACGATGCGGCTGCCAGATCGAAGATGAGTTTCAAGCTTGCCAAAGGCGGCGCAGACGTGGCGGCCTACCTTGCTTCGGTCGGGCCTTTGCCGAACTGACCCGGTCCCACTGCGTGATCGCACGGAAATCTTCGCCCTGCGTCAAAGTCTGACATTGCCGCCGCGCAAAGGCGTCTCTAAAAGCAGAAGCATCTGACGGGGGCGCTGCCTTGCGTCGCCCAATCAATCCAACGGAGGCAAGAATGGCAGACGCAGCCATCCACGGCCACAAGGCAGATGAACGCGGCTTTTTCACACGCTGGTTCATGTCGACCAATCACAAGGATATCGGCATCCTCTACCTGTTCGCAGGTGGCTTTCTGGGTCTGATCTCGGTGGCCTTCACGGTCTACATGCGCATGGAACTGATGTATCCCGGCGTGCAGTATATGTGCCTTGAGGGTGCGCGCATGATCGCGGCGGCCAGCGTGGCCGAATGTACGCCCAACGGTCACCTCTGGAACGTGCTCATCACCGGCCACGGCATCCTGATGATGTTCTTTGTGGTCATTCCCGCGATGTTCGGCGGCTTTGGCAACTACTTCATGCCGCTTCAGATCGGTGCGCCCGACATGGCGTTTCCACGGATGAACAACCTGTCGTTCTGGTTGTTCATCGCGGGTTCGTCGCTTGCCGTCGCTTCTCTGTTCGTACCGGGGGGCGAAGGGCAGAACGGTGCTGGTGTGGGCTGGGTACTGTATCCGCCGCTGTCGACCCAGAACGCCGATACCTATTCCATGGACCTCGCGATCTTCGCGGTCCACCTTTCGGGGGCCTCGTCGATACTGGGGGCCATCAACATCATCACCACTTTTCTGAACATGCGCGCGCCGGGCATGACGTTGCACAAGGTGCCGCTGTTCGCATGGTCGATCTTCGTCACCGCTTGGCTGATCCTGCTGGCGCTGCCGGTTCTGGCCGGTGCCATCACCATGCTGCTGACAGACCGTCAGTTCGGCACCACCTTCTTTGATCCCGCCGGCGGCGGCGATCCGGTGTTGTACCAGCATATCCTGTGGTTCTTCGGCCACCCGGAAGTGTATATCGTCATCCTTCCCGGCTTTGGCATCATCAGCCAAGTCGTGGCCACGTTCAGCCGCAAGCCGATCTTCGGCTATCTGCCGATGGTCTACGCGATGGTGGCGATCGGGGTGCTCGGCTTTGTCGTCTGGGCGCACCACATGTACACCTCCGGCATGAGCCTGTCGCAGCAAAGCTATTTCATGCTGGCCACCATGGTCATCGCGGTGCCGACCGGCATCAAGATCTTCAGCTGGATCGCCACGATGTGGGGCGGTTCGGTCGAGTTCAAGACACCGATGCTCTGGGCCTTCGGGTTCATCTTCCTGTTCACCGTCGGCGGCGTCACCGGCGTCGTGCTAAGCCAGGCCGCCGTGGACCGGGCCTATCACGACACCTACTATGTGGTGGCCCACTTCCACTATGTCATGAGCCTAGGGGCCGTATTCGCCATCTTTGCCGGCATCTACTTCTGGATCGGCAAGATGTCGGGGCGGCAATACCCCGAATGGGCGGGCAAGCTGCACTTCTGGATGATGTTCATCGGCTCGAACCTGACGTTCTTCCCGCAGCACTTCCTTGGCCGCCAAGGCATGCCACGGCGCTACATCGACTACCCCGAGGCGTTCGCCTACTGGAACTGGTTCTCGTCGGTCGGGGCGTTCCTGTCGTTTGCGTCCTTCGTGTTCTTCCTCGGGATCGTGTTCTACACGCTGCGCTATGGCCAGCGCGTGACCGAGAACAACTACTGGAACGAATACGCCGACACGCTGGAGTGGACTCTGCCCTCTCCGCCGCCGGAACACACGTTCGAGATTCTCCCCAAACAGTCCGACTGGGACAAGGGCCATGCCCACTGAACCGCTGTCATGCCGTATGAATGGCTGACCGATACCCAAAGGGCCGCGGAAACCTCCGCGGCCCTTTCGCCTGCCGCCCCGCTTGCCCGCCTGCATCTGTGGCCGTTCCGGTCGCTGCCCAAAACTGGCTTTGTTTGGTTTATCGGCGGAACGGCGCTTCTGCTCGGCTTGCCGCTTCTGGCTGTGGTCGGCTCGCCCGTGCTCTGGGGCATCTTGCCCTTCGGACTGCTGGCACTCTGGGGCTTGTGGACAGCGCTGAGCCGCAGCTACTGCGACGGCGAGATCATCGAAGACCTGACCATTTGGCCCGACCGCGTCACCCTGACCCGCAACGGCCCGCGCGGCCAGCACGGCACCTGGCAGGCAAACCCGCACTGGGTCGAGGTTGCGCTGCATCCACAGGGCGGCCCGGTGCCACATTACCTGACCCTGCGCGGCGCGGGACGCACGGTGGAACTGGGATCGTTCCTGTCCGAAGATGAGCGCATCGCCCTGAAACCACAGGTGCTGGCCGCCCTTGCCCTGACCCGCTAGCGCTGGAGGATTTGTCAAAGCATTTGCAGTCCCGGCGCAGTCTTAACCAACCCGGCTTGCACCAGGATCGACCGCGCCGCCCGCCCCTCAACACCCCCTGCAAAAACGCTGCAAAAGATGCTACCCTTCATCTGCCCGCCTTACCGGACGGCACTCCGCCCCCGACGGCTGGCAATCCTTGGGAGGGGACAATTGATATGGCACATTACATCCTGACAGGCAGTTATACCGCCGCCGCAATGAAGGGCATGATGGCCCATCCAACCGACCGCGAGGCGGCCAGCCGGGCCATCGTCGAAGCTTCGGGCGGCAAGTTGAAATCCTTTCTGCTGACCACCGGCGACTCTGATTTCAGCATGATCGTCGAATCCGACGACATGAACGGCATGCTGGCCGCCCTGATCGTCACGGGCGCGTCTGGCGCGGTGTCACACCTCAAGACCGTGCAGGCCTTCACCTCGGCGGAATTCACCGCCGCCCAGAAACACGCAGGCAAGATCGCCGCAAAATACGCACCCCCGGCCTGACGACAACCAGAACATCGCCTTCGCCGGACACCCGGCGAAGGCCCCCGGTCGCGCCTTTGGACGTTGCCTTTGAAACCGCGTGGTATCGCCGCTTCCCACGCCATGGCGACAGGGGCAACACCGGTTCAAGCTTCAAACCGTTGGGTTGCGTTCAGACAGTGGTCTATGTCCGTCCACCACGTCGGCCTTTGCACCGCCGCCGCCTGATCGGAAACCCGTCACTGCACCACAAGACAACCACTGGCCTGATCGCCCAACAGCCTTGCCAGACCGCCCGCCAGTCGCTACCAGAAATGATCCGAAGAAATGGTGTGGGCCACTTGCGTCGTAAAAAGTCAACCGACGGGTCCGCTTGCAATTGGAACAGAGTTTCCGCGTGGTAACCATTTCCGACGTGCCAGCCCGCCCCGCTGCCAATTCAGGTAAAAGCTTGCTGCTGGGTGTCGTCTTTGGCATCGACACGATCGGCCATTGCGTCGCACTTGCCACACTTGCCTTTTCCGGCCCGCTGGCGTTCGCGCTCGGCTATGGGTCGATGCTCATTTTGTTCAGCAGTGCTGCAATTGCCTTTGTGCTCGCCTGGCGCAGCGTTTTCCCCGCGGGCATTGGTATGGCCGAGGATACGACAATCGCAATCCTGGCCCCGGCGATGGTGTTGGCCGCGGCTTCGGTCAGCGGCAGCCCCGAAGAACAACTCGCAACGGCCATTGCAATTATGGGCATCTCGACGCTTCTGTCCGGGGCCGCGATCTTCAGCATCGGGCGCTTCCGTCTTGGCCGCATCGCCCGGATTCTGCCATTTCCCGTCGCCGCAGGCTTCCTTGCAGGCTCGGGCTGGCTGCTGGTTGCCTCGGCCCTTTTTTTGCTGACCGACACAGGCAGTCTGGTCCAGCTTGGCGCACAGATAGGCAGCCGTGGTGTTCCGCTCAATCTGCTGCTCGGCGCCTGTCTGGTTCTGGGTTTTTTTGTCGCGGGCCGTATCGTCTCGGGCGCATTGGTGATCGTTCTTCCCCTGATGCTGGCCATTGTCCTGTTTTATGGTGGCCTGAACCTGGCCGGACTGACGGTCGAGGATGCCCGGATGATGCGCCTTCTGCCTGCCATGACGGGTGGCTCGCTGTCGCCCCTGCCTGACTTCGGGCTTGTCACTTACGTCAACTGGCCCGTTGTCGCCTCGGCATCGCTCACGATCACCGTTATCGTCCTGCTGAACTCGATTGGCTTTCTGCTGAATGTCGGCGGGGTCGAGATGGCCGTGCGCGCCGATATCAGCATTGACGCCGAGGCGCGCACGACCGGGGCCGCGAACATCGTAATCGGATCCCTGGGCGGTCTTGCGGGGTGGGTCGCCAGCGATACGTCGATCATTGCCCATAAACTTGGCTGCAACTCTCGCCTGCTTGGCCTGACGATCGGGGCAACCACGCTGGTCGGCTGTATATTCGCAGGTTGGATCGTATCACATTTGCCGGTCTTCGTGGCGGCCGGGCTTTTGCTTTATTTCGGTTTGGCGATGATTTCGGATTGGCTCATCCGGCCGTGGGCGCGCCTGCGCCCGCTCGACTGGGCGATCATCCCGGTCATCCTCGGCATTACCATCCTGACCGACATCCTTGCTGCGATCATCGTCGGTGTGCTGTTGGCGCTGGTCATTTTTGTCTACAACTACGCTCGCTTGCCGGTGATCCGCTTCAGCGGCACCGGCCTGACCCGACGTAGCCCGGTTGACCGCTCGCCAAGTGACGAGGTGACACTTTCGGCGCGCGGCGGGCGCGTCACTGTGCTTTCGTTGCAGGGTTACCTGTTCTTCGGTTCGGTCGAAAAGGTGATCGACGCCGTCCGCAAGCGTATGGCCCAGCCCGATCCGGTCGAGATGCTGATCATCGACTTCACCCATGTCACCGGCCTTGATTCCGCGGCTTGTGCGGCATTCCTCAAACTGGGCCTGTTGGGCGAAACCGGGCGGTTCCGGATCGCGTTCGCGGCCGTGCCTGATGGTCTGGCCGACACCATGCGGCGCTGGCGCATCGGGGGGCCTGACGACGCGACCTTCAGCTATTTTCTCAGCCTGGGGGCCGCGCTGGAAGAGGTCGAAGAAGAACTGCTGCGCGTGCATGGAACATCGGACGGGTCAGGCGAAACACTGCTTCAGCGACTGGAAGCCGAGATGCCCCGTGCCGCCGACCTGCTTGCCCGGATGGAACGGCTGGATGCCGCCCCGGGCTACGTGTTGATCCGGGCCGGCAACACCGACGGCGATATCTACTTCATCGAGCAAGGCCGGGTGAATGTCCAGATTGCGGCTCCCCCCGGCCTGCCGACCGACCTGCGGTCGCTGCGCGCCGGTGCTGTCGTGGGCGAGGCGGCGCGCTATCTTGGCCGCATCCGCACCGCCGACGTCGTTGTTCACACGCATTCGGTAATCTGGCGCCTGACCGAAGCTGCGATTGACCGGCTTGAACAGGAAGACCGGGACCTTGCCGCGATGCTGCACGCCTTTATGGCCAGAAGCCTTGCCGAAAAGGTTGACAAGACGAATCGGCTGCTTGCGGCGGCACTTCGGTAAACCGAAATCCCAGCGATTTCTTTTCTGCCTGCATACGGAAATCAGACTGTCTTCACATCCCTGAAATTCAGCCGAGCAGTGCCTTGATGCGGGGTCCCGCAGCGCCGAAATCCATCTGCCCGGTGTATTTCCCCTTCAGCACCGCCATGACCCGCCCCATGTCACGGATGCTGGTGGCCCCCGCTTCCGCGATCGCCGCGTCAATCGCAGCGGTCACTTCAGCGAGCTCCAATTGACGGGGCAAAAACTCTTCGATGACGGTGATCTCCGCCAGTTCCTTCTCGGCCAGATCGGACCGCCCGCCATCCTGATAGGCGCGCGCACTTTCTTGCCGCTGCTTGACCAGTTTGCCAAGGATCCCAAGGATATCACCGTCTGACACCCCTTGATCCTGGCCATCGCCGCGCACCGCAATATCGCGGTCCTTGATCGCCGCATTGATCAGCCGCAACGTCGAAAGCCGTGCCGCCTCCTTGGCCCGCATCGCATCCTTGACCGCCACCTGCAGCCGCTCGCGCATATCCATCGGTTTGCATCCCCATGCCTGTCCGAACGCCATTACATACATGTTGCGGCGCGCCAAGACAACAAGGCCCTGTGACCCAAGATATTGTTATGAAAAGAAAAGACATTTCGGTGGCCACCTTGACCCCACCCCCGCCCCGCCATAGTGTCCGCCCGTTTACGCACAGGGGAGTCGCACCATGTCTGCCACCAACCACCCGACTGCCCGCCACGCCACAGCTTGCCTCGCGCTTGCCGATGGCACGGTTTTCTATGGTCAAGGCTTTGGGGCAGTTGGCGAAACGGTCGCGGAACTTGTTTTCAACACTTCCATGACTGGCTATCAAGAGATCATGACCGACCCGTCCTATGCCGGGCAGGTCGTGACCTTTACCTTCCCCCATATCGGCAATGTCGGCGTCAATCTTGACGATGACGAAGCCACTGAACCCGTCGCGGCGGGCCTGATCGTGAAATGGGATCCGACCGAGCCTTCGAACTGGCGCGCCGACGGTCATCTGGTCAAATGGTTGGCGGCCAAGGGGCGTATCGGCATGGGCGGCGTCGATACCCGCCGCCTGACCCGCGCGATCCGTCAGCAGGGCGCGCCACATGTGGCTTTGGCGCATGATCCCAACGGGAAATTCGACATCGCAGCACTGGTCGCCAAGGCCCGCGCGTGGCGTGGGCTGATAGGCCTTGATCTGGCGAAGGACGTGACCTGCGCCCAGTCGTACCGCTGGGATGAAATGCGCTGGTCGTGGCCGCAGGGCCATACCAGCCGCACCGGCCCCGGTTTGCGCGTTGTTGCCATCGACTATGGGGCCAAGCGCAACATCCTACGCTGCCTCGCCTCGTCGGGCTGCGAGGTTACCGTCCTGCCCGCCACCGCCACCGCCGAGGATGTGCTGGCGCTGAACCCCGAAGGCGTCTTTCTATCCAATGGCCCCGGCGATCCGGCGGCAACAGGCAAATATGCGGTGCCGATGATTCGCGGCATCCTTGATGCCGACCTGCCACTGTTCGGTATCTGTCTGGGCCATCAGATGCTGGCGCTGGCTTTGGGGGCAACCACGGTCAAGATGAACCACGGCCATCACGGGGCGAACCATCCCGTCAAGGATCTGGAAACCGGAAAGGTCGAGATTACCTCGATGAATCATGGCTTTACGGTTGACAGCCAGACACTGCCCGCAGGCGTTCTGGAAACCCATGTCAGCCTGTTCGACGGATCGAACTGCGGCATCCGTCTGCAGGATAAGCCCGTGTTTTCCGTGCAGTATCACCCCGAGGCAAGCCCTGGTCCGCAAGACAGCTATTACCTGTTCGAGCGGTTCGCGCAGGCCATGCGCACACGCGCCGCCGCCTGACGCGACCGATTCCATGATTTCCCGTTAGGCGGTTAACCCCACGTTAACTTTCCCGCGCCGATTGTAGGGCGTTCGGAAAGAGTGTTCGCATGCCCGCGCCCCGTCTTCGCCTGTTGCAGCCGGTCCTGCACCTGACCGATCCGGTCCGGACAGCACCGCCACCACAGCCGCAACGACCTCGCAATGAGGCTGGTGCCTTTGTCCGTTTTCTGCTTGACGAAGGGGTGATCGGCGCGCACGGACTAATCCTGGCGCTGGCGCAGCACACCGGGCGCGGTGGCGACCTTGGCTTGATCCTGCTTGCCCACGGTCTGGCCTGCGACCCCGCGCTGACCCAGGCGCGGGCGCGCTGGCACGCCCTGCGCTGTGTCAATCCGGTGGCCGATCCGCCCGATGTCCGGCTGATCGACCAATTTGGGGCGACAGATTGTCTGCGTGAAACGGTCCTTCCGTGGCGGCGGATTGCCGAAGTGACGATCATCCTCATCAACCAGCCCGACACCATCCCCCGCCAGCGTCAGCGGTTGGAAGCGCTGTTTGGCCGCATCAGCTTTGCCATGGCCCCGCGCGCGGATATGGAGGCAGCGTTGCAGACCGCCCGCCACGCAGAATTCTGCCGCAGGGCCGAGGTGCGTACACCTGCCACCGAAAGCTGCCGCGCCCTTGACACGCGCCTGACCGGGCCGTGGCCGGTGTTGGCCCTTGTTGCCGTGACGGCCCTTTCCTTTGTCCTGCCGGGCGGCCTTGCCGGAGTGTTAACGCTGATTGCACTGGTCGCCCTGATGGCATCAATGGGCCTGAAAACTGCGGCTCTTGTCGCCGCTCTGCGCCGCCCCCCGCCTCTGCCCGCCAAGCCTGCGGTGCTGGCGCGCCTACCGGTCGTCTCGGTCATCGTCGCACTTTACCGCGAGGCCGATATCGCGCCCCGTCTGGTGCGCCGCCTTGGACGCATCGACTATCCGCGCGAACATCTGGACCTTATTCTTGCGGTTGAAGAAGATGATATCCAAACCCGCGCGGCCCTTGCCCGATCCGGCCTACCCGCGTGGATGCGGATCATCGTGGTGCCGCATGGTACGCTGAAAACAAAACCTCGCGCCCTGAACTATGCCCTCGACTTCTGCCGCGGCAGCCTTGTCGGCATCTATGATGCCGAGGATGCGCCCGAACCGGGCCAGATCCACGCCATTGTTGACCGTTTTCATCAGCGAGGCCCGCAAGTGGCCTGCCTGCAGGGCATTCTCGACTTTTACAACCCGCGCAGCAATTGGATGGCGCGGTGTTTCACAATGGAATACGCCGCCTGGTTCCGGGTGATCCTGCCGGGGCTGGATCGGCTTGGTCTGCCGATCCCGCTGGGGGGAACGACACTGTTCTTCCGCCGGGCCGCACTGGAAGAACTGGGGGGCTGGGACGCCCACAATGTGACCGAAGACGCTGATCTTGGCATGCGCCTGTACCGCCACGGCTACCGCACCGAACTGATCGACACCGTGACCGAGGAAGAGGCAAACTGCCGCGCCCTGCCGTGGGTCAAACAACGATCACGCTGGATCAAGGGCTACATGATGACCTGGCGCGTCCACATGCGCGACCCGGTCCGTTTATGGCGCGATCTGGGGCCAAAGGGGTTTGCCGGCTTTCAGATCCTGTTCCTTGGCAGCCTGACCCATGCCCTGCTCGGGCCGCTGCTGCTCAGCTTCTGGATCGTCTCGCTCGGCCTGCCGCACCCCGTCGCCGACGCGCTGCCCGCAGCGGCCTTTCTTGCGCTGATCGGGGTTTTCCTGTTGAGCGAGGCATTGAACCTGACGCTGGGTTTCGTGGCACTGCGCCGCACCCGCCACGGCTTTCACCCTGCGTGGCTGCTGACACTGAACGCCTATCACCCGCTGGCCACCTTGGCCGCGTACAAGGCGCTGTGGGAAATGGTGTGGCGGCCATTCTACTGGGACAAGACGCGTCACGGCCAGTACGACCCGATCAACGAAGCCTGATCTCGCCTGCATCCACCCGCAGGCGCGTCTCGAATGCTTTGGAAATATGGGTCTTCAGTGCCAGATAGGCAGCGTCACCGTCCTGTGTCTCGATCGCCGTCACGATGGCCCCATGTTCGGCCAGCGCGACCGCGTCACGCCCTTCGGCGGCGAAAGACGTGGTCGCCATCAGGGCCATCGACCGATGCACAAGGTCAAGCTGCTGGATCAGAAAGCGGTTGTGCGAAGCGAGGTGAAGCTGACGGTGAAATCGCTTGTTTGCGCGGCTCAACATCCGCGGATCGCCGCCCAGCAGACGCAGATCGTCTGTCACCATGCCCCGCAACACCCGCACCTCTTCCTGCGACGCATGCCGGGCCGCCAGCCGTACGGCCAAGCCCTCCAACTCGGTCCGCACGACATACAATTCCGACAACTGGTTGTGATCCAGCGATGCCACGATCAGGCTGCGCCCGTCCCGCGTCAGCATCGACTGCGTCTCAAGCCGCTGCAACGCTTCGCGCACCGGCGTGCGCGACACGCCCAGCCGCTCGGCCAGTTCCGATTCCACCAAGCGGTCGCCGGGCTTGTAAAGGCCCGCGTCAATCGCTTCCAGGATCAGGCTATAGGCATCTTTCTGCACGGCTTTCAGGTCTTTCATCTCGCATCTCTGTCTTGCACGCCGACGTTAGCCACGCCCGCCGCCCCGGATCAACCCGGTTGATCCAACCGTGGCCTCGCACTACCTTAAGACAATGGTCGCAGATCGCTTCAGCCACGTCACCACCTGGGTCTTTGATCTGGACAATACACTTTACCCGCCCTCGGCGCGGCTTTTCGATCAGATCGAGGTTCGCATGACCGCGTGGGTCATGCAGGCCCTGGGGGTGGAGCATGCCGAGGCCGACCGTCTGCGGCGGCACTACTGGGAAAGCTACGGCACCACGCTGGCGGGCCTGATGCGCGAACACGGCGTCGATCCCGCCCCCTACCTGACCGATGTACATGACATCTCGCTGGACGCGCTGCACCCCGACCCGGTGCTGGCCGCGCGCATCAGGGCGCTGCCCGGTCGGCGGATCGTCTATACCAACGGCTGCGCGCCCTATGCCGAACGTGTGCTGGCCGCGCGCGGTCTGAACCATCTTTTCGATGCGGTCTACGGCGTCGAACATGCGGGCTTTCGCCCCAAGCCCGACCGTGAGGCGTTCGAGGCGATCTTCTCGGCCGACGGGTTGACCGCCACGATGGCCGCGATGTTCGAGGATGAACCGCGCAACCTTGCCGCCCCCCACGCGATGGGCATGCAGACGGTCCACGTCGCCCCCGAAGCGGCACCCGCCCGCCATATCCACCACCATACGCCCGACTTGTCGGATTTTCTGGCGCGCCTGACCGGATAGGTCAGATCCGGCTCCTCGCACCGGACAGACCAGAGCGGATAAAAGTGGACGCTGCCCATTCTGCGCCCGATCTGCGGTTGATCGCGCGCAGCGCGCACCTATCTTTATGGGCGTTAACAGGAAAACCGCATGTCCAGATCTTCTGCCTTGTCCCGCACCTTATTTGCCATACCCGTCCTGGGATGGATCGCAAAAGACATTTCGAAAAGCGTCGACAACATCTGGTACGCCCTGATCGTGTTGCTGACGGTGCTGGTGCTGGCGGTCTCGACCTGGGGCCTTGTGGCGCTTGCCATGACCGGGCTTGTCATGGTGCCGGTGATGTTCGTCATCCTGATCGCCATCACCAAAGGCTGACCGGCGCGCATTTGTCGCTTGGACGCCACCCCGTCCTGCTTCTATCTGTTGCGGGTGGAGGCAGCATAATGACACGCCTGACGACAGAAATCCTCATATCGGGCGGCGGTGTTGCCGGGCTGACGGCAGCGGTTGCCTTCGGGGCCGCAGGGTTTAGCGTGATCTGCGTCGACCCCGAAGCCCCGGTGACCGACGGTGACAGCGCGGGGGCCGACCTTCGCACCACGGCGCTGCTGCAACCGTCGATTTCGATGCTGGACGCGGCGGGCCTCTGGGCGAGGCTTCACGCCCACGCCGCCCCGCTGCAAGTCATGCGGATCATCGATGCGGGCGGCGAGACGCCAGAGCCGCGCATCATCAAGGATTTCAACGCCGCAGACATCTCGGACCAGCCCTTTGGCTGGAACCTGCCAAACTGGCTTTTGCGGCGCGAGATGGTGGCCCGCCTCGCCGAATTGCCAAACGTCGATTTCCGTCCCGGCATTGCCACGATCAGACTGCTGACCCGCAGCAACGAGGCCTTGGTGACTTTGTCCGACGGCAGCCGTGTTTCGACCCGCCTCTTGATTGCCGCCGACGGTCGCAATTCCACCATCCGGCAGGCATTGAACATATCCGTCCGCACCACCCGCTACGGCCAAAAGGCATTTGCCTTCGCCGTCACCCACCCCACGCCCCACCACAACGTCTCGACCGAAATTCACCGCACCGGTGGCCCCTTCACGCTGGTCCCCTTGCCCGACCGCGATGGGCTGGCTTGCTCCGCCGTGGTCTGGATGGAAACCGGGCCGCAGGTGCAACACCTCGCCGCTTTGCCAATCCCCGAGTTCGAGGCCGCGATGACCGTCCGGTCCTGCGGCATTCTCGGCCCTCTGACGCTTGCCAGCCGCCGCATGGTCTGGCCGATCATCAGCCAGATCGCAGATCGCATGGCGGGCGAGCGCTGCGCCCTGATCGCCGAAGCAGCCCATGTCATGCCCCCGATCGGCGCGCAGGGATTGAACACGAGCCTTGCCGATCTGCGTGTGCTCCTCAATCTCGCGCAGTCAGACCCGGCAGAACTGGGCAGCACCGCCATGCTCGACACCTACAACCGCAAGCGACACTGGCAGGTGCAGGCGCGCCTCACGGGCATCGACGCCCTCAACCGCGCCTCGATGCTGGGCGATCCCGCCTGGCGCGACCTGCGCGCAACGGCGCTGAACGCGCTTCATGCGGTCACCCCGGTGCGTCACACGCTGATGAAGGCCGGGCTAGGCATGCGCTGACTGCTGCCCATTCCACAGCGCGGCCAGTTGCGCGCCTGCACCCGCCGCTCACAAGCTTTACAGGACGCGGTCGACCACGGCCTGCAAGCGCCCCAGCGTGCCGGGCACATCATACAGCTTATCCAACCCGAACAACCCGATCCTGAACGTCCGGAACGCCGCCCCCTCGCCCACCTGCAACGGCACGCCGGCGGCAATCTGCATTCCTTGCGCCGCGAATTTCTTGCCGTTCTGCACATCGGGATCGTCGGTGAAACTGACCACCACCCCCGGCGCGCCGAAGCCTTCGGCCGCGACCGATGCCACCTGCTTGGCCGCCAGCATTCCCCGCACCCCATCACCCAGCTTCCACTGCGCCTCTTTCAGCCGCGAAAAGCCATAGCCTTTCGTCTCCACCATCGTATCGCGAAACAGCGTCAGCGCGTCGGTCGGCATCGTCGCGTGATAGGCATGCCCGCCGCCCTCATAGGCCGCCATAATCGCCCGCCATTTCTTCAGGTCCAGCGCGAAGCTGTTCGATGTCGTTTCCGACAGCACCGCCTCGGCCCGCGCCGACAGCATTACCAATCCGGCGGCAGGCGACGCCGACCACCCCTTCTGCGGCGCGGAAATCAGCACATCCACGCCGGTCGCCTTCATGTCCACCCAGACACAACCCGACGCAATGCAATCAAGCACCAGAACAGCTCCCACCTCATGCGCCGCCTTTGCCATCGCGCTTATGTAGCTGTCGGGAAGGATGATTCCCGCGCTTGTCTCGACATGCGGGGCAAACACCACATCCGGGCGAACCTCATGAATGCGCGCGACGACCTGCTCGATCGGTGGCGGCGCAAAAGCATCGCGCGCACCCTCTCCCGCGGCCTGCGCCATCACCACGACCGTCTCGGCCGCAAACCCGCCCATCTCGAAAATCTGGCTCCAGCGATAGGAAAACCAGCCGTTCCGCACAATCAGCGCGCGCTTGCCCACCCCGAACTGCCGCGCCACTGCCTCCATCGCATAGGTTCCGCCGCCTGGCACGACAGCTATGGCGTCCGCAGCATAGACCTCGCGCAACAGCCCCGAGATATCCCGCATGACATGCTGGAACTTCGCCGACATGTGGTTCAGCGACCGGTCGGTGAACACGACCGAGAACTCCTGCAACCCGTCCGGGTCAACATCAGGCAACAGTGCGGGCATGGCAAACCTCCTCGAACAATTCGTCTTTCAATATCGCCTCGGCCCGCCCCAAGGCCAGAACATTCGCCATATGTCTTCTTTGCACAAATATCCTCGGTCGAAGGCCAAAGGCCGTGAGGGCAGACCCGCTCCATCTCTGCCCGGCCACGGGCGGGGCGTTCGTCGCTGAAACCTGTCCACCGGACAGCTTTCCGGGCGCACCTCACCCCAATGGCCCCGGTCGGCGTTCCTCGCTGAGCAGAACATTCGCCTCCACCTGTCCCACCCCCGGCAGAGTCATGATCCGCCGGCGCAAGACCCGCTCGAAATCGGCGATGTCACGCGCGACCACCCGCAGGCGGTAGTCGAACAGCCCCAGCACATGCTGCACCACCTGCACCTCGGGAATGGCCGTCACCGCCCGCTCGAAATCCTCCAGCGACACCCGCCCTTTGGTCGCCAGCTTCACCCCCAGAAAGACGGTCACCCCAAACCCCAGCGCGGCCCGGTCCACGACCACCCGCTGCCCGGCCAGCACCCCGGCCTCTTCCAGCCGCTTTACCCTGCGCCAGGCCGCAGGCTGCGACAGCCCGAACCGGCGCCCCAACGCGCCCGCACTTTCCGTCGCATCCGCCGACAAGGCCCGCAACAGGCCCAAGTCCACGTCATCAAGGTGGATCACAGCGGCAGCCCCCCCTCATCCTTGATCGTCGCCACCAGCATCAGCGCCTCGATATCCGCGATATGCGGCAGCGCCAGTATCCGGCTGCGATAGATTTCCTGATACTGCGCCATATCCCGCGCAATCACGGTCAGCCGCACGTCGACCCGGCCCAGAAACGTCTCGATCGCCACCACCTCGGGTACCACCCGCGCCCCGGCGAGAAATTCGTCGAACGCCCGCGGATCGGTCTTGTCCAGTGTGAACCGCAACGACACCTCCACCTCGTATCCCAGCGCCCGCCAACCGATCACCGCTTCGCGCGCGCCAATTACCCCCGCCGCCTTCAGCCGCTCCAGCCGCCGCCAGCAGGTGGCCGCCGTCACTCCCGCCCGCTCGGCCAGTTCCGCCGTCGCCAAGGCAGGCTCTGCCAGCAACTGGCGCAGGATGCGCCGATCGGTATCATCCAGCATGATCCATCCACTAATCCAGTAAGACGCGCATCAATATTCGCAGATATGGGCCGAGGCGTCAAATTATGCACATGCTATTCTGCCCGAACCCTTATGCTGCGCGCAAGATCATCAACCGCAAAGGAACGCCAAATGCGCGTCTATTATGACCGTGACTGCGACATCAACCTGATCAAGGACAAGAAAGTCGCCATCCTCGGCTACGGCAGCCAGGGCCACGCCCACGCGCTGAACCTGCGCGACTCGGGTGCCAAAAATCTTGTCGTGGCACTTCGCGAAGGCTCCG
>JANNWS010000196.1:0-1886 GCA_031408575.1 Rhodobacterales bacterium
CCGCGATCATGGCGGACGGCTCTTACAAGGCGATGGCGGACAAGTATTTCGACTTTGACGTAACGCCGATGTCCGCCCGCAACTGAACTCATCATCAAGACTGACGGCCCGCGCCGCTATTGCGCGGGCCTTTGCAACAGGGGCGGGCGATGTTTCAGGGCTATCTTCCGATGATCCTTGACGGGCTGCGGGTGACGCTGTCGGTTGCCTCGGTTTCGCTTGGGGTTGCCTGCGTGTTCGGCATGCTGGGCGCAATCGCCAAGCTGTCCGCATCGCGCCCGGCCCGCTGGGTTGCCAACGGCTATACCACCGTGATCCGCGCGCTGCCGGATCTGCTGCTGATGCTAGTAGTGTTCTATGGCGGGCAGATCTGGCTGAACCGTCTGGCCGAGGCGCAGGGCTGGGGTTATATCGACGTGAATGCCTTTGCCGCCGGTACGCTGACGGTGGGGTTCATTTTTGGGGCCTACCTGACAGAGACGTTCCGGGGCGCGATCCTCGCCATTCCCAGCGGACAGATCGAGGCGGCCGAGGCGTGCGGGCTGTCGCGGTTTCAGGTGCTCAGCCATATCGTCGGGCCGCAGATGGTGCGTCATGCGATTCCCGGCTTTACCAACAACTGGCTGGTGATGCTGAAAGCCACGGCACTGGTGTCGATCATCGGGCTGGATGACATGGTGCATCGGGCGGGGCTGGCGTCGGCCGCCACCCGGTCGCCCTTCACGTTCTATGCGCTGATCGGAGCGATCTATCTGGCGATCACCACGGTTTCCATCCTGCTGCTGGGCGGGGTGGAGCGGCGCTTTTCGCGCGGCGTGCGGCGCGAGGCCACGCGATGAGGTGGGATGTCGTCGTCGAAACGCTGCCCGCCTTCTTGGGCGGGTTGCAGATCACGCTTGTGCTGCTGCTGATTTCAATGGCAAGCGGGTTGACCTTGTCGGTGCCGCTGGCGATGGCGCGGGCGTCGCGCCACCGCGCGCTGTGGATGCCGGTCTGGCTGTTCACCTATGTCATTCGGGGCACGCCGCTGCTGGTGCAGTTGTTCATCATCTACTACGGCCTGCCGCAGTTCGACCTGATCCGCGACAGTGCGGTCTGGCCGCTGTTCCGCTCGCCGTGGTTCTGTGTGTGGCTGGCCTTCACGCTGAACACCACGGCCTATACGACCGAGATTTTCGCCGGTGCCATAAAGACCGCACCCGCGGGCGAGATCGAGGCGGCGCGGGCGATGGGCCTGTCGGACGGTCAGGTGTTCCGCGACGTGTTCTGGCCGGGGGCGTGGCGGCGCGCGCTGCCGCAATATGGTAATGAGGTGGTGCAGATGATGCATGCAACCGCGCTGGCCAGCACCGTGACGATTGTCGAGACTCTGCGCGTGGCGCGGGACGTCTATACCAACTACCTTGTCGTTCCCGAAAGTTTCGGCATGGCGGCGGTGTTCTATCTGGGTCTGACGGTGATCCTGACCCAAGGCTTCCGCCTGCTGGAACGGCACTATCTGCGCCACCTCGACCCTGCGGCCAGCGTGACGGCACCAGCCCCGACAGAAAGCCCTGCACATGCTTGAAACGACCATTTCCTTTGCCGGGCGCGGGCCGGGGACGATGCATGAACTGCGCGTGTTCACCTTTGGCGATCCGGGCGCGCGCCCGCATGTGCATGTGCAGGCGGGCCTGCATGCTGATGAGGGGCCGGGGATGATGGCTGCGCGGATGTTGATCGACCGGCTGGTGGTGGCCGAAGATCAGGGCCGTGTTCAGGGCTGTGTCACGGTGCTGCCCTTTGCCAACCCGATGGGGCTGGGGCAGTTCCTGCATGGCGACCAGACCGGACGGTTCGACCTTTATGACGGGCGAAATTTCAACCGCGACTATCCCGATCTTGCG
>JANNWS010000197.1:0-24720 GCA_031408575.1 Rhodobacterales bacterium
GCTGTGCGCAGGGCCTGTACAAGCCGGATGTTGGCGTTCAGGTCGGGGTCGGAGATTTTGCCTTCGAACCATGTGGTGCCGTGGGCCTCGCGCAGCGCCAGACAATAGTCGACTATGGCTTCGACCGTCTGCTCGCCGCCCCTGCCGTTTTGCGGCAGGCGATAGCTGAAATAGTCGGTGAACCCGATCTCGCGGCGGTGAACGCCGCCGAGCAGGTTCGCCACGGGTTGGTTCCAGACCTTGCCGCGCAAGTCCCAGAGCGCGATTTCAAGGCCGCCCCATGCCCCGCGTGTGGCGTGGTCGGTGACGGAATGGGAAAACGGCATCGATGGCAGGATGAGGCGTTCAAGCGCCGCCATGTCAAGCGGATCGCGGCCGATCAGGCGGTCGGCCCAGGCGGATATGAGCGGGGCCGAGGCATGCGACGGCGCCTCGCCGATGCCTATGACGCCATCGCTGGTTTCCACCTCGATCACGCATTTGGTGAAGCCGTCCAGCGCGCCGTAGGACCAGAGATAGGGGGCTTCGAGGGGGACGAGGATCGGGGTGGCACGGATAGTCTTGATTCTCACGGTGGGCGGTCCTCGGTTGGTTCCGACCCCTTTGGTAGATCAAAAGCGGGCGGTACAAACGGGCGGGAGCGACGCCGGGACGTGTCGTGATCATGTTAGTCCATGGGTCGGAAGGTCCCTCGGTCGGATCTGACGGGAGGATTCCCCAAAGTCCCTGCGTCCCCCTCTTCCCCCATGTCGCCAAAGCGAGACGGGACACACCAAGCCGTTCAGGCGTGTCCCTGCGTTTTTCAAGTTGAGCGGTTGCACCGGCGCTGTGGCTTGTGCCGTCACGCCGGAAGTACCTTCTGGATCAAATGCCGCGCGACCGCTGTGGTGGAGCGATCGCGCCGCAACTGCCTCTCTTAGCCACCAGCTTTCCAGATCGCCTTGTAGGAATCGCGGTAGCCATTGCCGGGGTCGAACCTGTTATCCGGACCGCCGTCGAATTCGATATTCGCGGGTGTCACGACATGCAGCGGGCTTTGAAAACCGGACCATTCCATACCGGCGAAGGCGCGGTTCAGCTCGTCGATCATCTGCCAGCCTTGCAGGTTCAGCGGTTCGGCCACGGTCACAGCCTGATATTCCCCGGTGCGGACCCGCTGATACGCGGCCTGCGAGCCGTCACCTGCGGCAACGGCGGTCGGCGCATCCGCACTTGCAAGCCCGGCCGAGGCAAAGGACGGCCCCATGAAGTCGAAGTAAAGATCGTTGATCGCCAGCGAATGGGTCCAGGTGTCGCCATAGCGTTGGAGCAGCGAGGTGGTCAGCTGCGGCATCCGGGTCGAGGTTTCGGCAATGGGCGTATCGACATATTCCAGAACCGTGCCGCCCAGCTTTTCGATCACCTCTTTCATCCAGTCGGCCTTGTCGATGGCGATCTGATAGGTGGAATCGGTGAAGATCACGACGGCAGGCTTTTGCTCCGCGTCGATGAATGCCCAGTAGGCGGCGGCTTGCGACACGTCACGCGCGTTGGTGGTGACATTGGCGAAGATGCCAAGCTCCGGCACCGGGCCATTGCCCGACGTGGCATGCCAGGACACGATGGGGATGCCTGCGGCCTTTGCGGCCTCGACGTTGACCTGCTGTTCAACCGGGTCGAAGCCGTTGATGATGATGCCGTTGGGGTTGAGCGCCAGCGCCTGCGAGAAGGCCGAGGTGCGGCCCGACACGCTGCCGCCGCCGTCGATGACGCGCAGTTCCCAGCCGATTGCGGTGGCAGCCTCTTGCGCGCCTTCGGTGGCACCGACGATGCCGCCATTGGTCAGATCACCCGCCAGCATCACCACCAGCTTGCCCGGCTGTGCGGCGGGGCCGGTTGTGGGGCCGGTCCAGGTATCCTGTTTTGACGCGAACTGATCGACGAACTTCTGCGCCTCTTCGACAGTCTGCGCCGTGGCCATCGTGGCCCAGCCCAGCATGGTGCTGCCTGCCAGTGCAACCGCACCGATCAGGAATTGACGTTTGAACATGGTATCCTCCCTTGCGTTGAAACGTATTATAGAGTTGCTGTCAGCCGCTTTTCGGGGCGGCCTTGCGGGTGGTTTCGGCGGCACCCCGCTTGCGCTGCGCGTAGCCGGCGATGCCGATGGCAACCAGCAGGGTGACGCCGTTGAACATCGGCTCCACCCAGAACGAGCCGCCGAATTGCTGGATGCCGGAGATGCCGACGGCCAGTATGATGACGCCGACGATGGTTCCCCACACGTTGACCCGTCCGGGTTTGATGGTGGTGGACCCGAGGAAGGCCCCGACCAGCGCGGGCAACAGAAACTCAAGCCCCACGCTCGCCTGCCCGATGCGGAGTTTCGCGGCCAGCAGGATGCCTGCAAAGGCCGAAAGGGTGCCGGAGGCGACAAAGGCCAGCATGGTGAACTTTGCCACCGGAATGCCGTTCAGCGAGGCTGCCTTTGGGTTGGCGCCGATGGCGTAAAGGTAGCGGCCCACCGGCAGGTATTCCAGCACGATCCATAGCACGACCGTCAGGATCAGGACGTAGAATGCGGTGATCGGGATGCCGCCGATGAAGGTGGTGTTGAGCGCATAAAATCCCGGCTCCAGTTGCGCCACCACCTGCCTGCCACCGGTGTGCCACAGCGCCAGCGCATAGATCACCGTGCCAGTGCCAAGCGTGGCGATGAAGCTGTCGATGCGGGCCACTTCCACAAGGATGCCGTTCAGCAGGCCGACGAAAGCGCCCGCGCACAGGATGATCACGCAGGCCAGCGGCCAAGGGACACCGGCGATTTGCAGGCTGATGACAAGGATGTGCCACAGCACGATGCCATAGCCCACGGTCAGGTCGATCTTGCCCGTGACCATCGGGATCATCGCGGCCAGCGACAGGATGGCGATGATCGCCTTGTCGGCGAGGATCGAGCGCAGGTTGAGCATGGTCGGGAAGGTGGTGGGCAGCATGATGCTGAAGATCACGATCAGCAGGACCGTCAGTATGACAAGACCGTAGACCGGAATGAAACGGCCGATCTTCTGGGCGCGGGTCAGTCCCTTCAACTCGGCCTTGGTCGGCTCCAATGCGCTCGATTCAATGGATTGCATGATCGGTCTTTCTTGAAGGCGCGAGGTTGCTGGCCGAGGCCGATTGGATCAGCTGGTCGGAGGTCAGCGACGGGCCGCTGAGTTCGGTGATGATCCGGCCCTGACTGAACACGATGGCGCGCTGGCAGATCGCCGCGACCTCTTCGAAATCGGTCGACACGATGATGACGCCGACGCCCGCCTGCACGGCAGCGTTCAGCAGCGCATAAATCTCGGCCTTGGCACCGACATCGACGCCCGCCGTCGGGTCTTCGCAGATCAGCAGGCGGCGCCGGGTTTCCAGCCAGCGGCCGACGACGACCTTTTGCTGATTGCCGCCCGACAGCGCCTCGACCGGCAGGGCGGGGTCATTGGGTGACAGGGTAACGCGGGTTCCGATGGCGCGGACCTGCGCCGTTTCGGTGGCGGGGGTCAAAAAGGTCCACCCCCCACGCCCGCTGGCGGCGGGATTCAGATACATGTTCTCGCGCACGCTGAGCGCGCCTGCGACCGATTCCTCGGTGCGGTCGCGAGCGATCAGGCCAATGCCGCAGGCCATCGCCTCGGCAGCGTTGCGCGGGGCGATGACGGTGCCTGCAAGCGTGATCGTGCCGGTAAAGCCGGTCTGCCCGAACAACGCGCGGGCGATGGCTTCGTGGCCCGCGCCGCGCAGGCCGACAAGGCCGAGGATTTCGTTCTGGCGCAGATCGAAGCTGGCCGGGCCGACGCCGTTGCAGCACAGCGCATCGACCGCCAGCAGCGTGGGGGCGGGGCCGGTGCCGAGTTTGACAATCTCGCGCACCGTGCGGCCGACGATCATGTGGACTAGTTCTTCGGGCGTGGTGTGGGCGGTGTCGCGGATGCCGACCATCTGGCCGTCGCGCAGGACCGCCACGCGGTCGGATATCTGGAAAATCTCATCCAGACGGTGCGAAACATAGATCATGCCGACGCCGGTCGCCTTGAGCCGGCGCAGGGCGGCAAAAAGCCGCTCCACCTCATCGGCAGGCAGCGAGGCGGTGGGTTCATCCAGCAACAGAAAATCACAGTCCACCGCCAACGCGCGGGCAATGGCGACCAGCGATTTTTCAGTGCGGCTCAGGCTGTTGACGCGGGCGGTGGGATCAATATCGCAGCCCACGCGGTCCAGCGCCGCCTGCGCGAAGGCATCGACCTTGCGCCAGCGGATCAGCCCCCCTGCGCGGGCAAAACCCAGCGCCAGACCGATGTTTTCGGCGACCGTCATCCATTCGATCAGGCCCAGATCCTGATGTATGAAGGCCACCGACTGGTGCGCGCCGAACGCGCCCGGAACATGGGCATAGGGGTGACCATCGACCATGACGGCGCCGGCATCTGCGTGGTGGATACCGCCCAATATCTTGATAAGGGTAGATTTTCCGGCACCGTTTTCGCCCAGTAGGGCAACAATCTCGCCCCGGCCCACATTGAGCGAGACGTTGCGCAATGCATAGGTGCCACCGAAATGCTTTTCGATGCGGTCAAAGAACAGACCGGTGCTGGCGGCTACTGGCACGCGTCCCCTCCCCGGTGGCGTGATGGATGTTCCGACTCTTGCGTTATCGGTAACGTTGGGTAAATTAACAGAGTCACAGCCGATCCTGTCAACCGCAAAGTTATCGATAACGTAGAATGTTCGAAGACATCAGGAAACCGCCGAGAAAAGACCGGATCAGCCTTGCCGAGGTGGCCGAGGCGGCGGGCGTATCAAAGATGACGGCCTCGCGGGTGTTGCGCAACGGGTCGGGGTTTTCACCGGCCACCCGGACCCGCGTGCTGGAACAGGTGGAGCGGTTGGGCTATGTGCAAAACCGACTTGCCGCCGCGTTTTCCAGCGATGCGGCCTCGACCTTTGTGGGCGTTTCGATCCCCGATCTGGGCAATGAGGTTTTCGCGCAAGTGCTAGAAGGCATTGAGCGAAAGCTGGGCATGTTCGGCTATCAGACGGTGCTCGGCGTGTCGCTGCACGATGCGCGAACCATGCAGGACTGGACCGAAACGGTGCTGTCCTGGCGCCCGGCCGGGCTGATCGTGACGGGGCGCAACCAGCCGCCGAAAGTGGTCGCGATGCTGAAATCCAGCAGCGTGCCGATTGTGGAAATCTGGGATCTGAACTCGTCGCCGCTGGATATGTGCGTGGGGCTGAGCCACTATGACAGCGGCTATGACATGGGGCGGCTTTTTGCCGCGCGGGGCCGCTGCCGGATCGGCTATGTCGGCACGACCATCGACACCGGCAATGCCGCAGGGGCGCGCCTGACCGGGTTTCAGCGCGCAATTGCCGACAACGGCATCGCTGCGGTCGAGATGCATGTGCTGAGTGACCAGCCGGGGTTCTATCCGGGGTTTTACGGAACCGAACAATTACTGGCCCGTTTCCCGGCAATGGACAGCGTATACTTTCAGAATGACAACATGGCGGCGGGTGGGCTGATGTATTGCCTGTCCAAAGGCATCGCCGTGCCGGACGACCTTGGGATTGCAGGCTGGGGCGATCTGCCGATTGCCGCGATCCTGCCGAAGCGGCTGACGACAAGCCATGTCGCGCCGTTGCAGATCGGGCAGATCGCTGCCGACAAGTTGCTGGCCACGCTGGCAGGTCGCCCGGTGGAGCCGGTGACGGATACCGGGTTCCGGCTGGTGCCGGGAAGCACGCTTTAGGCCGCCGCGAGGTCTCGCCTCGCACCATTGCTGCGCAACGACGACGATCATGACAGGTGTGCGGCAAGGAAAGCAGCCACGCTCGCAGATTTGCCCGTCTTGTTTCCCACAAGGTTGAAGGCGGTCGGGCTGGAGGGTGGTGCGGGGCGCACGGATGTCATGGCTCCTGCGGTGCCAGACTGGGTGCGCCGGCGCAGCGCGCCTGCGGGACGAAGCGCGCCCGAAATCCCCTCCAGTGGCAGGTTTCCGCAAAAAAAGCCCGCGCATGGCGCGGGCTGGGTGGCAATTTAGTCCCCTTCCGCCTGGGCGAGACGGGAAATCAGCAGGCGACCCTCCAAGGCAAAGCACCCGGAATGCGTGATGAATTGGTCAGCGCGCCCTAATCGCTCTGCCGGTAGTTCGCGAGCCGGTCAAACAGCACCGCGAACAGGATGGCGCCGCCGATGAAGGCACCCTGCCAGAAGGCGTTGATGCCCAGAAGGCCAAGGCTGTTGCGGATCACCTCGATCAGCATGGCACCGATGATTGCTCCGCGTGCAGTGCCAAGGCCACCGGCAAGGTTTGCCCCCCCGATCACGGCGGCGGCGATCACCTGTAACTCCATCCCCGCGCCGAGGTTGGTGGTCACGGCCCCTAGCCAACCGGTTTGCACGATGCCCGCAATCCCTGCGGACAGCGCCGAGATCATGTAGACGGCGACCTTGATCATCTTGACCGGAACACCTGTCAGGATCGCCGCATGTTCATTGCCGCCAATGGCGAAGATGTGCCGCCCAAACTTGGTCCAGCCCAGAACGAAGCCGGTCAGCAGCCCCAGGATCAGGGTATACATCACCGGGTTGGCGATGCCGAAGAACCAGGCCCCGCCCCCCAGCGCCAGCAGGGTATCGTGATCGGGGCCAAACTCGAACACCACGGTATTGCCAGATGCGACCATCGCAAGGCTGCGTGCGATCGAAAGCATCCCCAGCGTCACGACAAAGGGCGGCATTCCAACATAGGCGATGAGCACCCCGTTGAACGCGCCGATCACAAGGGCAGTGCCGACCGAGGCGGCAATCCCGACCTCGATGCTATAGCCCGCATGCATCACGACGGCGAGGACCATGCTGCACAGACACAGGACCGAGCCGACCGACAGATCGATCCCCCCGGTGATGATGACCATCGTCATGCCGAGCGCGATGATGGCCACGAATGTGACATTGCGCGTGATGTTGTAAAGGTTCTTCGGGGTGGCAAAGCTGTCGGTGGCAAAGGAAAGGCCGATACAGGCGACGATCACGGCGATCAGCACCCAGAACGTCTGACTGGCCAGCAGGTCCGACACCCAATTGCCCTGCTTCTGCTCGATAGTCTTGTCCAGCGAAATGGTCATCATCTGCCTTTTCTGTGTGTGCGGGAGGGCGGGGTTTCCGCGTCAGACCCGCTCGATGGCACCTGTGATCAGGCCCGTCACTTCTTCGGGCGAGCTGTCTGCTATCGGCTTGTCGGCCACCTTGGTGCCACGCCGCATCACGATGACGCGGTCGGCGATGGTGAACACATCGGGCATCCTGTGGCTGATCAGGACCACCGCGATGCCCTGATCCCGGAGACGACCGATCAGGGCCAGCACCTCGGCCACCTGCCGGACCGAAATGGCGGCGGTCGGCTCGTCCATCAGCACGATCTTGGCGTTCGACAGGCGCGTGCGCGCGATGGCCACGGCCTGCCGCTGGCCGCCGGACATCTTTTTCACCAGATCGCGCGGGCGGGTTTCGGACTTCAACTCCATGAAGATCTCGCCCGCGCGTTTGTACATGGCGGCATAGTCCAGCACCTTGAACGGCCCAACGCCGCGCTGCAATTCACGCCCCAGAAACACGTTCGCCGCCGCCGTCAGGTTGTCGCACAGCGCCAGATCCTGGTGAACGATCTCGATCCCGTGCTGGCGCGCCTCAACCGGGCGGTGCAGGACCAGTTCGCGGTCATCCATCAGGATGGTGCCGTGATTGGGGCGAAAGTTGCCCGCCATCATCTTGACCAGCGTGGACTTGCCCGCGCCATTGTCGCCCATCAGGCCGACGACCTGACCCGGTTCGATGGCGAAGGACACGTCGTTGACGGCCTTGATCGCCCCGAAGTGCTTTGAGACATTGCGAAGTTCGAGGACCGCCACCCGCCTATTCCCCCTGCCAAGCCTGCACGGATACTTTTGCCCGGCGGCCGTGTCTGCTGCGCCGCAGCAAGGCCTGCCTGACTGAAAGCCCCGTCTCCTCCCTGAAAACGCTACTGCTCCTGTGTGCCAGAAGCCGCGCAAATGTCAATGAAACCGCTTGTGTTATCGCGCAGCCCAGATAGCTTCATGCCTGTTCTATGGCGAAAAAAAACCACTTGACGGGTGCCACGGGAGCAGAGCAATTTGACCGTGGGCCGATGCGGCATGATAGCTTTCGCGCCCTTCTGATTGATGACTCTACATGCAAACCAAACTGCAGCGTGCCTTGGCATGGATGCTTGACCGGAATTGCCAGACGTTCGATCCACACCGGCCATCGCCACCCGGACCTGCAAAGACCATTGTGACGCGACCGGCCTTCAGCCGGTGGCGGCGTGTCGTGCCCCAAAAGCGCACCAAGATGCTTTGCGGCCAACCCGAGCGGTTCTGATCGACGGCACGCGGATCGCGCGCGCCTGCAACAAGGGAGGATGATCGAATGAAAAAGTCACTCATGCTGATGGCCGCTGCGGCGGCACTGACATTCGGGGCCGAAGCGGCGCTGGCCAAGAAGCAGTTGGTCATCGTGGTCAAAGGCCTCGACAACCCGTTCTTCGAGGCGATCAATCAGGGCTGCCAGAAGTGGAATGCGGAAAACCCGGACTCGGAATATGAATGCTTCTACACCGGGCCAGCCTCCACCTCGGACGAAGCTGGCGAAGCGCAGATCGTGCAGGACATGCTGGGCAAGGCCGACACGGTTGCAATGGCGATTTCGCCGTCCAATGCCAAGCTGATCGCACAGACCCTGAAAACCGCAGCCCCGACAATTCCGATCATGACACTGGATGCCGATCTTGCAGTTGAAGATGCGGGCCTTCGCAAGACCTATCTCGGCACTGACAACTACCTGATGGGGCAGCGGATCGGGGCTTATGTGATCGCGGCTCGGCCCGACGGCGGCACAGTCTGCACCATTCAGGGCAATCCGGGGGCCGACAACATCCTGCGCCGCGCCCAGGGCTTTCGCGATGCGCTGTCGGGGCAGGAAGGGCTGGCCGCCCTTGCCGGCGAAGGCGGGTGGACCGAAGTCGCGGGCTGCCCGGTGTTCACCAACGACGACGGGGCAAAGGGTGTGCAGGCGATGACCGACATCCTGGCCGCGAACCCAGATCTGACGGCCTTCGGGATCATGGGCGGCTGGCCGCTGTTTGGCGCGCCGCAACCCTACCGCGACCTGTTTACCCCCTACAAGGAACGCATCGCCAGCAATGATTTCGTCATCGGTGCCGCCGACACGATCGGCGCAGAAGTGGATCTTGCGCGTGAGGGGCTGGTGACCGCCCTTGTCGGGCAACGTCCGTTTGAGATGGGCTATCTCGCACCCGGTGCGATGATTGATCTGATCGAAGGTAAGGCCGTGCCGGACCCGATCTTTACCGGTCTGGACGAGTGCACCAAGGACACGGTGGACACCTGCATCCAGAAGTGACGACAGGGGGGGGGCCGGGCAACGGACACCCCTTTTGAACGCTGTTCAATCGCGCGACTATCCGAACGGGATCGATGCAAGCAATGTCTTGCGCGCCGACGCAAGATGCAGCCGACACGCCCGTTCGATCTGCTTCGGATCACGGCTGACAAGGGCCGCGATATAGGCAAGATGCTCGGCGATGGCGACCTGATTGCGATCCCGCTCGTCAACCTTGTTCCATTGATAATGATAGTGGAAAATCAATGAGATGATATCGTGGAAATCGATGATGAAGCGATTTCCCGAGGCACTGGTAATCAAGCGGTGCAGCCGCTCATCCAGACTGGAGAAATCCTGAAACCGGGTTTCTATATTGCCTTGCAGATCATGATGCTCGGCCTGCAGCCGCGCCAGCATGGCCCAAGCATCTGCACTTTCGGGCAGTCTTGCAAAGGCCAATGCCGAGCGCAGCTCGAATACCTCGCGGATGTCGGACAACTCCAGACCGAATTCGCGGGTGAACCCCCGGATGATCCAGCTTGAATTGGGGCGCCGCTCAATCAGGCCGAAGCGGCTGAACCGGTTCAGATATTCACGGATCGCACTTGTCGAGACGCCGAACTGGCGGGCAAGATCCAGCCCGTTGACGACATCACCCGGCTTGCGGTCGCCGCGCAGCACCCATTCCATGAACTTCATTTCAACCTGCGCCGAGGTTGCAACCGTCTCGGGTTCCGGAAAATAGTCGGACGGTCGTGGCGGTCGTGCCAATACGCGCTGTCCGGGCAGCCCGGTAAAAATGCCGCGTGACTGCATTTCTTCGAGCACCTTTCGCACGGTCGTGCGGCTGGCTTTCATGCCGAGCGTCAGAGTGTTTTCGGACGGCAGCGGATCACCGATCCGGCTGCGCGCCAGATCATCGAGTGCGCGGTTGAAAGTGCGCTTGTAAACCGTTTCGCCACGCATGCGATGCCCCCTTTCCGCCCCGAATCGAGACCTGTCTCCCTTCACTATTGAGGGCTTTTGCAGATAAAAAACAAGAATTCATCAACTGTTGAAACGCGGGGTCCATAGCTCACACGTCTGTGCCGCCCGGTGTTGACCTGCCGGTGATCGGCTGCCGCCCGCGATGCAGTCAGGTGTGGACTACATCATACAGTGCATCAGGCCACTTGGGCTACGATGCATATCCTGTGCCGTCAGAGTTGTGCAACAACGCCGGCAAGTAGTTCAAAAATTGCGATACCGGTGTCGGGCCAATGCCTGCGGCGGCGATATCTGGCGACAACAGACAGCCAAAGCGCCGCACAGGTAGGCCGGCAAGGGTTTCTTTTCGGAAAAAATACCCCCTGCGCGGAGCGATGCCACCGGTCAGCCGACGCGGCCGCGCAGAAAGTCAGCCCAGCCACGCGGACCTGCGCGAGCAACACTGGGGTGAAGATGTTCCGAGCGGTCGCGCCCGATCAGGCGTCGGTGGCGCAAAAGGAACGCCTTGCCGGAACCGCGCCATGTGCCAAGAGCCGGGGCGTCGGGGTCACACGGATAGCGTGCGCGCCAGCGCGGCGGCAGCGGCAGCCCACAGGCCTCGGCCCGCTCCAGCATCCAGACAAGGGGGATGTTCGACAGCGGTCGGGCGGCGTGAAAACCGCCGAGTTGCCCGCCGATATCGCCATGCGCGCCACGAAACCACATCTGTTCCACATTGCCCTGCCAATCGGGCGACGAGATCCACATCACGGGTGCGAAGGCATCTCGGGTTTCGTCCAGTGCCAGGGCATGGAAGCCGTGACGGACGGCGCGGCCGAGATGGGGGGTGTGAAAGGCGTGGCGCGCCTCGGTCAGCTTCCATAAAAGAGGAAGGCGCAAACCCAGCGCCTTAACCGTATCCCAGACACCGACCATCTCGATCATCAGTTCGGCATGGCACTGCGAGGCAGCAAAGGCGCGGGCTGCGGGGCTGTCGGGACCGGTTCGGTAGTGGCGGTAGGCAAGGGTCACATTCCGCTCTGTCGCGTTTTCAGCGCGCAGCAGCCCGACGCGGTCAATCACGCCAGCGAGCGAGCGCACGGCATAGGCCCCGCGCGAGTATCCGAACAGATAGATGCGGTCGCCCGGACTGTAGCGAGAGGCCAGAAAGCCATAGGCACGGCGGATCTGGCGGTTCAGGCCGTGGCCCTGAAACACGGCTTGCGTCTGCGCCCAGCTTGTCCACTGGATTCCCGGCTCGTAATACAGCGAAAGCCCGTTGCGACGCCCGCCCTCGCGCAGCAGGCGAAAAGTCAGGCCAGCGTTAGTTTCCTGACCGGGGGCGAGCGATGACATGGTTCCGTCAAGGATGATCACATGGTCGACGGACTTGCGCCCACCGCCAAGGATCGGCATCGGTACAGGGCTGCGCAGCGCCACGGGCGGGCGGCGTAACCAGCGTGATATGCGATCAAGAACGGACATGCGCGATTGGTAACGGGATCAGAACATTCAAGATTGTTTCGCAGTTCCGAAAACCCGTCATGGCGCTGCTCCCTTCACAGCGCCAGCGTAATCCCCCGGCCGGAATTGTCCAGCCGGGGAAAAGGAAGTCAGACGTTCAGCGACAACACCGTGGCGATGGCAAGTTCGCCAAACCCGTTGAAGCGGGTGTTGGTCACCGTCGAATAGGCACCCATGCCCTGAAAGATCAGGCAATCCCCTTCAGCGATGTCGCCGGGCAAAGGCAGCTCGCCCGGAAGCCGGTCAAATGAGTCGCAGGTCGGGCCGAACACGATCAGATCGCGCACAGCCCCTTCGCGGCGCCGGCCGTCTTGCATCAGCACGGCCGTCCGGTCGATCACGCCGATCATGTTCAACTCGGTCAACGAGCCATAGACACCATCGTTCAGAAACACATGCGTGCCATCGCGCACCGCCTTGACCGGGGCCGCCACCGCGAAGGCATCGGCCACAAGGCCACGGCCCGGCTCGCAGACAAGCGCCGGACGGTCAGACCCGAAGGTTTCGGTCGCAACACGGTCGATCAGATCGAATATCGCCTCAAGTTCGGGCGCTTCATCTGTCATGCGGTGCGACGGGAAACCGCCGCCCACGTTCAGACGGGCAATTTTCACGCCCGCGCCGCGTGCGATATCGCCCGCAGCCCGGATGTAATGCTCCCACGCCAATGGATCAGTGCATTGCGTGCCGGGGTGGAAGGTCAGCGACGGGATGAAGCCCGCTTTGGCCACGATCTTCAGCAGCTCGATCGACAGATCGACCGTCGCGCCGAATTTGGCGCCGAAGTTATAGGCGGCACCCGACACCGGAAGTTTGAAGCGCACGGTAATTTCGGTGCCTTTGGCTGGCACCAGTTCGATCAGCTTGGCCAGTTCGGACTTCGAATCGACTGAATACGACTGCACGCCCAGATCGACCGCCACCGCGATTTCCGAGCGCGAGCGCACTGGGTTGTTGTAATGCAGGGCTGCTTCGGGGGCGAGGCGGCGGATCAGGCGCATCTCGAACGGCGAGGCCACATCATAGCCCCGGATTCCGGCGGCGGCCAGGTTTTCGACCACGGATTCCTCGGGGTTCGATTTGACCGCATAGGTGACAAGGCCCGGAAAGCCGTCGATAAAGCGCCGTGCGGTCGCCTGCAGGGCAGCGGGCGAAAAAAACAGAACAGGCGTTTCGGGCCGGTTCGCGCGGATGAATTCGGACGGAGTCGTCCAGATCGTTTTCGAGAGTCCCATCGGCGTATTCCTTCTTGTTGCCAACAAGACGCAAGCACTCTTGCCCCGGCTAGACGGGTCGGGAGACGCTTTGCGCGTTCATTCCAACCAGGCCAGGTGCGTATGAGCCGCCCTTTCCCTGAAAACTTAGGATGCCGGATATGTATGACATTTTCACCGATCAAAAGAGTAGATTTGTAGCGATTGATGGTTATTATGACGAAAGAAACAGGAAAATTGCATGGACGAGCTGGATCGCAACATCATAGGCCTCCTCGGGGCCGACGCACGGATGTCGGTGGCCACACTTGCGCGCCGCCTAAAGGTGGCACGCTCGACGATTCAGGCCCGGCTGGAGCGCCTTGAAACATCGGGCGTGATCGTCGGCTACACGATCAAGCTGGGCGAATCCGCCCGCGAGGGGCGCCTGCGGGCCAGTGTTCTGCTGACGGTAGAGCCGCGGGCGCAGGCCAATATCCTGACGCGGCTCAAGGCGATATCCGAGGTTGAGCGGGTGTTCACCACCTCGGGGCGGTTCGACTTGCTGTTGCAGATTGCAGCCCCCTCGACCAAGCTGCTTGATGATGTGCTGGACCAGATCGGGGGAATGACTGGCGTGCGGTCATCCGAAAGCCTGATCCACCTGTCGACCCGGATCGACCGGGCGGTATGAGGCGCGCCGCATGACAGACCCCACCGAGAGCCGCACAGATCAGTTGCTTCGCACATCCGAGGTCTATCGGCGGATGCGGTCGCAGGCGGTTCCGGTGCGCTCGGACCCTGCCATCGAGCTGGCGCGCGACAGCGCGCCGCATGACACCGCACGCGCCCTGCCCATCCCTGTCGCCGACGACCCCGAGGCCGATCTGCCCCCACCCGGCCCCCACTTTGCCCGCCGCATGCTGACGCGGCGGCTGGATATCCGAGAGGTGGTGCTGCTGGTGCTGGTCCTGATCGCGCTGATCGTCAACGGAACCTGACCAAAGCGCTTTTCCTTCCACCCCGTGCGCGCTAGACAACCGCAAAAGAACGGGATGCCGCCGATGCCGATGGAAAAGACCTTTGATGCCGCCGAAGCCGAGGCCCGGCTTTACGCCATGTGGGAACAGGCGGGGGCCTTCAAGGCCGGGGCCAATGCGTCACGCGCCGAGACGTTCAGCATCATGATCCCGCCGCCGAACGTGACCGGCTCGCTGCACATGGGACATGCGTTCAACAACACGCTGCAGGACATTCTGGTGCGCTGGCACCGGATGCGGGGCTTCGACACGCTGTGGCAGCCCGGCACCGATCATGCCGGGATCGCCACGCAGATGGTGGTGGAGCGGGAATTGGCGATGGCGGGCAATGCCGGGCGACGCGAAATGGGGCGGACGGCGTTCATCGAGAAGGTCTGGGAGCAGAAGGTTTCGTCCGAGCGCACCATTCTGGGCCAGTTGAAGCGGCTCGGCGCCTCCTGCGACTGGTCGCGCACCGCCTTTACGATGGATCCGAATTTCCATGATGCGGTGATCAAGGTCTTCGTCGATCTCTACAATAAGGGCCTGATCTATCGCGGCAAGCGGCTGGTGAACTGGGACCCGATGTTCGAGACGGCGATTTCCGATCTGGAAGTCGAGAATATCGAAGTCGCGGGCCATATGTGGCACTTCAAATATCCCTTGGCGGGCGGTGCGACTTACGAATACGTCGAGAAGGATGCGGAGGGGAACGTGACCCTGCGCGAGGTGCGGGATTACATCTCCATCGCCACCACCCGGCCCGAGACGATGCTGGGCGACGGCGCGGTTGCGGTGCATCCGTCGGACGCGCGCTATGCAGCGATCATCGGCAAGCTCTGCGAAATTCCGGTCGGCCCGAAGGCGCAGCGGCGGCTGATCCCGATCATCACCGATGAATACCCCGATCCGCTGTTCGGCTCGGGCGCGGTCAAGATCACCGGGGCGCATGATTTCAACGACTACGCGGTGGCTCAGAGGAACGGCATTCCACTGTATCGGCTGATGGACACGCGCGGCGCGATGAGGGCGGATGGCGCGCCCTATGCGGAGGAGGCGGCGAAGGCACAGGGAATTGCTCTGGGCATGCCGTTCTCCGGGGCCGAGGTCGATGCGATCAACCTCGTTCCCGACGAATATCGCGGTCTTGACCGGTTCGAGGCGCGCAAGCGCGTGGTCGAGGCGATCACCGCCGAGGGGCTGGCGGTGATGGTGCCGAACACGGCGGTGACGGCGACGGCGGGGTCAACCCCGCCTCCCGCCGACGATATCCCCGCCCTCATCGCCTATGTCGAAGCCAAGACGATCATGCAGCCCTTCGGCGACCGCTCCAAGGTGGTCATCGAGCCGATGCTGACCGACCAGTGGTTCGTCGATACCGCGAAGATCGTGCAACCCGCCATCGACGCGGTGCGCAACGGCGAGACAGTGATCCTGCCAGAGCGGGATGCGAAGGTGTATTTCCATTGGCTGGAGAACATCGAGCCGTGGTGCATCTCAAGGCAACTGTGGTGGGGGCATCAGATACCGGTGTGGTATGGGTTCGATTTGTTGCCGCCCACCGGCGATAGCGATGCCAACTTCGGTATCTGGAAGAATGACAGAACCGGAGACGTTATGATTGGAGTGCACTTCTTCTGCGCTTCCGATGAGCTAGGCGCAGTCAGGCAAGCATCTGACCACTATTTTGAAGTCTTTAACAACTCGTCGATGTCCATCAGAATTGTCGAAAATCGGTCGGCGGCTCTTGCCTTCTTGGACGCAAACGCGGCGAAGTCCCAGATCGAGTTTCCAATCTGGCGCGATCCCGACGTCCTCGATACGTGGTTTTCCTCCGGTCTCTGGCCCATCGGCACCCTTGGGTGGCCCGAAGACACCCCCGAACTGCGGAAATATTTCCCGACCTCCACCCTCGTCACCGGGTTCGACATCATCTTCTTCTGGGTCGCCCGGATGATGATGATGCAGCTCGCCGTGGTGAACGAAGTTCCCTTCAAGACCGTCTACGTGCACGCCCTCGTCCGCGACGAGAAGGGCAAGAAGATGTCCAAATCCCTGGGCAACGTCCTCGACCCCTTGGACCTGATTGACGACTACGGCACCGATGCGGTGCGCTTCACCCTTACCGCGATGGCGGCGATGGGACGTGACCTTAAGTTGTCCACGCAACGCATTGCAGGCTATAGAAATTTCGGAACAAAGCTGTGGAACGCCTGCCGCTTTGCCGAGATGAACGGGGTGTGGGAAGGCCACACGACACGCGCCACCCCGCCAGCCGCCACCGCCACCGTCAACCGCTGGATCATCGGCGAGACGGCAAAGGTCCGCGC
The DNA here is from genome assembly GCA_031408575.1 of Rhodobacterales bacterium. Taxonomy (GTDB): domain Bacteria; phylum Pseudomonadota; class Alphaproteobacteria; order Rhodobacterales; family Rhodobacteraceae; genus Aliitabrizicola. The sequence goes on from JANNWS010000197.1 coordinate 16,484, forward strand.
CGAGGTGGATGCCGCACTGGCCGACTATCGCTTTGATCACGCCGCGAATGCGCTTTACGCCTTTGTCTGGGGCAAAGTCTGCGACTGGTATGTGGAATTCGCCAAGCCCCTGTTCGACGGCGCTACAGCGGCCGAGACCCGCGCCACGATGGGCTGGGTACTGGATCAGTGCATGATCCTGCTGCACCCGATCATGCCTTTCGTCACCGAAGAGTTGTGGCACACCACCGGAACCCGCGCGAAGATGCTGGTCCATACCGACTGGCCAACCTATGGCGCGGAATTGATCGATGACGCCTCGATGCGCGAGATGACGTGGGTCACGACACTGATCGACGAAATCCGCTCGGCCCGCGCGCAGATGCATGTGCCGGTCGGGCTGAAGCTCGACATGCTGCAACTGGCACTCGACGACGCCGGGCGCGGTGCATGGACGCGCAACGAAGCCCTGATCAAGCGCCTCGCCCGGATCGAGACGCTTGCCGAAGCCGTTCAGACCCCCAAGGGCGCGATCACAATCGCGGTTGAAGGTGGCACATTCGCTATTCCGCTGGAGGGTGTCATCGACATCGCCGAGGAAAAGGCCCGCCTCTCCAAAACGCTGGAAAAGCTGGAAAAAGACATGAACGGATTACGCGGTCGGCTGAACAATGCTGCCTTCCTCGCCTCGGCCAAGGAAGACGTTATTGATGAAACGCGGGGAAAGCTGGAGCAGGGCGACGATGAAGCGGGCAAACTGCGCGCAGCCATTGCGCGGCTGGCCGAAGTCGGCTGACGGCACTTTGGGCTTTCACCTTTGCCCAAATATCCTCAGGGGGTGAATTGGCCGCAAAGCCAAGAGGGGGCAGACTGCCCCCTTCTTTGCGCATCCCGCAGGTGATACCCTCCTAAAAAGGAGGTGCCGCATGTCCGGGCTCGACAAGATCGCCGAACGCCGGATGCGCCTTGCCGAGGCGAAGGGCGAATTGCGCGGGCTGGCCGGTGAGGGCGCGCCCCTGCCCGACCGCCCCGGCGATGCCCTGATCAGCGCGGGCGATGCGGTCGGGTTCCGCATCATGGCCGAGGCGGGTGTGATACCGGAAGAGATCGTGCTGAAAAAGCAGGTGCTGGCGCATCGCGAGGTGCTGGCCGGGCTGATCGATCCGGCCGCGCGAAGGGCCGCGATGGTGGAACTGGCCCGGCTCGAGATGCGGCAGGCGATGGCGGAAGAAGCGCGACGGGCGTTCCTGAAGGGCTGACACTTGCCGGGCCTTTCATTTTGCGGTTCTGATGCGGTCATGACCGGACCCCGATACACACCCCTCGCGCTGTCCTTGCCCTCCACCGTGCCGTTTGTCGGACCAGAGGCGCAGGAGCGCGCGCGTGGCCGGCCCTTTCTGGCCCGGCTTGGCGCGAATGAAAGCCTGTTCGGCCCGTCACCCAAGGCCGTCGCTGCGATGGCCGCTGCCGCGTCCGACGTGTGGATGTATGGGGATCCCGAAGTACACGACCTGCGGGCGGCACTGGCCCGCCATCATGGCGTGGAGCCTGCCAACATCATGGTCGGCGAAGGGATCGACGGGCTGACAGGCAACCTTGTGCGCCTTCTGGTCGGGCCGGGCGACGCCGTGGTGACATCGGACGGGGCTTACCCCACCTTCAACTTCCACGTCGCGGGATTTGGCGGCACCTTGCACAAGGTGCCGTATCGCGGTGACCACGAAGACCCCGACGCGCTGCTGGCGGCGGCGCATGCGGTGAACGCAAAGCTGGTTTATCTGGTCAATCCCGACAACCCGATGGGATCGCACCATCCGGGACAGGTCATCACTGCGATGATTGACGCGCTGCCGATTGGCACGCATCTGGTGCTGGACGAGGCCTATGTCGATCTGGCCCCCCCCGGCACCGCCCTGCAGATTGCTGCCGATGACCCGCGCGTCATCCGGCTGCGCACATTTTCCAAGGGCTACGGTCTGGCCGGTCTGCGGGTCGGATATGCCATTGCGGCTGCCCCGCTGATCACGGCCTTCGACAAGGTTCGCAATCATTTCGGCGTGGGACGGATCGCGCAAGCCGGGACAATGGCGGCGTTGGCCGATCAGGACTGGCTGGCGCAGGTCCGCAGCACCGTTGCAGGCGCGCGCGACGGGCTGGGTGCCATTGCACGGGCGAACGGGTTGGTGCCACTGCCCTCGGCCACGAACTTTGTGACGATGGACTGCGGGCGCGACAGCGCATTCGCCCGGCGCGTGCTGCAGTCCCTGATCATGCGCGATATATTCGTTCGGATGCCCAGCGTTTCCCCGCATGACCGCTGCATCCGCGTCAGCGTGGGCCGGCCCGCCGATCTTGAGGCCTTTGCCGCAGCCCTGCCCCTTGCACTGACCGAGGCCCAGGGGCGGTGACGCAGTTGTGTCTTTCCTTCCGGTGGCGGGAAGGTGCGACATATTCGAAATGAGATCGGAAGGAACCCAACCATGCGGAAACTTGTAGCACTTGGCCTTGCCCTCAGCTTGGCTGTGCCAATCGGCGTAAGCATCGCCGGGCGGGGCCTTGCAGAAGGCGGTGGCATGGCGGGCATGCACCAGATGGACGGCATGATGATGATGACCCCGCCAGAGGGCGCGTCTGCGGCGACAAAAGGGTATGTCGACGCGATGAACGCAATGACCATGGGAATGATGACCACTTTCACCGGCGATCCCGATGTCGATTTCATCCAAGGGATGCTGCCGCATCATCAGGGTGCGGTTGATGCCGCCCGTGTGGTGCTGGCACATGGCACCGACCCCGAGGTTCGGGCCTTTGCCGAAAAGGTCATTGCCGCGCAAGAGGCCGAGATTGCCTGGATGACCGAATGGCTGGAAGCACACGGCAAGTAACGGCCGCAATCGCAGCAACCCTGCCCTGTGCCGAGGCCCTGTCTGGAAGGGTGCCTGCGAGGCCCGGACAGATCGAGTCCCAACTGAAACACTCCCGGCACGATGATGTGCTTTCTGACATCGTCTTGCCGTTAGACCCCGGCCACGACCCTCGCCGCCGCATCCAGCGCACCCCGACCATGTGCGATGCCGAGCGCCTTCATTCCTGCGTCCATCACCGCGAGCGCGCCCAACGTCATGTGTGCGTTGACATGGCCCATATGGGCCACGCGCAAAAACCCGTCACCTTCGGGATCCTCGGGCGTCGACATACCCAGGCCCACGCCCAGCGTCACGCCCGCCTGATGCTCGGTCCAGTGGCGCAGGCGGGTGGCGTCGGGCGCGCCCATCCGAACCGAGGTGACCGACCGCCCCCGGAACACCGGATCGACCACGTTCATCGCAATAGCGTCGTTGCCCCGACCCCAGGCTTCCACAGCGGCCCAGACGGCCTCCGCCAGCCGTTCATGGCGCGCCCAGACGGCAGGCAGCCCCTCTTCATGCAACAGCATGTTCAGTGCCTCGCGCAGCCCGTAAAGGTGGTGCGTCGGGGCGGTGCCGCAGAAAATCTGCGAAAGCTCTTTGGCGTTCACGCGCGGCGTCCAGTTCCAGTAGGGGGAGCGCAGATCCACAGTCAGGCCATGCGCCGCCGCACGGGCCGAGAACCAGACAAAGGCCAGACCCGGCGGGGTCATAAGGCCCTTCTGGCTGGCCGCTACCGTCACGTCCACGCCCCAGTCATCCATCCGGTATTCGTCGCAACCCATCGAGGCGATGGCGTCGATCGCCAGCAGCGCCGGATGCCCGACGGCATCCATCACCGCCCGCAGACCCGCCACATCGGTGCGTACCGAACTTGCCGTATCGACCTGCGTTGCCAGCACGACGCGGATCGTATGCCCCGTGTCGGCGCGCAGGGCGGCCTCGACGCGCGCGAGGTCCATCGGCGCGGTGCCGAAGTCGAGCAGGTCAACGGCCACGCCCATGGCGCGTGCGGAATTGGCCCAGCCCAGACCAAACAGCCCGGTTGCAAGCACAAGGGCGCGGTCCCCGCGGGAAAAAAGGTTTGCGTTCGCCGCTTCCCAGCCCGCATGGCCATTGCCGATATAGATCGCGACATGACCCTCGGTTCCGGCGACCCGGCGCAGATCGGGCAGAAGCGACGCCACCAGATCATGCAGCGCGCCGTCATAGATGTTCGGCGCGCTCCGGTGCATTGCCTGCAACACGCGGTCGGGCATGGTCGAGGGGCCGGGAATGGCAAGATAGGCACGACCGTTCGCAAGGCTCATTTGCAAGCTCTCCATCAGGGTGTTCCTGACTAGGACGCGGGCCGGGGAAGGTCAATCAGAGGGCCTGTTGCGACCGGCGGCGAAGCCTATATCTATAGTGCAACGGGAGAGTGCCGGATGTCAGGTGAGCGGGCAGAAGACAGGGCGGTGATCGGGATTGCAGGGGCCGATGCCCTGCCGTTTTTGCAGGGCTTGGTTACCAATGATTTAACGCGGTTAGGGAATAGTGACGGCATCGTCTGGTGTGCGCTGCTGACCGCGCAGGGCAAATATCTGGCCGATTTTTTCGTGGTGAACATCGCCGGGCGGCTGCTGATCGACCTGAAGTCGGACATTGCTGCGGGGGTGCTGAAACGCCTCTCGATGTACCGGCTGCGCGCGGATGTGCAGCTTGCGCCCCTGCCGTTGCAGGTGACCCGCGGCCTGGGCGATGCACCCGCAGGGGCGCTGAACGATCCGCGTCATGCTGCCCTTGGCTGGCGGCGCTATGACGTGACCCCCGCTGGCAACCCGGTGATCGACTGGGACCGCATCCGCGTTGAGCATCTGATCCCCGAGACGGGGATCGAATTGATCCCCGACGACAGCTACATTCTGGAGGCCGGGTTCGAGCGGCTGCACGGTGTCGATTTCCGCAAAGGCTGCTATGTCGGCCAGGAAGTGACGGCCCGGATGAAGCACAAGACCGAACTTCGCAAGGGATTGGCACGGGTGCGGATTGAGGGCGCAGCCCCGGTTGGGGCCGAGATCATTGCCGACGGCAAACCGGCAGGCCAAGTGTTTACACAGTCGGGGGGGCGGGCGCTTGCGCATCTGCGGTTCGAGCGCGCAGGAGGCGAAATGCAGGCAGCGTCGGCGCGGATCTGGCTGGACGGGTGAAGTGTTGCTTCCAAAAAGGCGTTTCTTATCAATCTATTGCGGGATTTCTTCACTTGGCACCGCGAAGACATCATGCAAGAGATTGATGAGGATGCAGTTCGATGCCGGCTCAGGCCGACATCGATTTGATCACGCGCGTTCGGAATATTCCATCAGTTCGGTGTGAACGACGATGCTCTCGTCTGCGCCGATGAAGGGCGGGATCATGATCCGCACGCCATTGTCGAGGATCGCAGGCTTGTAGCTGCTGGTGGCGGTCTGGCCTTTTTGCACCGGCTCGGTTTCCACGACCTTGCACACGACCTTCTGCGGCAGCGTGACGTTCAGCGCCTCGTCGCCATAGTAGTTCACGGTGGCCGTCATGCCGTCTTGCAGGAACGGGCGGCGGTCGCCCAGAAGTTCGGCGTCGATCTCGGTCTGTTCATAGGTTTCGTTGTCCATAAACACGAGGCGGCCGTCGGTTTCGTACAGAAACTGCTGGTCCTTGTTCTCCAGCCTGACCTGCTCGACCTTGTCTTCTGACCGAAACCGTTCGTTCAACTTTCGACCGTCCCGGAGGTTCTTCAACTCAACCTGAGCGAAAGCGCCGCCCTTGCCGGGCTTGACGTGGCTTACCTTTACAGCGGCCCAGAGGCCGCTGTCATGCTCCAGGATGAAACCGGGACGAATTTCGTTGCCGTTGATCTTGGGCATTGTGACAAAACCTTGACAAAAGGTTGAAGGAACTTTGACCGCCCCTATATCTGGATGGTGAATGCCTGGCAAGGCGACCAGATACAGTAGGTGTTTGGCAAAAGCCATGCTAGGAGTGCATGACAGTCATTCCAAAGTGTAAACGCCGAATCAGTTGTTAATCGCCATATTCGGTCGGACGCAAAAAAGACAAGAGCAAGAAAAAGGACGACGAGATGGTCGATTTCGTTGACAGCACAGCTTTCAACTACGAACAGGGTCAGCGCGCACGCAAGTTGTTTGCCGCCGTTGTGTTGGCTGCATTGGATGATGCCATTGCGGATGACAAGAAATATGGCAACGGGCCAGAACAGATTGCGCGTTGGGCGCGGTCACGCGACGGGCGCGAGGTTTTGTCCTGCGCCGGGATTGACCCGAATGAACGCGTGGTCAAGGGTCTGATGGAATTCGTCAGCAAAGGTGTCCGCACATCGGTCGCATTGTCTCGCGAAGAAAGCGAACGGCGCCATGCAAGCGAGCTGGAACAAGCCGAAGCGGCCTGAGCCGGTTAGCCAAGCAGCCTGCGAAGCGCGCTTTTTCAGGCGCGTTTTTGTTTGCGCGGCGGCATGTGCGGCAGCATCAAACGCACAGGCTTTGAGTATGTCGTGCCTGTGCAGCAGTATGAGCCTGCGGTTGATCAAAGCCGCAGTCACCCGTGGAACATCATCGCGAACATGAGGCTCGGTATCACCTGGGCAACGGCCCCTGCGGCGACCAGAGCGCGCGCTGGCCAACGTTTGAACCTGCGCCACAGGACCGCGCTGAGAACAAGGCAAAGTCCGACCTCGACAGGGGCGGTAACGCGACCGTATCGCTGAGGATCCCAATAGCTGACCGGGCTGTGGAACACCCAGTCGCTGATCGGCCAGAAATGCCGTCGCGCGTCTTCATTGTGCAGCGGCAAGTCGAGCGCCAGATGCAGCAACCCTGCCCCGGCAAAGGCGATCACCACGCGGTTGCGACTGCAAAGTCCCCATGCCAGCCCAAGCAGCCAGAGCGGGATACTGTTGTCGACGGCAAAGATGGCCTGCCAGTGCGGCGAAAAATAGAGCGTGCCAAACACCGTCTCGGCGGGAATGCCCAAAACGAAAAGTGACCATCCGGCCAGAAGGTACAGCGACACATCGGGCATAAGCGCGCCGGACAGCGCCGCCATATTTACCGCCCTGTCGCCGGGACGGGCGAATGCCGCCGCCCCGAAGATCAGATGCGCCGGCGTGTTCACCGCTTGTCGTCAGTCAAACGCGCGCGCGGCAAGTGCGCGGTTGATTTCAGCCCGGACCAGTTTGCGGACGTTGCGGGTGATGCGCTCGCCAAGCGGGCCCTGCAATTCCTCGCGCAGGATATCCCGGACCAGATCGCGCAGCGCTTCTTCATTCACAAGAGTGTCGTCGCTGTCATCCGGGTCTGTGTAGGCATTGGCACCTTCGGCGAACGGATCGGCTTCGGGCAGAGGTGCCGTTTCGGGTGCGCCGCGCACGGGATCGTCCATCCAGACGAAGGCCGCTTCGGGTTCCGGATCCGCATCGGCATAGATTTCTGTGTCTGTGTGCAGGGGCGTGTCGGAGAGGTCGGCTGCACCGGCATCTTGCGATGCCTCGGCAGAACCACCGCCCGCGCCTGCGATCCCGGATGCGGGGGCGCTGGCGTCGGTGGTGTCGACGTCTTCACCGAGACGGGCTGCGTCATTGTCAGGGGTGTCATTGCCAGGCGCGTCGTCGGCAGGCGCCCAAGTATCTGGCGCATCAGCATCGCGCTGCCTGCGTGATTTCCACTCGACCGCCCAAGCGGGGTTTTGCAAGACCTCGCTGCCGTCCGGTTCCCAGTCATCGGCATGGGTCGAAAGGGCGGCTTCAAGCACAGCCGCCGCCGCTTTGTGGGACACGGCGTCGAATTCCACGGTGTGCTCGGTTGCCGCGAATACCGGCTGCGGATCATCGTCGGGCGTCGCCAAAACAAAGGCCGGGACAACTGGATGCGGCACCGGAACAATCCGCAGAGCAGGTGTCAGAACCAGCTTGCCCGGCAACTTGATCGTGTTGGCCTGCGGGCGGAGTACGGGGCCGTGGTTTTCGGATACAAGGCGACGGATCGAGGAAAGCACATCTTCGATTTCAATGTTTGTCATCGGATCAGCCATCGCCCTGCGCCCCATTTTGTTTTGCTGACCATGCTACTGTCCAAGGCCGCGCGACACAATAACCCGCTCAAATTTGACAGATTTCCTGCCGCGCATTCGGGCGCATCTGGCAGAAACAGACCGTTCGTCAGGCAGGCCTAGTTGCCACCGATCGACTTCATGATGCGGTCCAGTTTCTTGCCCTGAGCACTGTGCGCGGGGGCCCTGCGCACAGCATTGTAATACGCCGCCGGATCGTAAGTCGGGATACCCAGTTTCAGGTGCGCCACCGTCAGTAAACCCATCGAAGAC
>JANNWS010000198.1:0-1775 GCA_031408575.1 Rhodobacterales bacterium
ATCCGTTCCGTCAGATGTGTTCCCATGTGGGCTCCCCTTGTTGCCCCGACTGAGCAAAGAGAATCTGCAAAGAGCAACCTGCTCAACGCATGCTTCCGGCAGAGAGGCGCAAACCGGCGGAAACAGACCGGTCATTCATCCTGCGTGCCCGCCAGATTTATTGACCCGATCGGAGGACCACCATGACCCTGACACCGCGCGACATCGAGGATCGCTTCGAGGAAGCCGCTTACACCCTGCGCCGCCTGCCCGAGAAAGACCGGCCCCGTGGCTATGGCGGGTCGTGGCCGCCGGTCGTTCAAGAGGCCAAGCATGCCTACGGCTACACGCCCGAGGCCCCGTTGTGGGTGATCCCCAGCGCCGCCGCAATCACCCGCATGGAGGAATGCTTCGACTGGCTGATGCTGATTGCCCCCGAGGATGCACGGATCGTCTGGCTGCGGGCGGACGGCATGCGCTGGCGGCAGGTCTGCATCTGCGCCGGGGTTGTGCGATCAAATGCCTGGCGGCGCTGGGCAGCGGCACTTTTGACGGTTGCGAAGAAGCTGAATTCCCAAACGAAAACAAAGCGCAAGCTGAGGGTGCCGGATGAACCCCGCGCAATCCCGCGCGAAAGCGTGGTCAATACGCAGGATAACCCGCAGAACATGTTGAACTTCAGGCGAGACATTTCGCCCAGTTCTGAGGCATAAAAGCGATAGGCTGGTGGGACATATGGGCGACAGATCGACCGCTTTCCCAAGCCCTTATCAGGCGCTGCCCCTCGCTCCCCCGGCCTTGGTTCCACCCGGGCTTGAGGTGTATGCGGGGGGCAGAGGCGCGGTAAGTCTCTAGCGTCAAACATTTTTTCTGGGTTCGCACCTTTGGGTGCGCGGTTCGCAGGTGCGCACCCTGCGTCTGAGTGCGCGCCCGCCCTCGATCGTCATCGCCGCGCCTCAAACCGCCTCTTCGTCCGGAGATCCTCCCGTGCAGATTGCCCTGATGCCAAAAGACCGTGTGTCGTGTGCGCTTCATGCAGCCTCGACGGGCCGGAAATGGCCGATCGGTTCCCGTACAGCGCGGCGCGTTGCGGAGATTAGCCGTATTATTCTCCGCAACCCGTGCGACGTAACTCTCTTGCCGATGCGGCGAATAATCCCCATGATCGCCGCACGAATTGCGGAGATCATGGAAATGTACATCTGGCAGAATGCCGCTTGGCCACAGCTGGTCTGGCAGGACGCGGCCATCGCTGCACCGCTGGCGGCGGTGCGGCATGACCAAGGTCGTCTTGTCGGCCGCATGGAAGCGCTCGGTTTCCAGCTGCGCGAGGAAGCCGTCCTGCAGACCCTGACCATGGATGTCGTCAAGACGAGCGAGATCGAGGGTGAGGTGCTTGATGTGACGCAGGTGCGGTCCTCGATCGCTCGACGCCTCGGGATCGACATCGGCGCGCTGACCCCGAAGGACCGCGATGTCGAGGGGATCGTCGAGGTCATGCTGGACGCAACCGGTCGTTATGAACAGCCGCTGACAATGGACCGCCTGTTCGGCTGGCACAGCGCCCTGTTCCCCACCGGGCGCAGCGGCATGGCAAAAATTCGGGTCGGCCAGTGGCGCGATGACAGCGCAGGCCAGATGCAGGTCATTTCCGGCCCGATCGGGCGCGAGCGGGTGCACTACACCGCACCGCCAGCGCCGCAGGTTGCCGCGGACATGGGCCGGTTTCTGGACTGGTTCAATGCGCCGGAAACGACAGACCCGGTGATCAGGGCCGCCCTCGCGCATCTCTGGTT
>JANNWS010000199.1:0-7992 GCA_031408575.1 Rhodobacterales bacterium
GCCGCGTGGCCAATCCTGGTGGCGACTTTGGCAATCACCGCCCTTGGTGCCATTGTCCTTGCAGTTTTTACCCCTGCATTCGAACCAGCAACATTGCAAATCGTGTTTATCGGTCTGGCCGCCCTGACCGTTCCGCACATGCTGCTGACCGCTGCGTTCAGGTCAGTTCACCAGTAGCAGCCATCATTCCAAACCCTGCCTGATCCAGAAGGCGCGCCGGGCCAGACAATTGACGCGTCCAGTGATCAGGAGGTCAGTGCGGCGGTTTAGAATGACGCGGGGACATCCCTTCAGCACGGTGCTTTATGGATTTTACTCTTTGCTGCACTACGTTCCCAACATGGAAAACAACGCCAAAACCTCGGTTCTTTACAACGCCACCTGCCCGGTCTGTAACTTTGAGATACAGCACTATGCGCGGTATGCGGGTGCCAATGGCCTGCCGATCCGGTTTGACGATCTGAACTCGGACGCACGGGGCCAATGGGGGCTGGATGCTGATACTGCGGCCAAGCGGCTGTATGTGCTGCATGAGGGCACGCTGACATCGGGGATACCGGCGTTTCTGGTGCTGTGGATGCAAATGCCAAAGTATCGGTGGCTGGCAACGATTGTGGGATTTCCGGGGATCAAGCAGATCGCCTGCGTTGTCTATGACTATGTTCTGGCGCCTGTCATTTATCGATGGCACCTGCGCCGGTTGCGTAGGCAGACAGCCCCCGTCCAGCCCTGACAGGAAAGCGTCATGTCTTCAGATGATGATGGCGCAGCGGTGCCCACAGGGCGCGCGGCGCGGCTCTTGCGGTTCGGCGGGATCGCGTCGGAGATCGCGGGCGGCGTGGCGGCAGGCGGCCTGCGGGCGCTCGCCAGCGGCAAGCGGCCTGATCTGGCGCAACTGCTGCTGACCCGTGCCAACGCCCTGCGCCTGATGGACGGGCTGTCGCATCTGCGCGGTGCGGCGTTAAAGCTGGGGCAAATGCTGTCGATGGACACTGGCCTTGTGCTACCGGATGAGCTGACGGCAATCCTTGGCCGGATGCGCGATGATGCCCGCCACATGCCGCCAAAGCAGCTGCAGACCGTGCTGAACGCCGAATGGGGGCCCGGCTGGTATGGCCGCTTTGCCCGCTTTGATGTGCGCCCGTTTGCGGCGGCCTCGATTGGGCAGGTGCATCGGGCGGTCACGCGCGACGGTCAGGACCTCGCGATCAAGGTTCAGTATCCGGGCGTTCGGGCCAGCATCAACAGCGACGTCGACAACGTGGCGGCCCTCTTGCGCCTGCCGGGGCTGTTGCCGCGCGGCATGGACCTGCAGCCCCTTCTCACCGAGGCCAAGCGGCAGTTGCATGCCGAAGCCGACTATCTGGCCGAAGCGCAGCATCTGGCGCGGTTCGGGGCCTTGCTGGAGGGGTCTGACCGGTTCGTGCTGCCCGCTTTGCACGCCGGGCTTTGCACGCCGCAGGTCCTCGCGATGACCTATGTTGAAAGCGCGCCGCTGGACAGTCTGGTAGATGCGCCGCAGGCCTTGCGCGATCAGGTGGCCGCCGCGCTGATCGACCTGACCTTGCGCGAGTTATTCGCGTTTGGCGCGATGCAGACCGACCCCAATCTGGCCAACTACCGCTATGATCCCAAGACTGGCCACGTCGTGCTGTTGGATTTCGGCGCGGTTCAACCGATCGCCCCCGGGCTTGCCGCCGATTTCCGTGCTCTGGCGCGGGTGGCGCTGGATGGGGGGGCGGCAGAAACCCGGGACGCCATGCTGCGCATCGGCTATTTCGGCCCTGCCACAGCACCACATCATCAGGACCTGATCCAGTCGATGTTCGACACCGCAATGGCCCCCTTGCGGCAGGACCCTCCGTTCGATTTCGGTCGCAGCGATCTTCTGGAACGGCTGCGCGACATGGGCCTTGCCATCGGCAATGACCGCGAGCTTGCCCATGTCCCCCCCGCCGCCACGCTGTTTTTGCACCGCAAGATCGGCGGCATGTATCTGATGGCGGCGAAACTGCGGGCGCGCGTCGCCCTGCGCCCGCTGGTCGAGGCCTATTGTCGCGCGCCCGGTTGAAACTCAGGCCCGGTGCCGCAGTTTCCCGTCTGAAGCGACAAAGATGGACCCGATGACCGACTGGACCCCGACCCGCGCCGAAGGCGAAAGACGTCTCACAGCCTTCACCCCCCGCATGGGGCGGCGCTATGCCAATGGCCGCAACACCGACCATGGGCCCGGCGACCACAAGGCGGTGTCGGTCCTGTCACCCTATATCCGGCGCCGGCTGGTGCTGGAATCCGATGCCGTGGCCGCAGCCCTTGCCGCCCACGGGCCTGCGGATGCCGAGAAATTCGTGCAAGAGGTGATCTGGCGCGGCTATTTCAAGGGCTGGCTGGAACGCCGCCCGCAGGTCTGGGACAGCTATTGCACGGGGCTGGAAGCCGATTTTGCCGCCCTTGACCGCGAACGCCGCCTGCGCCGCGATGTGGACCGCGCAATGAATGGTCAGACCGGGCTGGCGTGTTTCGATGCCTGGGCGACCGAGTTGGTGGACACCGGCTATCTGCACAATCACGCGCGGATGTGGTTCGCCTCCATCTGGATCTTCACTCTGGGGCTGCCCTGGCGGCTTGGGGCGGATTTCTTCTATCGCCACCTGCTGGATGGCGATGCGGCGTCCAACACGCTTGGCTGGCGTTGGGTGGCGGGGCTGCACACCCGCGGCAAGCCCTATCCGGCCGACGCGCAGAACATTGCCACATTCACCGCCGGGCGCTTCACCCCGCGCCAAAGCGATCTGGCCGAGGTCACACAAGGGCTTGAGGCGACCGAGCCGGACGGCCTTCCGCCCGTCCTGCCCGTGCGCGCGATCACTGCCCCGCAGCCGGGCCGCCCGACCGCCCTGCTGATCACGGACGAGGATTGCCGGGTCGAGGATTTCGATCTTGTCGCGCTGGACATCTACGCGACAGCCACACTGGCGGCAAGCCACCTGCGGTCGCCCCTGCCGGTGTCCGATCTGGTCTGCCGGTTCGAGGCGGGGGCGCTGGCAGACGCCGCGTTACGGGCCGGTTTTGTCTCAACCGATATGCGCGCGGACGATCCGGCAAGCCTGGCAAAATGGGCCATGAACGCAGGGGCGACGCAGATTGCAACGCCCTACATCACCCGCGGCCCGTTGCGCGATTGGCTGGATCAAGCGGCCCCATCCCTGGCTAAACACGGCATCACCCTGTGCGAATGGCAGCGCGACTGGGACGCAGCGATCTGGCCCCACGCCACCGCCGGGTTCTTCAAGGTAAAGCAGAACATCCCCCGCATCCTTCAAAAAGCCTTGCCCGCATGACACTGACCGACCCCCGCATCGCCCGGCTGATCACCCTGATCCGCGCCGACCTGCACCCACCCAACGGGGCGGGGCGGATCGCCTTTGCGCTTGGCCTTGGGGCGCTATGCCATGTGGTCTTTGCGGCGGGTGTGCTGGCGATGATAGTGGCGATGTTTTTTGGCCTGAGCGAAAGCCTTGGCACGGTGCCCTGGCCATGGGCTGCGCTAGCAAATGCGGCCCTGATCGTGCAGTTTCCGCTGGCCCATTCGCTGTTGCTGACCGGCCCCGGCGGGCGGCTGTTGGCGCGGCTGATCCCCGGCCCGCATGGCCAGACGCTGGCCACCACCACCTATGCCATTATCGCCTCGGCCCAGCTTCTGGCGCTGTTTGCCTTGTGGACGCCCTCGGGTGTTGTCTGGTGGCGGGCGGAAGGGGCGGTGTTCTGGGGGGTGACTGCGGCCTATGCCGCAAGCTGGCTGATCCTGCTCAAAGCCAGCTTTGACGCCGGGGCCGAGGTGCAATCGGGCGCCCTTGGCTGGATGTCACTGCTGGCGCGCATCCGGCCAGTGTTTCCCGACATGCCGACGCAAGGGCTGTTTCGCCTGATCCGCCAGCCGATCTATGTGGCCTTTGCCCTGACGCTGTGGACCGTACCGGTGTGGACGCCGGATCAGTTCGCACTTGCGATCAGCTTCACCGCCTACTGCCTGCTTGCCCCGCGCCTGAAGGAACGCCGCTTTGCTGCCCGCTATGGCGACCGGTTCGCTCGCTACCGCGCCGAGGTGCCCTACATGCTGCCCCGCCTAACCAAGGACCGCCTCGATGCGCAATGACCTGACGATCTATGACAAGGTGGCCGACCGCTGGTGGTCGGATGATATCCGTTGGGTTCGTACGCTGAAAAACCTTGTGCCCGGACGGCTGACTTGGTTCGACCGCCAGATCGACTGGCAGGGCAAGGCGGTGCTGGATCTGGGCTGTGCGGGGGGCTTCATGGCCGAGGCGCTGGCGGCGCGTGGCGCGCATGTCACCGGCATCGACCCGGCCGAGGGTGCGATCGCCGCCGCCCGGGCCCATGCCCGTGCGCAGGGCCTGCGGATCGGCTACGATGTCGGCGTGGGCGAGGCTTTGCCCTATGACAGCGCCAGCTTCGATGCCGTGGTCTGCGTCGATGTGCTGGAGCATGTAGCCGATCTGACCCGCGTTCTAGGCGAGGTGGCACGCACCCTGCGCCCCGGCGGGATCTTCCTGTTTGACACGATCAACCGCAACTCGTTGGCCCGGCTGGCCACCATTATCATCGCAGAAGATCTGCTGCGCCTGCTGCCGCGTGGCACACATGATCCGGCCATGTTTATCAAACCACGTGAATTGCGTGTGGCGATGCAAGGCGCGGGGTTGGTGCCGGGTGCGGTCACCGGACTTGGCCCGCGCGGCATCAACCGCCGGTTTGACCTTACCTTCGGCCCACTGCCGCTGACCGCGATCCTTTACATGGGCACTGCGCGCAAGCCCGTCCTGTCGAACGGAGGCTAAGCCTTGCTGATCCTTGCAACCCTGATCACCGCGCTGCTCTTTGGCGGTATGGTTCTTTACAGCTTCGGCTTTGCCGCGTTCCTGTTCACGGCATTGCCGCCCGATGTCGCAGGGCGGACGATCCGGCGGGCGTTTCCGATGTTTTACCTGTTCGTGTTGGGCTGTTCTGCCGCAGCTGCGGTGGTGCTGTGGGCAGGTGATCTTCCAGGTGCGGGGCTGCTTGCGTTGGTGGTCTGCACGGTGCTGCCCACCCGCCAACTGCTGATGCCCGCGATCAACGGCGCCACCGACACGCGCGCCAAGGGGCGGTTCAAGGCGCTGCACGGGCTGTCTGTGGCGATCACTTTGGCGCATATCGCCCTGACCGGCACGGTGCTTGCGCGTCTGGCAGGTGCGGCATGACCGAGTTGCCCCGCGAAAACGTGCAATCCTACCCCCGCCCGCCTGCATGGCAGACCGTGCCGCACTGCATCAGGGTCCGGCTTGGCGGTGCGCTGGTGGCCGACACCACCCGTGCCCTCCGGGTGCTCGAGACCCACCACGCGCCTACCTATTACCTGCCACCCGAGGATATCGCAGCCACCCTGCGCCCGGTTCAGGGCAGCAGCTACTGCGAATGGAAGGGCGTCGCGCGCTATTTCGACGTGCTCTCCGGTGACAAGATCGCCTCTCGCGCGGCATGGGCCTATGACCGGCCCACGGCGGGTTTTGCGGCACTTGCAGGCTACGTGGCCCTTTATGCGGGGTTGATGGACGAGGCGTGGGTCGCCGATCTGCGCGTCATCCCGCAGCCGGGCGATTTTTATGGCGGCTGGGTCACGCCCAATCTGGACGGACAGATCAAGGGTGCGCCGGGGACCAAGCATTGGTAGCCTGCAGGACGATCCTAAAACAGAGGGTGCCAAAATGATGCAGCGCGGTCTGATCTCTTCCGTGGTCGATGCGGTACTGTCGGGTGGGGCGAAATACGCCTGCCGCTCAAGGCTTTCAAAGCCTCCGCTGCGCTCATGGTCAGTACTCCGCCCCCAGGCAGCCTGACGTCGGTTGCCATCGTCGCCCGTGGGCGCGACCATGACGCCGAAATCCATGTTTACGAGGCGGGGTGTTACGGACTCGGACCAACGCAGCACGATTGCATCCGCATATGGCTTGAGCCGCAGGCTGAGGCTTGAAAACAAGTCCTACTGCAAGCGAAGTCCAGAAAAAGAAGGACGACACCGCCAGACCAATGGCTGTACGCTGCAGATGCGCACGATCCTTGTCCACAACAGGTCTGCACCGGCACGAAGCCATGCTGAGAGAGGGCTTGAAGATGTTCTGTTCAGGGAAATAGCTGACCGGGAAGCGATGGTCTAAGCACCGAAGCACTTTTCTTCATCTGCCCTATTTCAACCGGCTGGAATCTCAACGGTTCAGCGCTAACTTACCTTATAGCGTGGTGCATGCGCGGCGTGCGATTATTCAATATCAGTCGACAAAGGATCAATGCCATGATGGCAAGCGTAAAGACTGTCGTCGTACACGCGTGGAATTTTGTGTTTGATCACAGCGTGAGCCCGCTGCGCCATATCCCTGATGTCAGCATCCGTCACTATGTCTTGCAAATTTTGGGATTGATGTGGGCAGTAAGTTTATCTGTCGCGATTGGTAGTTACACGTTTCTTGCGGCCAGCATCCTTGGCCACGCGGTCCTTATCGCAGCGGCAGCAGTTACTGTGGCGACGTTTACGGTCGCGGCGAAACGGCCCAAATTTTTCATGCGCGGAGCAGGGCGTCGTTCCGATGGCGAACATGAATGAGTTTTGCCAGTGTCCGGTCACGGATCGATACTGAGGATGGCTAGCGAGCGTCTTTTGAAAAAATACCGGCAACGCGGCCGCGTCCCAATCTACAATGCAGTTTCGTTCGAAATACAGCGCGGAAAGTCATTTGCCAAACCAGCATGGGGGAACGCGACGTGCGGATATTGATCGTTGGTGCCAGCAAAGGCATTGGTTTGGAAACCACACGTCAAGCACTTGCGGCAGGATACGACGTGCGCTCTTTGGCGCGATCCGCAACATCAATGAATCTGTCTGACGCGAAACTGGAAAAGGTGCAGGGTGACGCACTGAATAAAAATGACGTGGATGCTGCACTTGCTGGGGTCGATGCCGTGATCGCAACACTTGGCGTCAGCTTGGGCGATTTGTTCAAACCCGTGCGCCTGTTCTCTGACGCAACGCGGGTGTTGATTGCTGCCATGAAGGACAAAAGGGTCAATCGGCTGATTTGCGTCACGGGCTTTGGAGCTGGCGATAGCCACGCGAGCATCGCGGCCTTGCAAAGAATTCCATTCAAGATTGTCTTTGGCCGCGCCTATGACGACAAAAGCTTGCAGGAAAAACTGATCAAGGGAAGCGGTCTTGATTGGACAATCGCGCGACCGGGCGTGCTGTTGAATGGTGCGCGAACAGGGCGCTACAGGGTTCTTCGCGAACCATCTGAATGGCGGAACGGAGTTATTTTCCGCGCTAATGTCGCCGACTTCCTCGTCAAGCAAATCGAGGATCGCAGTTTCATTGGCGCAGCACCTGTACTGGTCAACTGATCTCGCCCATTAGACGCCTGTCATGCAAACAGATCATGCGCCAGTTCCAGCGCATCGATCAGCACGTCAACTTCGGCACACGTGTTGTACACTGCGAAAGACGCACGGCAGGTGGCGCTCAACCCCAAATGCGCCATCAGCGGCCCGGCGCAGTGCTGGCCTGCGCGAACCGCGACCCCCTTCTTGTCGAGGATGGTCGATATGTCATGCGCATGCGCCCCGCCCTGCATCGAGAAAGAAAAAATCGGGGCTTTGTCGGGCGTTGTTCCTTGCACCGTGATCCAGTTCAATCCGTCAAGCCGCGTGCGGGCATAGTCGCGCAGCCGGTTCTCGTGCGCGGCGATGTTGGCCATCCCGAGCCCCATCATGTAATCCAAAGCCACGCCCAGACCGATGGTCTGAACGATGCCAGGGGTGCCAGCCTCGAATTTCATCGGCGCATCGTTGTAGACAACGCTATCGCGGGTGACCTCGCGTATCATGTCGCCGCCACCCATGAATGGGCGCATCTCGGCCATTCGGTCCCGGCGCACATAGATCGCG
>JANNWS010000200.1:0-2143 GCA_031408575.1 Rhodobacterales bacterium
GCAGATCGTGGCGCTGCCCCGCGTGTTCAACCTGTCCAAGCGCGAGGCCGACATGGCCATCGCCGTCTCGCCACCCTCGGCAGGCCGTCTGACCGTGCAGCGCCTGACCGATTATCGCCTGCACCTTGCCGCCAGCCGGGATTATCTGGCGAAAACCGGCCCGCTGCTTACCCGCGACGATCTGCTGACCCGTCGCGTCGTCGGCTACATCCCCGACATGATCTTTGACAAGGAACTGGATTATCTGGCCCAGATCGGTGCCGATGCCGTGCCTTTGGCGTCGAATTCCGTTTCGGTGCAACTGAATTGGCTGCGCCATGGGGCGGGCGTGGGCATCGTGCACGACTTTGCCATGCCCGCCGCGCCGGAGTTGGTCAAGGTGCTGGCCGACCAGATCAGCCTGACCCGCGCCTTCTGGCTGATCCGCCACGCCGATGATCGCCGGATGGAGCGGATGAACCGCTTTGCCGACCTGCTGGCACAGGGATTGCGCCGGGAAGTCCTGCGACTGGAAGCAATGGCTTGACATAAAGTTGCGCGAGGAGGACGCTTGGCGAAAGAAAGGGAGGCGGCGATGACAGTCCAGCGGATCCTGAAATTGAAGGGGGAAAGCCCCGTGGTCACCGTTCCCCCGACCGCCACGATAGCCGAGGCGGCCGAGGTTCTGTCATCACGCAGGATTGGTGCGGTCGTGGTATCGGCAGACGGGCGCAGGGTGGATGGCATCCTGTCCGAGCGTGATATCGTGCGCGAACTCGGGCGGCGCGGCGCGGCCTGTCTGACCGACAAGGTCAGCCGGGTCATGACGGCCAAGGTCGTCAGCTGCACCCGCACAGATCGCGCCACCGATGTCATGCAGATGATGACCGACGGGCGGTTCCGCCACATGCCGGTGATGGAGGGCGACACGATGGTCGGTTTCATCTCGATCGGCGATGTGGTCAAGGCGCGGCTTTCGGAACTGTCGATGGAAAAGGACGCGCTCGAAGGCATGATCAAGGGTTTCTAGAGCGTGACGAGGAAAAGTGGTCGCCGGTTTTCCTCAACATTCATTCGGCCACCAAGAAGCCGGAGCAGGATGATGTTTCCATCAAACATCATCCTGCTCTGACACCGCTCTTTGCCCCTTGCAAAGCCGCGCGCAATTATGTTGCGTGACCAGCGGGGCAGCAAGAGGTTTCCCATGCGCATCGGTCTTTATCCCGGCACATTTGATCCGGTGACGCTTGGCCATACCGACATCATCCAGCGCGCCATGGCGCTGGTTGATCGTCTGGTGATCGGCGTGGCGATCAACCGTGACCAGGGCCCGCTTTTCTCGCTGGAAGAACGCGTGGCGATGATCGAGGCGGAATGCGCCGGGATCATCGCCAAGACGGGGGGCGAGATTGTGGTTCACCCGTTCGAAAACCTGCTGATCGACTGCGCCCGCGATGTCGGGGCCACAGTCATCGTGCGCGGCCTGCGCGCCGTGGCCGATTTCGAGTATGAATTTCAGATGGTCGGCATGAACCGCGCACTCGACGCCAGTATCGAGACGGTGTTCCTGATGGCCGACGCCCGCCGACAGGCGATTGCGTCGAAACTGGTCAAGGAAATTGCCCGGCTGGGTGGCGATGTCTCGAAATTCGTGACGCCTGCGGTGAAAACGGCGCTTGAGGTCAAGTATTCCTGAGCCGTTTGGCCGCAAATGCAAAGGGGAACCGCATGGTTCCCCTCACATCATCCAAGTCTTGGCAGACTGGCTTTCGCTCAGCCCCAGACAGCCTCGCGGGCGATCCGGTCGGCGTCGCCCGGGTAGATCCCAAGGTCGAGCGCCACGTCCATCGGCATCCGCGCAATCTCGTTCCGCGTTTGACGATAAAGCGCCTGGTTACGGGCGGCAGTCATCAGCTTTTCAATCACGGTCATCATGGTCTTTCCTTTCAGGTTCGGGACCCCCGGCTGTTCGTCAGCCCTTCGTCCCGTGTCCATGATGTAGGAATACCGATAGCGCTAACAACCGACAGTTCGGCTTTGGCGTTATGCGTTAAGCGCATGGCTACTGCAGAAACGCCGTAACCGGAGCCGGCACCTCGCACCAGCGCGGCCCCCGGTCGTTCAGATCAGCCTGCCCATCGCCACGGCCGTATCGCTCATCCGG
>JANNWS010000201.1:0-3047 GCA_031408575.1 Rhodobacterales bacterium
CAACTGGCGTATGCTGCGCCCGAACAGGGAATGCCGCAGTGCAGAAACATGATCCGATCCTCGACTATGCCGAAATCACGCCCTCCGCGCGGATTGCGACCGTAACCCATGGCTGGCGGGCGAAATGCCTGCAACGGCTGATCCGGCTTGACCTGCCGGTGCCCGCCACGATGGCGTTGCCATCGGGCACCGTTCGGGCCATCGCACAGGGCGGATCGGTCGATTGCACCAGTATCCTGTCGGTTTTCGGGCCGACCCCGCTCGTCTCGGTGCGCCCCAGCCCGGAAAACCCCGATTGGGGCGGGCCGGCCACGGTCTTGAACATCGGGCTGAATGCGGCGCGCCATGCGGGGCTGGTGAAAACGCACGGGACCGAGGCCGCCGATACGCTGTGGCTGCGCTTTATCCAAAGCTATGCGACCCATGTCGCGCGGCTCGACCCCGACATGTTCGACGTGCCGAAACCGTCAGCGGAGGCGATCCGCGATGCGTTGCGGGCCTATGAGGCGGAAATGGAAGAACCGTTTCCGCAAGACCCGGCCAAGCAACTGTCCGAAGTGCTGCGCTCGATGGCGCGGGCTTGGGAAGGCACTTCGGCGCGGCTGTTGCGCCAGGCCAAGGGTGCGCCGGAAAATGGCGGGCTCGGGTTGGTTGTGCAGGCGATGGCGCAGGGCATCGGGCAGGGCATCTCGGGGTCCGGGGTCATCCAG
The DNA here is from genome assembly GCA_031408575.1 of Rhodobacterales bacterium. Taxonomy (GTDB): domain Bacteria; phylum Pseudomonadota; class Alphaproteobacteria; order Rhodobacterales; family Rhodobacteraceae; genus Aliitabrizicola. The sequence goes on from JANNWS010000201.1 coordinate 711, forward strand.
TTCGTCGATCCGGTGACCGGCCAGCCCCAGGTAACAGGGCGCTATCTGGGCCAAAGTCAGGGCCGCGATGCGCTGCGCCGGGACGGCGCGATCTACCTGACGCGCGATCCGCGCGGGGCGTCTTTGGAAGAGGTGGCACCCGAGGTCTTTGCAGAATTGCTGCGCTATGGCGTGGTGTGCCGGGCCAAGCTGCGCGAGGCAATGCAAATCGAGTTCACCATCGAGGATGGGCGTCTCGCAGTGCTGGACGCGGTCAAGGTGGCGCGGTCATCTCGCGCCAGCCTGCAGATCGCGGTGGCGCTGGCCGAGGACGGGATCATCACGCAGGACGAGGCGGTGTTGCGGGTGCAGCCGGGATCTTTGCCCGAATTGCTGCACCATCAGGTCGATCCGCGCGGGCCACGCGACAGCTTCGTCAGGGGCATTGCGGCCTCGCCGGGCGCGGCGACGGGCCGGATCGTGTTTTCGTCCGATGCCGCACAGGCCAGTGCGGCGCGGGGCGAGGCCTGCATTCTGGTGCGCCGCGAAACCGCCCCCGAGGATATTCGCGGCATGCATTCGGCTGCCGCCGTGCTGACCGAACGCGGTGGCATGACCAGCCATGCGGCGGTGATCGCCCGCGGCATCGGCTTGCCCTGCGTGGTCGGCGCATCCGATCTGCGGCTGGACGGGCGCGAGAAAAAGCTGATCGCCCCCGATGGCCGGGTGTTCCGCGAGGGTGACAACATCACCATCGACGGCACGGCGGGCGAGGCGCTGGCAGGAGCTGCCGAGATGCTCGCCCCCGCGCTGGATGACAGTTTCCGCCGCTTGCTGAGTTGGGCAGACAATGTGCGCGATATCGGCGTGCGGGCCAATGCCGATACACCCGCCGATGCGCAGACCGCGCGGAACTTTGCCGCACAGGGGATCGGGCTGTGCCGGACCGAACATATGTTCTTCGAGGAAGACCGGCTTGTCGTGATGCGCGAGATGATCTTCGCCGATACGCCCAAGGACCGGGCGGCGGCGCTGGCGCGGCTTTTGCCGATGCAGCGCGAGGATTTCATTCAGCTTTTCGACATCATGCAGGGCCTGCCGGTGTGCATCCGCCTGTTCGATCCGCCGTTGCATGAATTCCTGCCCCATTCGCGCGAGGGTTTGCGCGAACTGGCCGAGGCGATGGATATTCCCTTGTCGGCGGTCACACGGCGGGCCGAAGCGCTGTCCGAAGTGAACCCGATGCTGGGGATGCGCGGCGTGCGGCTGGGCGTCGTGCTGCCGGAGATCTATGCAATGCAGGCACAGGCGATCTTCGAGGCGACGGTTGAGGTCGGTCGGCGCGGGGCGGCGGTGGTGCCGGAAATCATGATCCCGCTGGTTTCGGCGCGACGCGAGGTGGAACTGGTCAAGGCCCATGTCGATGCGGTGGCGGCGACGGTTCGCAGCCGGTCGGGCGTTGCGTTCGATTACAAGCTGGGCGTCATGGTGGAAACGCCGCGTGCGGCCCTGCGCGCGGGCGAGATCGCGCAGCATGCAAGCTTTCTGTCCTTCGGCACGAACGACCTGACGCAGATGACCTACGGGCTGTCGCGCGACGATGCCGGGCGGTTCATGAACACCTATGTGCAGCAGGGGGTTTTTCCGGAAGACCCGTTTCATATCCTGGATGTTGATGGCGTGGGCGAACTGCTTCTTATCGGCGCGGAACGGGGCCGAAAGACGCGGACGGACTTGACTCTGTCGATCTGCGGCGAGCACGGTGGCAATCCCGAATCAATCGCGTTTTGCCGGCTTGCAGGGTTCGATTATGTGTCCTGCTCGCCCTACCGGGTGCCGCAGGCGCGTCTGGCGGCGGCCCATCTGGCGTTGCTGGATCGCAACAAAGGTGCCTGAACTGCGCTATTTGGGCGGCAGATGCTTAAGCTGGTTCAACCGGTGGTTTTGCAGATGATCCGCTTTCGGCGGATGTTCGCGCAAGTCGTTGATATTGCTGTGATATATATGCCACTGTGAATTTACTCATGGGCCTTGATGGTCTATGTACCGGCGTCGTTGTCCACGGGTGGGGAAGATCCGGGCTGGGCAGCGCGATTGAAACAGCACCGGGACACCATCATCATGCGCTTGCAGAACCTCTGGGTCGGGGGCCTTCTGGGCTTGTCGATCCTGTCGGGAGCGGCCCTTGCAGATGTCAGGGTCAGCACCTCGAACCACCGTAAGCGCCACGCCGACCCCCTCCTGCCATTTCTGACGTGATCGGTGCATTCTTCGCGCATGTTTGGCGCGGAGGTGTTGGATTTGGAGAGAGACGGCACAATGGGCGTCCATTTGGACGGCCCAAGAGGTTTTGGGGTT
>JANNWS010000202.1:0-5129 GCA_031408575.1 Rhodobacterales bacterium
TCTGGCGTTACCAGCGTCACATAGTCCGACATTTTCTTGCCAAAAAGGGCGAACAGCTCCTCAAACAAAAACGGTGCTGTGATGACCGTAGGCCCCGCATCATGGCGAAACCCGTCCCGTTCAAACACCTGCGCCCGCCCGCCAAGCCGCGCACAGCGGTCGATGATCGTGACGTGATAGCCGCGTGCGCGCAGTCGCAACGCCGCAGCCAACCCGCCAAACCCGCCGCCCACAACAATCGCGGTCGCTGCCGCCTCGGCCCTCAGATCGCGTGGCATTATTGATATCCATCCAGTTTGTGGGTGATGCGTTTGGCCAGGTCAGACAGGATTGCGGCTGTCCCGTGGGGCAGTTCGGCTGATATGGTAATTGCCTCGGCTAGCTTGCTGCGTGCCACGAGAACCGCTCTGGCCAGCGCCGTTGCGCGGCCTAAGCGGCCCGTTGTTTCAAGCACACCGATGATGTTTGTTGCTGCGCCAACAGCAGTGCGCAAGTCGGCCTCAATGTCGGCCAGATCATCGGCGATCTGGTACGCGATCGCGAAAGCATGCACGGCGCTGGTCGACGCTGCCTCGAGATCGGGCCGGTTGGAGTAACTAAATACCAAACCGAATGGCAGGCTTAGAAGCGGTCCGGATTTGGCGGCTGCCATCGCCTGATACGCTGAAAGCGGGTCGGAATCATGGAGCTGTGGCAAGGCAGGGGACGCCTGCCCGTGAACGGTTTGCGCAACCGCCGCGTGTGTGTGGGCGATCAAACGAGGAATCGCTGCAACATCTGCCACTTCGGCCAGCACGGCATAAGCGGCCGACAGCAAAAGATCGCCCGCACAAAGGGCGACCTCATCGCCAAACAGACTCCACACGGCTGGTGCACCCCGACGGAGCTGATCGCGATCCTGCAGGTCGTCATGGATCAAAGACGCATTGTGTAAAAGTTCGCAGCAGGTGGCCATTGCCAGTGCTGACCCGGCATCGACGTCCAGGCAATCGGCTGCATGAAGCGCGATCTGGCTGCGAACGCGCAAGCCGGGTGTGGCGAGGTGATGGCTTATGGCTCGGGACACCGGCGATTTAGGGTCGACTGAACCAGTGGCAACAGCCAGCATCTTTTGGCTGACCGAAGCCAGTCGTACCGACATATCGAGTTTGATAGGGGCAAAGTGCATGGTTTGGGATCGCTTTGATTTGGTCGGGTATGTGAAGGTTTCCGGTGGCGACAACGCCGCCACCGGATGGATTTTTCAACGATCAGACTGTTTTAGCGCGACCCATATCCGCTTCCGACTTGCGCACTGCGATCATATAAATCAGCACGCCGAACCCAGCCTTTGCGATCAGATCGGCAATCGTGTAGCCGACCTCGACAACAGTTGTTGCTGTTGCACCGGCAAGCCCGATCGCGCCGGCAAAGAACACCACCGGGTAGAAGGACCACGAAAGGACGACCACCCAGATTGCCGTCTTGACAAGACCACGTGCGCTTTCAGGCTGTTGTTCGACAGACTTGCTCAGGCCGACGAACAACTCGTAGACGATCCACAGGAATGGGATCATCGACAGTCCGCCCCACAGCCACCGCTCCGAAGCGGTATCGGCAATCTCGCCGGGATAGCCAAGACCGACCATCAATGCTGCCAGTAGGCCCAACCGGATGGCTTTTGACTGGGTTGCTGCTCTGCTCAAGCCCATGACAAGGATCAGCTCGACAAGCAACAGAGGCACCGTCAGGAACCAGTCGACATAGCGATAGGCGGCATTGAACGCGACACCGGACGCCGTGACCGTGCCGTCGGCGATGACGTGCGCAGCCGCCCAGCTTTCGCCAATCTTGAAGTAGTGGTAGGCAGCGATCGCAGTGACGAGGCCAGTGACGGTCATTGCAGTTTTGTACGCGTCCGACACTTGCGAGCGGCCGAACCAGAAAAACAGCGTTGCCGCCGCCATCGCCGCAAACGTGAACGAGAACGCGTTGTAGATAAGGTCATACTGACCGAGAGAGATGGTTTCCATGGAACTTTCCTTATTATTCCGTGCAGGGAGGCTAGGATTTCCATCGGATAATTCAACTTGCAGCGTAGCCGGAGAACAAACGGACGATTTGTCGCGCTGCCGTAGCCGCAGTAGTATGAAAAACTAAATGTATGTACTTAAACAGTTATTTTATCAAGGGGGCTTGTCGAAATTTCAAGTCACCTGTAATGATATGTCGCGGCTGTACAGGGGCCTGCCGTTCTGGAGAGATCGTATTTGCAGTAAAATCCAGTAGACTTCGGACGCTCCTGTGACAATTCGTACATTCGCACAGCGCAACTTAAGTTAATAGGCAGGCACATGTGGCACGTTGTCACTGAGAAATTTGTAGAATGCGAGCTATTTTAAAAAAAATTGGTACGTTGAATTATCTTTATCGATAAGCTCGTATCTCAACATCCGTTTTCATCATAATGTCGATTTGGTGATCACGGATCTTTGACGCTCGCGTATTTAAGTCGAAACGAAGTTGCAGTATCCGTCAATATACATCTGCATTGCGCGCGGTTGTGTCACGAGGTTGTATGGTTTCGCGTTCAAGAAGTCACTTGGCGCCGCTCGATTGCCGTCGCCCAGGCCCAATCAATCACTCCCGCCTTCTTCATTTCCAACCGGACTTCGGCGGTCCGGGCTTCCAGAACAGCATTCACCATCTGTCTGCGTAGGAACGACACCTTGCGGCCGGTCGCCTCCTGGCTACCCGAGTAATCCCCTCCGTATCGTTTCCGGCATCGCGCAAAGTATCGGCCATCACCCCGATCGCTGCTTGTGGCACCGGCTTTGTGGCCGCAAGCTGAGTTGTTTCTGCTGCCGTTTCCGCGTCGATTTGGCGCGCGTGTTGGCCGCGCAGCTTGGCTGGATCGGTCTGGGCGCCCCATTCGAAATCTGCCTGCGCCGGACCAATAGTGCCGTCGGGTAGGGTGGTGATCCGGCCGGTTGCGATCGCCTTGCGCACGGCTGCCTCCGAGACGCCGCGCTGCGCGGCATAGCTTCGCCGGGACACTCCCATTCTGACCAAAACCTCCACAATTGCAGTGACTTAGGAGTTGCTCTCTTTTGACACCGTGCGCTGTCTGCAGCCATTGCAACGCAACGGAGACCGCCATGAAGCCCCTGACAACACACGAAGAATTCTGCCTGAAGAACGCCGCCCACTTTGTCGCCGCCCGCGGCCGCACGCCCGCCACCCGCACGCGGGAGCAATTCGCGACCTTGCCTGAGGCGCAGGCCTTTGGCGCAGCGATCGGCGACGGCCGCACCATGATCTACGCGGTCACCACCCTCGGGCATTCCGCCCACATCACCAACGCCTGACCCCAAGGAGACCCAGATGAAAACCAAAGCCCTCACCGCCGCGCAGATTGACACGCTCACCCAGCGCTTGTCTGAAACCCCGATCGAACCGGCCACCAGCGCCAAGAAGGCGGGCGATAACTTCGCACGCTTGCTGGCAGCACGGATCGGCGACGGGCGCGCGGCCCTCGCCTTCACGTCGATCATGATGGCCGACACTGCCGATCAGGCCGAGGCCCGGCTGACCTTGGTGATGGACTATGGCAACCCCGATCCGGCGGGCGAGCCGATCACGGCGGCGAAGGAAGAACCGACGGCTGCGCCCGTCCCGGTGATCGGCAAGCGCCAAGCCATCCGAGATCAGGCGCAGACCGGCGCGCTGCCGCAGGCACCGGATTTCTCCAAGCCGACCCACGCCCGGTTCCGCGCCAAGCTGGCCCAGATCGTGGCCTTGGCCGAGGCGGGCGACATCGCCGGTCTGCAGGCCTTCGAGATCAACCCGGTTTCGTCCAGCCCCAAGGCGATGGCGCGCTATCGCGACCTCTGCGTGATCGCCATCACCGCCCGTGCGCAGGTGCCAGCATGAAGATCGCCCGTGAGTTCGCCCCCGCTGATCGCTTCCTCTACGATTTCGAGATCTGCAGATACGCGAACGGTTGGGCGCAGGTCGACACGGCGCAGGATGCTTCCTATTTTGGCACTTGGGCGCACCCGACCCGGTTGCTGATCTTCAACTATTGCGAGGGCGACACGACCTTGAAGGAGGCCGCGTCTCCCGAGGAGTTCGCCGCCGAACTGCGCGAGATTGATGCTTGGAACCGGGCGCATGGTTATGGCCCAGCGCGGATCGATCCGGCGTATGATCCGGCAATGAAGGCGGTGTTTGAGGGGCTGGGACTGGCGGATATGCTGCACTGAATGGGCCGCGCTTGCCTTGTGTATTTCGGCAACCAGAGGTGCCGTAGCGATCAGTTCACAGCACGCGCCGGACTGATCGACGTTCAGGATTGGTTCAATGCACACCCCGCGCCCTCAACCGTTCCGGCGTGACGAGGCCGCGTGACAGCATGGCGTCGCGGATTGTGTTGCTGATCGTGTTGGCGGGGAGGAATTTGTCTGAATTGACCATTTCGGCGTAGAAGGCAGCGAGTTCGTCGGCGCTGGGCCGGGCGCCCTCCGAGCGCTTGAGCTGGCGTTTGCTAGTCGGGGCCTTGGAGGAAGCCGCAGCGATCTGCGCATCGTGCTTGGCGGCGCGTTCCATCGCCCGGTCGAGGGCCTTGGGCCCATCGGGTGGGGCAGGGTGGTCCCTCCGGGTTTCGGTGGCGGTTTCGATGATCCGGTCCTCAGAGAGGCCAAGGTCGTCGATCCAGCGGCGCACATGGGTTTTGGCGGGCCAGCCTTGCCACCAGGCGGGCAGGGTGCCGACTGGATCGATGCCCAGAGCGGTCAGCAGCTCTGCGAAGAAACGATCATATTCGATCTCGCGCGCTTGCGCGTCCTCCTCCTCCTTTACAGGTTTAGTTAAAGGTTCTCTTACAAGGTTATACTCCGGATTCCGGAGATGGCTTTGGGGAAAATCCGGAGATGGAACGCCCGGAAATCCGGAGACGGCTCCATCTGGCGATTCCGGAGATGGGGTGTCATTTTCCTCCATGATTTCAACAAAGCCATCTCCACTTTCCGGAGTTGGCTTTTGCGGGAATCCCTGCTCGAACCCGAGGATATAGCGCGTCGGAAGTCGCCGGTGGGTGCGCAGATCTTTGACGCGGATGCGGTGGATCAGGCCCAGATCTTCCAGCGTCG
>JANNWS010000203.1:0-12627 GCA_031408575.1 Rhodobacterales bacterium
CCCGGTTGCATCCGCGACCTGCCCCGCGCCGGGCGCGGGTTCGGCCGCTTTTGGGCGGGCCTTCGGTTTCGGGGCGGGCATGGCCTTGGCGATCCATGGCGTCAGCAGCGGCACTTCGCTGCCGTCGATCCGCCGCACCGTGTCGGCAAGGTCGACCGCCGCCTGCGCCGAGGCGTTGTATTGTGTGCGGCCCGAGTCGAACTCTTTCAGGCTGGTCAGCCCGGTCACCGGCTCGCACGAAAACCGCCCGTTCTGCGGCCCCGGCACTGGCACCTCACCATTGGAAAAGCGGTCGATCAGCGCGCGCAGCTTTGCCGGCGTCAGATCTTCGTAATAGTCCTTGCCGATCTGGGCCATCGGCGCATTAGAGCAAGCCCCCATGCATTCGACCTCTTCCCAGCTGAACTTGCCGTCGACGCTGATCGCATGCGCCTTCGACGCGATCTTTTCGCGGCACACCGCAATCAGGTCTTCGGCCCCGCAGATCATGCAGGACGTGGTGCCACAGACCTGCACATGTGCGACCGACCCGACCGGGGCCAACTGGAACATGAAATAGAAGGTCGCCACTTCCAGCGCGCGGATATAGGCCAGCCCCAGCATGTCGGCCACATGCTCAATCGCGGGGCGCGACAGCCACCCCTCCTGCTCCTGCGCGCGCCAGAGCAGCGGAATGATCGCAGACGCCTGACGCCCGGCGGGGTATTTCGTGATCTGCCCCTGCGCCCAGGCGAGGTTCGCGGGCGTAAAGGCGAAAGAGGCGGGTTGTATGGGGTGAAGGCGGCGCAGCATCAGCGGTCAATCTCCCCGAACACCACATCCATCGTGCCGATGATGGCGCTGACATCGGCCAGTTGGTGGCCTTTGCAGATATAGTCGATGGCTTGCAGGTGCAGAAAGCCTGGTGCGCGGATCTTGCAGCGGTAGGGGCGGTTGGTGCCGTCGGCCACCAGATAGACGCCGAATTCGCCCTTGGGGGCCTCAACCGCCGCATAAACTTCGCCGGCAGGCACATGGAAGCCTTCGGTGTACAGCTTGAAGTGATGGATCAGCGCCTCCATCGAGGTTTTCATCTCGCCGCGCGTCGGCGGCGTCACCTTGCCGCGCGCCAGGATATCGCCCTTTTCAACCCGCAGCTTGGCCAGCGCCTGCCGGATGATCGAGGTGGACTCGCGCATCTCCTGCATCCGGCACAGATAGCGGTCATAGCAGTCGCCATTCACGCCCACGGGGATCTTGAAGTCGAACTCGTCATAACATTCATAGGGTTGTGCGCGGCGCAAATCCCACGCCAGACCCGATCCGCGCACCATGACGCCGGAAAACCCCCATTGCTGGATGTCTTCTTCGGTCACCACGCCGATATCGGCGTTGCGCTGCTTGAAGATGCGGTTGTCGGTCAGCAGGCCGTCGATATCATCCAGAACGCGGGGAAACTCCACCGCCCACTGGTCAAGGTCTTCGATCAGTTGCGGCGTCAGATCCTGATGCACGCCGCCGGGCCGGAAATAGGCGGCATGCAGACGCGCGCCCGACGCGCGCTCATAGAACACCATCAGCTTTTCGCGTTCCTCGAACCCCCATAAAGGTGGCGTCAGCGCGCCGACATCCATCGCCTGCGTGGTCACGTTCAGCAGGTGATTCAGCACCCGGCCGATTTCGCAGAACAACACCCGGATCAGGCTGGCCCGGCGCGGCACCGGCGTGCCGGTCAGCTTTTCGATCGCCAGACACCAGGCATGTTCCTGATTCATTGGGGCGACATAATCCAGCCGGTCGAAATACGGCAGGTTCTGCAAGTAGGTCCGGCTTTCCATCAGCTTTTCGGTGCCACGGTGCAGCAGCCCGATATGGGGATCGCACCGTTCCACAATCTCGCCGTCAAGCTCCAGCACCAGGCGAAGAACACCATGTGCGGCAGGGTGTTGCGGGCCGAAGTTTATGTTGAAATTGCGGATCTTCTGCTCGCCCGTCAGGGCGTCGTCAAAGTTGCCATCCATCATGCCATCACCCCGGTTGTCGCGCGCCAGCTTGCCGGAAGCTCCGGGAAAAGGCGGCTTACATAGTCATATTGCGGGCGCAAAAATGCGCGCGCCCGCATCTGTTGCGTCTCGGTCAGCGCAAGCGGCGTACCTTCATGCACGCGACTGCCAAAATCGGCCGCCATCGGACGAATGCCCAGAAACGCGCAAAGCCGCGCAAACCCCGGCACGGTCAGCATCTCATCCTGAAACTGGATCATCAGGCGTTGCGGTTGTATCGCGGCGCGCAGGCGCGTCAGGATCGTGGCATAGTCGCCGCGCGCCACAGCACCCGACGGCTTGCCATCCAATATCTCGTCCATCAGCTTTGACGCAGCATACGGATGGCCCGCCGCATTGGTCGCGCGCCGCGCCATCATGCGGACATGGCTCCAAAGCCGATCCACGGGATCGCGCAGCAGATACAGAAAGCGCACATCGGGTGCTATTTCGGCCATCGCCCGCAGGCGCGCTTCGGGAAGCAACGCATAGGCGGGCGTCATGTCGGCCACCAGCCGGCGTACGCCGCGCCCCTCGGTCAGATAGCGGAGGTAGCCCGCTATGTTCTGGTGCCGCTCTGTCAGCAGGCGGGTCCAGTCGGCAACGTCGATGATCTTTCGTGACCGAAGCGCATTTCCTCCCGGCAGCGCCGCAAGGCGAGTGGCCGCACTGCCTTGCACCTTGATCTGATGACCGAACCGACCGCTTTCAACGCAGGTGAAATAGTGCAGTTCCTTGATCGTGCGCAGGTGGCAGTCGGGGTGCAGCGACAACTGGTCGTAAAGCCAGGTTGTCCCCGCCTTTGTCGCCCCCACACAAAACAGCACTGTCGGCTTGTCCGTCACCCGTATCCGCCCCCGTCACTTTGCCTTGTCATCGCCCGGCAGGATGTAGTGCGCACCCTCCCACGGCGACATGAAATCGAACTGCCGGTATTCCTGCACCAGATTGACCGGCTCATAGACCACGCGCTTGCGGGCCTCGTCATAGCGCACTTCGGTAAAGCCCGTTGTCGGGAAATCCTTACGCAGCGGATGGCCACGAAAGCCGTAATCGGTCAGGATGCGGCGCAGGTCGGGGTGGCCCGAAAAAAGTATGCCGAACATATCGAACACCTCACGCTCGAACCAGTTGGCACTGGGGTGAACCGTAGAGATCGACGGCACCATATCGGCCTCATCGACCGCGACCTTCAGGCGGATGCGCTGGTTCTGGTACATCGACAAAAAGTGATAAACCACGTCAAACCGCGCCCCGCGGTCGGGGTGATCCACCGCCGTGATGTCGACCAGCGACGAAAACTTGCAGGTCGGATCAGTCTTGAGAAACTCCACCAGCGCCACCAGCGCCGAAAGCTGCACATGCAGCGTCAACTCGCCCTGCGCCACCGCGTGCGACAGAACTGCTCCCTGACGGCGCATGTCGATATGGGCGGCCAGATCGGCAAGCTGCTCCAGCGATTGCGCGCGGCGGTCGTTCGCGTCGGAAACGACGGTATCGGGCATGATCGGCCTCCTTAGCGGGTGATGGTGCCAGTGCGGCGGATTTTGCGCTGCAACTGCAAGATACCATAAAGCAGCGCCTCGGCGGTTGGCGGACACCCCGGCACATAGATATCGACCGGCACGATCCGGTCACAGCCGCGCACCACGGAATAGCTGTAGTGGTAATAGCCGCCGCCGTTTGCACAAGACCCCATGGAGATGACATAGCGCGGCTCGGGCATCTGGTCGTAAACCTTGCGCAGCGCGGGCGCCATCTTGTTGGTCAGGGTGCCGGCCACGATCATGAGATCGGACTGGCGTGGGCTGGCGCGCGGCGCGGTGCCAAAGCGTTCAAGATCATAACGCGGCATCGAGGTGTGCATCATCTCGACCGCACAGCAGGCCAGACCGAACGTCATCCAGTGCAGCGATCCGATGCGCGCCCAGTTGATGATGTCCTCGGTCGAGGTCAGCAGAAAGCCCTTGTCGGACAGTTCTGCATTCAGCGCGCGGGTGGCAACCTCGGGGTCGCCGCCAGCGGTATTTGCGCCCGCCATCACTGCCATTCCAGCGCCCCCTTCTTCCACTCATACGCGAACCCGACGGTCAGCACCGCAAGGAACACCATCATCGACCAGAACCCGACCATCGACACCTCGCCGAACGCGACCGCCCAGGGAAACAAGAACGCCACCTCAAGATCGAAGATGATGAACAGGATCGACACAAGGTAGAACCGCACGTCGAACTTCATGCGCGCATCATCAAAGGCGTTGAATCCGCATTCGTAGGTCGAGACCTTTTCCGGGTCGGGATTACGCACCGCCAGCACCGCTGCGGCAAGCAGCAACACCAGACCCAGGCCGATAGCAACTGCCAGTAGGATCAGAATCGGAAGGTATTCTCGAAGAGAATAGTCCACGCGCGGGCTCCTTCGGCTGGCAGCATGTTGGCGTCGGGCAAAGACTGTCAGAGGTCTGGCGACAATCATCCATTTACGCCGCGCCCCGGTCGGGGTCAACCAAAGGCGGATCCGCAAAGCCCCGAATTACCACGCAGCGTGCAACTAAACGGCCCTGCGCCGGCACTTTCGCGACGCCGTGTCGCAGCCCGATGCGGCAATGCAGCAAATGCCGGCCCAAGGCGGTCGCCGCACTTGCCCAGTTCAATCCTCCGGCGACGCCGCTGCTTCGTCCGCCGCACCCTGCCAGACGGCCGAAACCTCGGCCCGCAAGATGTGTACGATCAACGCTGCATCGGCTTGGGTAAACGTCAGGGGCAGGCGCATATCGATAAGCCCCGCCAGCACGCGATCGGTCTGCGGTAGTGGCGCCGACGCGGCATAGCGCCAGTGGTCATAGCGCGAGGTGAAGGCAACCGGATCGGCGGCGCCGAACCATTTCAGTTCCACCCCCCGCGCCGCTGCCCGCCCGACCAGCGCCTGCACTTGCGCCGCCGTCCAGTCCGGCAGCAGGAACTGGAAGGACGATCCGACGAACCGTTCTTCGCCGCCGCGCGAAATCAACTGCAATCCCGGTGTTGCCTGCAGACCCGCCTCCATCGCGAGGTAAAGCACGCCCCAGCGCGCCACCCGGTCCGCCAGCGTGGCGATTTGCGGCCGCAGGATCGCCGCCCGCAGATTGTCCATCCGCCCCGAGATATTGGGTGTGTCAAAGCGCAGCCCTTCGAACGCCTCAGGCGGCGGGGCGGCGCGGTGGCGCGCGTAAAGCATGTAGCTGCCCGACAACAGCACGGCGCACGCCATTGCCTGCGGATCGTCCGAGACCAGAAACCCGCCCTCGCCCGAATTCATGTGCTTGTAGGTTTGGGTCGAATAGCATCCGATCCGGCCATGCCGCCCCGATGGCACGCCGCGAAACACGGCCCCCATCGTATGGGCGCAATCTTCGATCACGGTCACACCCGCCGCGTCACAAAGCGCCATCAGCCGGTCCATGTCACAGACATGCCCGCGCATGTGGCTGAGTAGCAGCACGCGCGCGCGCGACGAAGCAATCTTGCCCGCCAGATCCCCCAGATCAATCGTCAGGTCTTCGGTCACCTCGACAAACACCGGCACCGCCCCCAGCGAGGCTATCGCCCCCGGCACCGGCGCCAGTGTAAAGCCGTTCGACAGAACCGTGTCACCCGCCACCACCCCCACCGCGCGCAAGGCACAGCCCATCGCATAGCCGCCCGAGGCGACGGCAAGGCAATAGCGCGCGCCGACCAAGCTTGCGAATTCTTCCTCTAGCAGAGCCGTCTCGGCAACTTCACCGGGCGCTGTGTTGTAGCGATGCAGGCGCCCATGCCGCAGCACGGCAAGCGCGGCAGCGATACCCTCTTCGGAAATCGGTTCCTGTTGGGTGAAACTGCCGGTAAATCGCTCCATCATTCCGCCCCCGGCACCACGCGCCGCCCCATGTCCTGTCGCACCGTCATCATAAACAACACCAGCGTGCAGGCAAGGATCGCGGCGGCCAGAAAGAACGCGACATCGGGCGATTGCACCGCAGCCTCGGGCCGCATGAACCACCCGAACACCTGCGAGAACACGATCGTGCCGAACAGCATCGCGATGTTCATCACCGCCGCGATCCCGCCCTGCAATTCGCCCTGCGCGTCATCTGGCACCGCCTTTGACAACATGGCGGTCAGCATCGGATGCACGAACCCCTCGGGTCCGTGGATCACCAGCAGGATCAGCACGACCCAAAGACTGCCAGCCAATCCATAGCCCAGCGCCGCGATCACCGCCATCACCAGACCCAGCAGCGCCACCCGGTACTCGCCCAGCCGCGCCACCGCGGGCCCCGCCAAACCGCCCTGAAATCCGGCGGCGATGATGCCGAACGCGGCCAGCGTCAGGCCCACCATCGACACGCTCCAGTCGAATTTCGCAATGCCCCAGAACGGCCAGATCGCGGGATAGACCGACGACGCGAAAAAGTACACGAACAGCACCCCGCACAGCGGCAGCACCCCAGTATATTTGCGAAACACCGCCAGCGTGCCGAACGGGTTCGAGCGCCGCCATTCGAACGTCCGGCGCTTGTCCAGCGGAAGCGTCTCGGGCAGTACGAACCAGCCGTAGACGAAATTGAGCGCCGAGATTCCGGCAGCCACAAAGAACGGCACGCGCGGCCCGAGCTCGCCCAGCAATCCGCCGATGGCCGGGCCCAGCACGAAGCCCACACCGAACGCCGCCCCGACCAGACCGAACGCCTTGGCCCGCCCCTCGGGTGGCGTCACGTCGGCGATATAGGCGTTGGCGATCACATAAGACGATCCGCACAGCCCGGCGAAAGCGCGCCCGACGAACAGCCAGAAGATCGACGGAGCAAATGCCGAAAAGAGATAGTCCACAAACAGCCCGAACACCGCCAGCAACAATAGCGGTCTGCGCCCGTAGCGGTCCGACAGGTTGCCCATCAGCGGGCTGAAGGCGAACTGCGTGATCGAGAATGCGGCAAACATCCACCCCCCGATGATCGACGCATCCGCCAGGCCGATGCCACCCACCTCCTCAATCAGCCCTGGCAGCACGGGCATGATCAGGCCAAACCCCACCATGTCCAGCAACACCGTGATCAGAACGAATGTCACGGCATGGCGCGAGGGGGCTGCGGGGGACATGGGTGAATCCGAGCTTGTTGGGGTGAAAATTACGGCGATAGTTCACCCATGTCAAACCGGGGCGAGGCCGCCTGCGGTTGCTGGCTGGTCACGGAAACAGGCGACTTGCGACAGTCTGCAGAACAGCACGACAACCCGGCGATCCTTCCGCGCAAGGCGACGACCAAGTCCCGTCCGATCCCGCCCTAACCCTGCACTGGCACCATCCGCGCAGCCAACTCCGGCAGGGCGTCAAAACGATCCAGCAGTGCCTCGGGATGCAACCGCGCCACCCCCGCGCCTTCCGGCCCGAAGGTGACCAGAACCACCGGCACCCCCGCCGCGCGCCCCGTCTCTCGGTCGGTCATCGTGTCACCGATCAGCAGCGCGCGGCGCGGATCGCCCTGAACACGGCGGATCGACTCGAACAGCGGTTCCGGGTCGGGCTTTCGCACCGCAAGCGTATCCGCCCCCACCAACGCCCCGAACAGATCGCGGATCCCCAGACGCCGCACCAGCTCTACCGCCAACCCTTCGGGCTTGTTGGTGCAGATCGCGGTGGCAAACCCGGCCAGCCGCAACGCCTCCACCGCCGCCACGACACCCGGATAAAGCCGCGTGTGCGTGTCGATTGCGTCGGCATAGGCCGCAAGCAACACCGGATACTGTGCGTCCACCTCGGCCTCGGTCCCGGCCCCCAATCGCGAAAACCCCAGCCGCAGCATCGCACGCCCGCCATGAAACGCCGTCAGCGCATCGCGCTGATCCAGCAGATCGTCATGCCCCAGCCCGCGGAAACACGCATTCGCCGCTGCCAGCAGGTCTGCGCTGGTATCGGCCAGCGTGCCATCAAGATCGAAAACAACGGTCCGCATGGGGCTTCCTTGAAATCTGGCGTAAGGTCATGTGATAGCACAGGCCTTGCGGCCCCGCCCGACGCGGTTAAAACGTGGACCGACAAAAGGAAAGAGTATCCATGCCGGTTTCATTGATCGTTCTTGCGGCAGGCCAGGGCAGCCGGATGAATTCCGACCTGCCCAAAGTGCTGCACAAGATCGGCGCCGCCCCCCTGCTGCATCACGCGCTGCGCGCGGGCCAGGCGCTTGACCCCGCCCGCATCGTCGTTATCGCGGGCCACGGCGCGGAGGCGGTGACCAACGCTGCCCAGGCGTTTGATCCCTCGATCGAAGTTGCGCTGCAAGCGGAGCAACTCGGCACCGCACATGCCGTGTTGCAAGCCGTACCTCTGCTGTCGGACACGGCGGGCGATGCCATTGTCCTGTACGGCGATACGCCCTTTGTGCGCCCGGAAACCCTGCAAGCAATGCTCGACGCCCGTGCCCGGCATGCCATCGTCGTGCTTGGGTTTCAGGCCGCAGATCCCGGCCGTTATGGTCGCCTTGTGGCCATGGGTGAAGAGTTGCACAGGATCGTGGAGTACAAGGACGCCTCACCCGAGGAAGGCGCCATAACCCTCTGCAATTCCGGCGTCATCTGCGCCGAGGCGCAATTGCTCCTTACCCTCGCCGCCGAGGTTGGCACGGCAAATGCCGCGGGCGAATACTACCTGACCGACATTGTGGAACTCGCCCGCGCCCGCGGCCACAGCGCAGGTGTCGTCACCTGCGACGAATCCGAAACGCTGGGCATCAACACCCGCGCCGAACTGGCCCGCGCCGAAGCGCAATTCCAGCACACCGCCCGCGACGAGGCACTGGAGAACGGCGTGACCCTGACCGACCCCGCCACCGTCTATTTCGCCCTTGATACCCATATCGGCCGCGACGCCACCGTCGGCCCCAACGTGGTGTTCGGCCCCGGCGTCACCATCGAATCCGGGGCGACCATCCACGCGTTTTGCCATCTTGAGGGGTGTCACATCAGCCGGGGTGCCACCGTCGGCCCCTTTGCCCGCCTGCGCCCCGGCGCGGAACTGGCGGAAGACGTGCATGTCGGCAACTTTGTCGAGATCAAGAACACTATCCTCGACGAAGGCGTGAAGGTCGGCCATCTGACCTATCTGGGTGATGCGCATGTGGGCGAGCATACCAACATCGGCGCAGGCACCGTCACCTGCAACTACGATGGTGTGATGAAGCACCATACGGAAATCGGTCCGCGCGCCTTCATCGGGTCCGACACGATGCTGGTCGCACCCGTCACCATCGGTGCGGGTGCCATGACCGCCTCGGGGTCCGTCATCACCGGGAACGTGCCAGCCGACGCGCTGGCTGTAGCCCGCGCCCCGCAAATCAACAAGGACGGCCTCGTGCCTCGCCTGATGGAGCGTCTGCGCGCCCTCAAGGCCACGAAAGGAAAAAACTGATGTGTGGTATCGTGGGCGTTCTGGGTAATCACGAGGTGGCCCCCCTGCTGGTCGAGGCGCTGAAACGCCTTGAATACCGCGGCTACGACTCGGCGGGCATCGCCACCGTCAACAACGGCCATCTCGACCGCCGCCGCGCCGTCGGCAAGCTGGTGAACCTCTCTGACCTTCTAGTGCATGACCCGCTGGCTGGCAAATCTGGCATCGGCCATACCCGCTGGGCCACGCACGGGGCGGCCACGGTCGCCAACGCCCATCCCCACCAGGCCGGTCCCGTTGCCGTCGTCCATAACGGCATCATCGAGAATTTCCGCGAGTTGCGCGCCGAACTGGCCGCAGCCGGCTACACGCAAGAGTCCGAAACGGATACCGAAACCATCGCCCTTCTGGCCCGCCTGCATCTGGACCGAGGTCTGCCCCCGATCGACGCCGCCCGCGCAACACTCGCCCGCCTGCACGGCGCGTTCGCGCTGTGCTTGCTGTTCGACGGGCAGGATGACCTGATCATCGCGGCCCGCAAGGGATCACCCCTCGCCGTAGGGCATGGCACAGGCGAGATGTTCGTCGGCTCGGATGCCATTGCCCTTGCCCCGATGACTGACCGCATAACCTATCTGGAAGAGGGTGACCACGCCGTGATCACCCGCAAGGGGGCCACGATCTATGATGCCCAGAACCGCCTTGCCAACCGGGCCACAAGCGTCATTCAAATCGAATCGACCCGCATTGAAAAGGCCGGGTACAAGCACTTCATGGCCAAGGAAATCGCGGAACAGCCGGTAGTGCTTGCCGATGCGCTGCGCCATTACCTGACGCCCGATGGCAGCGCCTTGAACCTACCCGAAAGCGTCGATTTCACCGGGGTTGACCGGTTGACCCTCGTGGCCTGCGGCACGGCCAGCTATGCCTGCCACGTCGCCAAATACTGGTTCGAACAGATTGCGGGCCTTCCCGTCGATGTCGATATCGCGTCCGAATTCCGCTACCGCGAGCCGCCGCTTTCGCCGACTTCATGGGCGCTGTTCATCAGCCAGTCGGGCGAGACGGCCGACACCCTCGCCGCCCTGCGCCATACCCGCGACAAGGTGGCGAAAGTTGTCAGCGTGGTAAACGTCCCCACCTCATCCATCGCGCGCGAAAGCGATCTGGCCCTGCCGATCCTTGCGGGTGTCGAGGTCGGGGTTGCCTCCACCAAGGCTTTCACCTGCCAGCTACTGGTTCTGGCGCTGCTTGCGCTCAAGGCCGCGCAGGACCGGGGGCGGATTGATGCCGCTACCCTTGCCGGGCACCTTGAAACCCTGCGCCTGCTGCCCGGCCTGATGAACCACGCCCTCGGGCTTGCCCGCCCCATTGCCGGCATTGCCGAAGAACTGGCTGAAGCGCAGGATATCCTCTTTCTGGGGCGAGGCGCGATGTATCCGATGGCCCTTGAAGGGGCATTGAAGCTCAAGGAAATCAGCTACATCCACGCCGAAGGTTATGCGTCGGGCGAACTTAAACACGGCCCCATCGCCTTGATCGACGCCCGCGTTCCGGTCATCGTCATGGCCCCCAGCGATGCGCTTTTCGACAAGACCGTGTCGAACATGCACGAAGTCATGGCCCGCCACGGCAAGGTGCTGCTGATCTCGGATGCCAAGGGCGTGGCCGAGGCGGGGGCGGATGTGTGGAAGACGCTGACCTTGCCCGAAGTGTCCGCCCCCTTTGCGCCCATCCTTTACGCAATCCCCGCGCAACTGCTCGCGTACCACACCGCCATTGCCAAAGGCACCGATGTGGACCAGCCGCGCAACCTTGCCAAATCCGTCACGGTGGAATGATGGGCAAACGCTTTGACCAGCTGTCCGACGACCACATTGCCTTTATCGGTGAGCAGCACCTTTATTTCGTGGCCACCGCCGCACGCGACGGCCGGGTGAATGTGTCGCCCAAGGGGATGGATTCGCTGCATATCCTGTCACCGGGCCGCATCGTCTGGCTCAACCTTACCGGATCGGGCAACGAAACCGCAGCCCACCTTGCCGATACCCCCCGCATCACCCTGATGTGGTGCAGCGTCACCACCCGACCGATCATTCTGCGCGCCTACGGCACCGCCCGCGCCGTCCATCACGGCCATCCCGACTGGAGCGCCCTCGCAGACCATCTGCCCGCCCAACCCGGCGCGCGCCAGATCGTCGATGTCAGCATCGACTTGGTGCAATCGTCTTGTGGTTTTGCGGTCCCGTTCATGGATTTCCGTGCCGAGCGGGAGGTGCTGAAAACCTGGGCACAAGACAAGGGCCACGATGGATTGCAAGACTATTGGCGCACCCGCAACACGACCTCGCTCGACGGTCGGCCCACCGGCATCGAGGCGAACTTTAACAAATGATCACAGCCGCCCTCGCCCAACTTGAATCCCTCGCCGATCCGGACCGCGCCGCCGAGGCCGCAGCCTATCACAAGGCCCCGCGCCGCTATCTTGGCATTCCCGTGCCGCAGGTGGAGGCGCTCGTCGCCGACTGGCGCGCCCAAGCCACGCTTGACGCGCGCACCACGCTCGCCGCCGCCCTGTGGGAGACCGACATCCACGAGGCCCGCGTCGCCGCCGCGAAACTGCTGACCCAGGCCCGCATCACCCCCGACGCCGAAATCTGGGCGCTTCTCTGCCAGTGGGCGGAAACCTTTGACGCCTGGGCCGTAGCCGACCACGCCACCACCGCCGCCCAAAAGCGCCTGATGGCAGATCCCACCCGGATCACAACCGTCGAAGGCTGGACAACACATCCCAATATGTGGACGCGGCGCGCGGCCCTTGTCATCACGCTGCCTTACGCCAAGATGAGCAATCCCAAAGCGGGCGACATTGCCATCCGCAAAACCGCACTGCGTTGGGCCGAGGCTTATATAACTGACCGTGACTGGTTCATCCAGAAAGCCATCGCCGGGTGGCTGCGCGACCTGTCCAAACACGACCCCGCCCGTACCCGCGCGTTTCTTGACGCGCATGGCCAGAACCTCAAATCGTTTGCCCGCAAAGAGGCCGCCCGCCACCTCGACCCCGCCGGCACCGGTGAAGTATCCGCGAACGGCACTCACAATATCTCCTGATCGCAATAACATTTTGCCATGTCTCGCCGGCTGACACACCCCTGCCCCAGCTCCCAACCCCCCCGAACCTTTTTCGGATTCCCGTCCG
>JANNWS010000204.1:0-82566 GCA_031408575.1 Rhodobacterales bacterium
GTGACAGTTCCGTTGCGCCCGGCACGGACGTTCGATTAACCTGCGCCTGAACACTGTCAGGATCGGACCCAAGGTGACGCGCATCCTCCCCGAGATCGTGGCGACCGCCATCGTCATCTTCTCCCGCTTCATCACCGCCGCACGCGGCATCTGGCTGGGGTCCGCCCCCGAAAACCGCCAGCGCGTCTATTTCGCCAATCACGCCAGCAACGGCGATTTCGTTCTGATCTGGGCGGTGCTGCCCCGCCTCCTGCGCCAGCGCACCCGGCCCGTCGCGGCCAGCGATTACTGGCTGAAATCCGGGCCGCGCGCCTATGTCGGGCGGCGGGTGTTCAACGCCGTTCTGATCAACCGCATCGCCGAGGATCGCACCGAAGACCCGGTATCCCAGATGGCCAAGGCGCTGGATGACGGCGCGTCGCTGATCCTGTTCCCCGAGGGCAAGCGCAACACCACCGACGACCTCCTGCTGCCTTTCAAAAGCGGGCTTTTCCATCTGGCCCGCAGCCAACCGCAGGTCGATCTGGTGCCGGTCTGGATCGAGAACCTGAACCGCGTCATGCCCAAGGGCGAGGTTATTCCGATTCCGCTGATCTGCACCGTCACCTTCGGGGCGGCACTGCATGTGGCGCAGGACGAGGCGAAAGACGCCTTCCTTGCACGTGCCGAGGCCGCGCTGCGCGCGCTGGCCGCCACCACCGAAAGGCCCCGGACATGACCCGCGCCACCGCCGACCTCGCGTATCTGCTGGCGGGTCTTGGGGTCTTCATGATCGTGGTAACCCTGATCGGCCAAGCCCTGCAGAACCGCTATTCGCCCGACGGCACGAATACTGTGGTCGAGAACCTGAACGACCGGATCCGCGCGTGGTGGGTGATGATCGTGCTGATGGCGATTGCCCTGATCGGCGGCACGGCCGGGGCGACGCTGCTGTTCGCCTTCTGCTCGTTTGCAGCGCTGCGCGAAGTCATCACGATCTCGGAAATCCGGCGCAGCGACCATTGGGCGGTGCTGGCCGCGTTCTTCGTGGTGCTGCCGCTGCAATACTACCTGATCTGGACCCAGTGGTATGGCCTCTATGCCATTCTGATCCCGGTCTATGCGTTTCTGCTGATCCCCATCATCTCGGTCCTGCGCGGCGATACCGAAGGGTTCCTCACGCGCATCGCAGGTGTGCAATGGGCGCTGATGATCTGCGTCTATTGCATCAGCCATGTCCCGGCCCTTCTCAGCCTTCAGATCCCCGGCTACGAGGGGCGCAATGTCATGCTGATCGCGTTCCTCATCATCGTGGTGCAGGCCAGCGATGTGGCGCAATACATCTGGGGCAAGCTGATCGGGCGGA
The DNA here is from genome assembly GCA_031408575.1 of Rhodobacterales bacterium. Lineage (GTDB taxonomy): Bacteria > Pseudomonadota > Alphaproteobacteria > Rhodobacterales > Rhodobacteraceae > Aliitabrizicola. The sequence continues at coordinate 1,346 of JANNWS010000204.1, forward strand.
CAAAGATTGCGCCCAATGTCTCGCCCTCGAAGACGGTCGAGGGGTTCGTGGGTGGCGCGCTGTCGGCCATCCTGATCGGCGCAAGCCTGTCGTGGATCACGCCCTTCACGCCCCTGCAGGCAGGCGCGCTTTCGTTTGTGATCGTGATTTTCGGGTTTCTGGGCGGGCTGGTGATGTCGGCCATCAAGCGTGACCGGGGGGTCAAGGACTGGGGCCACCTGATCGCGGGGCATGGCGGGGTCACCGACCGGCTGGATTCGGTGATCTTTTCCGCGCCGATCTTTTTCCACCTGACCCGCTACTGGTGGTCGCTGACATGACCGAACCGCCCTCTGGCCGCCGCCCGCTGGCAAGCCGCAACACTGTCTGGGCGCAGGCACTGGCCCGGCGCATGGCGGCCACGCGGATCACCCCGAACCAGATTTCAATGGCGGGCATGGGCTTTGCCGCATTGGCCGGGCTGTGCTTCTGGTGCGCGGGCCACAGCGACGGCGCGCTGCGGATCATTCTGCTGTCGCTGGCGGCGGCCGGGTGCCAGTTGCGCCTGATCTGCAACCTGCTCGACGGCATGGTGGCGATCGAGGCCGGCAAGCAGACGCCAGACGGCGCATTCTGGAACGAGTTTCCCGATCGCGTGTCGGATATTCTGATCCTTGTCGGGATCGGAGCAGGCCTTGGGCTGGCATCGCTGGGTTGGGCCGCCGCCTGCATGGCTGTGCTGACCGCCTATACCCGCGAACTTGGTCGCGCGGTGGGCGCGCCTGCCGACTATCGCGGGCCGATGGCGAAACCGCACCGCATGGCAGTGGTGACGCTTGGCGCCCTGCTGTCGATCTTCGATCCGCTTTGGGCGGGACAGGGCCGTGTGCTGACTGTGGTGCTCTGGGTGGTTGTTCTTGGTGCGGCGGCCACGGTTCTGCGACGCTCGCTGCGGCTGATCAGGTATCTTAAGGGATAACCTGCTTTAGGGAGTCGGCGTTGATCACGATACGGCCCCGACTTTCCATCAAGGTGACGCCGACGGTTTGACACGGCCCGCCGCGACCCGCGAGGTCGGGGAATACAGACGCAGAAAAACCGTCCATACTGCAATCGGATTGGCGGCCTTGGCGATGGATGTTTTGCGCAGCCGACATGAACGGAATAGACGATGGCGCAAGGTTTTGACTATGTGATCGTCGGAGGCGGGACCGCCGGCTGCATTCTGGCAGCCCGGCTTTCGGAAAACCCCGTCGTCCGCGTTTGCCTGATCGAGGCGGGGGGCCGCGACACCAACCCGCTTATTCATGTACCGATCGGCTTTGCCAAGCTGACATCTGGCCCGCTGACATGGGGCCTGACCACCACCCCCCAGCGCCATGCAAACAACCGCGAGATACCCTATGCGCAGGCACGGGTGCTGGGCGGCGGCAGTTCGATCAATGCCGAAGTGTTCACGCGCGGCCACCCGACCGACTACGACCGCTGGGTGGACGAAGGGGCAGCAGGCTGGGGCTTTGCCAACATCCGCAAATACTTCCTGCGCTCCGAAGGCAACGCGTTCCTGTCCGGCGACTGGCATGGCACCGAAGGCCCGCTTGGTGTGTCCAATACCCCCGATCCGCATCCGATGACCCGCGCCTTCGTGAAGTCGTGTCAGGAAATGGGCATCCCCTATAACCCCGACTTCAACGGCCCGGTGCAGCAAGGCACCGGCTTTTACCAGACAACAACCCGCAACAACCGTCGCTGCTCGACCGCCACAGGCTACCTGCGCCCCGCACTTGCGCGCTCCAACCTGACGCTGATCACCGGCGCGCAGGTCCGGCGTGTTGTGTTCGAAGGCCGCCGCGCCGTTGGTGTTGACTGCGCCATCGGTGGCGCGCCCCAGACCCTGCGCGCCGAAAGCGAGGTCATCATCACCGCAGGAGCCATCGGTTCGCCCAAATTGATGCTGTTGTCCGGTGTCGGACCCGCCGCGCAACTTTCATTACATGGTATAGCGGTGCTTCATGACCTGCCCGGCGTCGGGCAGAACCTGACCGACCATTTCGGCGTCGATATGGTGGCCGAGCTGCAAGGCCAGCACTCACTCGATAAATACAACAAACCGCATTGGGCAGTCTGGGCCGGATTGCAGTATGTCCTCTTCAAGACCGGCCCGATCACGTCGAATATCGTCGAAGGCGGGGCGTTCTGGTATTCCACCGCTGAATTATCGGTCCCCGATCTGCAATTCCACTTCCTTGCGGGCGCCGGTGCCGAATCCGGTGTGCCGAGCGTCGCACGGGGTTCCTCCGGCATCACCCTCAATTCTTATGCGCTGCGCCCGAAATCGCGCGGCTCGGTCACTTTGCGATCTTCCGACCCTGCCGACACGCCATGTGTCGATCCTAACTTTCTTGCTGATCCGGATGACCTGCGTATCTCGGTCGAAGGTATGAAGATCAGCCGTCAGATGCTGTCGCAAGCCAGCCTGCAAAAGCACATCCGCGCCATCCGCTTTCCAGATGACAGCGTCCGCAGTCAGGCCGAGTTCGAAGCCTATGCTCGCCAGTACGGCCGCACCTCGTACCACCCGGTCGGCACCTGCAAGATGGGCGTGGATGCGATGGCCGTGGTCGACCCCCAACTTCGCGTCCACGGCCTTGATGGTCTGCGGGTGTGCGACAGCGCGATCATGCCCAGCTTGATCGGCTCCAACACCAATGCGCCCACCGTCATGATCGGCGAGCGGGCAGCCGACCTGATCCGCGGCAATACCTGACCCGTCCGCGCACGGCCATCTGGCCGGCAGCGACCCGGTGGCCCAATGCGTTCAGTCTGGCGATGCATTCCACGCCCAGATCATGTGTATCCAGTATCGCCGCAATGCCGGTCAGGGGTGCGGGCGGGACCACGGACGCCGCCGGTAGACCTGTTTGCGCACCGACGAAATAGCGGGGTCGAGGTGTCGCGGGCCAGGGGCAGTCCAAGCTCGTCAGCGCGGGTGGGACAGGGTGTAGCGCTCCGCGCAGGGGGTATTTTTTCCGAAAAGAAGCCGCATGGGCCGCGCCCGGGCGATTGGCCAAAGACGGGCAGGTACAGCGCGATACTTCGTCTGGCCGAGTGTCCGAAGCGCACTGCACGCAAGGTGGGGGTCGTATCGGGCCCGTGTCTTAAGGCTGTGGTGTGTTTATGGTTTCCCGTCGGGTCAAGTTGCGGGCGAGATGCAAGGCAACGTCGGACTGACCCATCAGGGCGGTAGAAGGCGCGTGGCAACGATGCCGTAAGCGTCACGACCGGCAACACAAGGTCAGCCATTGCAAGGCGCTTTGGTCAGCGTGTCAGCAGGTGTGAGGTTGCCCAGAGTGCTGCAAAAGCCGGGGACCAGCAGACAGCGGACCCACCAGCGGACGACTTCGAAAGGTTGCCGAGGCCACCAGCGATGTCTGGACGCGCCTGCGGGCATGCGCCCCCAATAGCGGGGGGCGCATGTGCAGGGCTTGGGTACCAAAAACGCCGAGGAAAAAAACATGGAAAAAACTGGTTTCGACAAAATCAAATATCCTCAACAGTCACAACCTATCCGTGCCGTGACAGGTTCATCGTGAAAGCGGCGTGACCTTGGCGTGAATTGCGCCAAATCTGGTCGCGCCCGACGTTGCGGAACACTTGCGAACAGCCAGCGAGAGGCGGAACCGCCGCATCAACTGACGGCTCAGCCGCCCGACTGCCAGACCTTCACCGCGTCAAGCGGCCAGACCAGCATCAGGATGTTCAGGGCAAGACCATCGCGGATCAGGTACATCGTCAGGGCCTCGAACCCGATGATCAGGGCAATGCTGGCCCAAACCGGCATGATCCGCGCCAGAAAGAACCCGGCAACCATTGCCAGGATATCGGCGACGGAATTCAAGACGGAGTCGCCGAAATAATCGAGCGAGATGGTGACAGTGCGGTAGCGCTCTATGATCGCGCTGGAGTTTTCAAGTACTTCCCACCCGGCTTCGACAAGGGTGGCGATGGCCAGACGCCACCCGAACGGCAGGCGGCGCGCAACAAGCCACAACAGCGCATAGAACAGCAGGCCGTGGATGATGTGCGACAGGGTGTACCAATCGGCAATGTGCTGCGAGTTCTCCGCGCTCATGGTTTGGCCGTGCCACAGCTTGATGTATCCGCATTTGCAGATCGGCTCGCGCCCGACCCACAACAGCCAGGCGGCGGTGGCAAGGATGACCGCCGTGACGATCCAATAGGGCAGGGCGCGCTTTGTCATGCGGCAGAGCGAAGCACAGGCTGTCTTCGTCGTCCAGCGGGTTGCTTGCGATCAGGCGTCAAGCGGGATCACATCGACCGAGTGCAGGCCGGTCTGGTGACCCGAGACGCGCAGCACGCCCCGGATCGGTGAGACATCGGAATAGTCACGCCCGCGCGCCACCACGATGTGGTTTTCCCCGACCGTGATCGAATTGGTCGGGTCGTATTCGATCCATCCCGCGTGTTTGCCGCACCAAGCGCGCACCCAGGCGTGCATCGCGTCGGCCCCTTCGAGGCGCGGCTTGCCCGGTGGCGGAATGGTCCGCAGCAGACCCGAGACATATCCCGCCGGAATGCCAAGGCCACGCAGGCAGGCAATCATGATATGGCTGAAATCCTGGCAGACGCCGTGGCGGGCGTTGAACGCTTCGCGCATCGGGGTATCAACCTCGGTCGCGTCAGGGTCATAGCGCATGTCATGGTGCAGCGCCTCGCCGATGGCAACAACCGCCTGGAGCGCCGTCATCTGCGCGCCGGTGGCCGCCTCGGCATAGGCCAGCATGGCGCTGTCGTGCGGCACAAGGGGCGAGGGCGCCAGGAAATGGCCGGGCGCATCGGCGGTCAGGCTGCGGCTGGCGGCCAGATCGGCCGCAAGGTCGGCGCGCGGGGTTGACGGCCCCGGCGGGGACGCACCGCGCCGCTCGACACGGGCCTGAACCCGCAGCGCCACATCGTCGAATGCGCCACGGAACGCGAAATCGGTTGCACGGTTGCCGAAGAAATCGCTGCGGTCGGTCCGCTCGGACGGGGCGGGCGTGATATCCAGATGGCCTGCGATCAGGCGCTGCTCGCCGGGCAAGTCGGCGGGCATGAGCCGCACCAAGTGCCGCCCGCCGCTGGCGGGGCTAGCGTAGGTGTAGGCGATGCGCAGCACGATGTCGTAGATCATCGATCACCCTACAGCATGTATGCGTCGGACAGCACGTCCGAGAGCGCAAGGATATCAGCCTTCAGCCGGCGCAACGCGGCCGGACTCAGCGTTTCTGGGGAATGCAGTGCAATGCTCGTTTGGACGGCAACGACACGGCGGGCGAATTCGGTGAGCTGACCTTTGCGGGTGAATTCGGTCAGCAGGTCGGCCTGATCCCTGATCTCGGTCAGGTGGAACAGGATCGCGCGGGGGTTTTGCACATCAAGCGCCAGCAGATCGGTCACCGTCTCGCGGCTGGCCAGCACCGCATAGCGTTGGCGGTGGGTCATGATGCTGTCGCCGATCTCGATGGCAAGGTCCAGACTGCCGCCGGGTGCCTTGGGGTCGGTCAGCGTTGCCAGCAGTCCCGCCATGGCGGCGGCCCGCTCCAGCGACCGCCCGATGGTCAGAAAGCGCCAGCCGGTGGCGCGATACATGTTTTCATGCACCAGCCCCGAAAAGCCCGCGACCTTGCGCAGTAATATGCCCATTGCAAGGGCCGCATCGTCGCCTGCGGTGACGGTTTGCGCCATGCGGGCGATGGACTTTTCAAGATCGGCCAGCGCCGCCCAGCCATCGACGGAAAAGCGGTCGCGGATGCGGCTGGCGGCATTCACCGCATAGCCCAGCGAGCGGATCAGGCCGTGGGGAAGCGGCTCGGCGGGGTCAAGCCCGTAGCGGCCAAGCTCTTTGGCGATCAAACCGCGAAGCGCGTCATTTCCGGCCTCGTTCCGCCGCGCATTGTAGGCGCGGGTCAGGCGCAGCAGACCCTCGGTGCGTTCGATGTAGCGGCCAAGCCAATAGAGGTTGTCGGCGGCACGGCTAGGCAGCGCGCCGGGTTCGGCGCGGGCAAAGGCCTGGGTGGGCGCCGCAAGCATCGTTTCATCGCGCACCGGGGTATCGGCCACGATCCAGACATCGGCCACTGTGCTGCCCTGCTGCATCGCAATGGCCGTGGTGTCGGCCGAGGTGCCGATCCGGGCAAAGCCGCCGGGCATCACCTGCCAGCCCTGCGGCGTGCGGGCCAGAAAGACCCGGATCGTCATCGGGCGGGGAACAAGCGCGCCGTCCTGCCAGACCGGTGTGGTGGACAGGGTAACAAGCTCCTGTCCGACAAGGACCGGGCCATTTGCCACCAGCCAGTCGTCAAGGCTTTGATCGCACCCGCGCAACTGGCCTGCCAGCGCGTGGGTGTCATTCGTTTCGAACGGCAGTCGGGTCGCCATGGCGGGGCCGATCAGCATGCCGGCAGCATGGGCGCGAACGTGGTTCAATTCGGCCTTCTGGCCGCACCACCATGTGGCGATATTGGGCAGCTTCAGCGGCCTGCCGTTCAGCACTTCGGCAATGCCCGGCAGGAAGGCGAGCATCGCCTGGCTTTCCAACACCCCCACACCAAGGGCATTCACCAGCGTCACCGTTCCCGCGCGCAGGGCGGACAGCAAACCGGGCGTACCGATCCGGCTCGTGTCATCCAGTTCCAGCGGGTCGGCCCAAGCGGCGTCCAGCCTGCGCCACAGCACGTCGATGGGGGCGGGGCCGGACACCGTGCGCACCTTCAGCGCGCCATCCTCGACCGTCAGATCGCCGCCTTCCAGCAGCGTCAGACCAAGATAGCGGGCGATATAGGCATGCTCATAGTAGGTATCGGTCATCGGGCCGGGGGTCAGGATGCCGACTTTGGCCCCTGCGCGGACCGAGGCATCGGCCTGCAACCCGTTCAGCGCATCGCGGAAGGCCCGAAAGAAGCCGGCAAGGCGGTGGACGTTGCTCTGCCCGTAGATCTCGGAGAATACCCGTGTGGCCGCCACGCGGTTTTCAAGCGCAAAGCCTGCACCTGAAGGGGCCTGCGTGCGATCCCCCAGCACCCACCAGCGCCCATCGGGGCCGCGCCCGATCTCGAAGGCAAGGAAGTGCAGGAAGTGGCCTGACCTTGGGGTTATGCCCACCACCGGGCGCAGCCATTCAGGGTTTTCCGCGATCAGGGCGGCGGGCAGGTGGCCGTCGGCGACAAGGCGGTTTTCGCCATATAGATCAGCCACCACGGCTTCCAGCAGGTCTGCGCGCTCAGATAGCCCGTCCGTGATCTGCGCCCATTCCGCCTCGGGCAGCAGGATCGGCAGCGGGCTGAATGGCCAGTCGCGTTCCGACTGACCCGCGCCATAGGTGCGGAAAAACACGCCCGCATCGCGCAGATATTGCTCGCCCCGCGCGATGTTGCGCCCGATGTCTTGCGGCGAAAGCGCCTCGAGATGCGCGATGATCCCCGCCCAGGCCGGGCGCATGGTGCCATCGGGGGCCACCAGTTCATCCGGCACACCGGGCAGGGGGCGATAGCTGGCGAACAGCCTGCCCTTGGCGGGCCGGGGTTGCGCCCTTGGCATCCGTCACAGCCCCGGCGCGCGGCGCAGATCAAGCGTCATCGGAAATTCGCAGTGCGGGGTTTCCGGCACCGGATCATAGGCGTGCGGGGTGTGGCCATGCGGTTCAAAGCGCGCAAGCCGGCGCGCTTCGGCCTCGTTCCCGTTGACCGGGAAGGTGTCATAGCTGCGCCCGCCGGGATGGGCGACGTGGTAGGTACAGCCGCCAAGCGGGCGGCCGGTCCATGTGTCGTAGATGTCGAAGGTCAGCGGCGCGTTCACCGGCAAGACCGGGTGCAGCGACAGCGCCGGTTGCCACGCCTTGTAGCGCACGGCGGCAACCGAGACGCCGTTGGTGCCGGTCGGCGTCAGCGGCACGCGGCGGCGGTTGCAGGTGACGGTATAGCGGTCGGGCGTGGCGGTCGTCAGCTTGACCTGCAGCCGTTCCACCGAACTGTCGGTATAGCGCACCGTGCCGCCGATCGCCCCGGTTTCGCCCAGCACATGCCACGGCTCCAAAGCCTGACGCAATTCCAGCGTGACACCCTCGACGCTGACCTCGCCGCAGAACGGAAAGCGGAACTCGGCCTGTGCGGTGAACCAGTCGGATTGCATGTCGAACCCGTGGTCGCGCAGGTCGCGCAGCACGTCGAGGAAGTCTTCCCAGACATGATGCGGCAACATGAAGCGGTCATGCAGCGTGGTGCCCCAGCGGGGCAGGGTGCCGGTGGCAGGGCTGTGCCACATCCGCGCGATCAATGCGCGGATCAGCAATTGCTGGGCCAGCGACATGCGTGGGTTGGGCGGCATCTCGAAGGCGCGGAATTCCACCAGACCAAGGCGGCCGGTGGGGCCGTCGGGGGAGTAAAGCTTGTCGATGCAGATCTCGGCGCGGTGGGTGTTGCCGGTGACATCGACCAGCAGGTTTCGCAGCAGGCGGTCCACCAGCCACGGGGCCGGTTTGCTGCCAGCGGCGGGAATCTGCGCCAGCGCCATTTCAAGCTCGTAGAGGGCATCGTGCCGCGCCTCGTCGATCCGGGGGGCCTGTGATGTGGGGCCGATGAACAGACCCGAGAACAGGTAGCTGAGGCTTGGGTGCCGGACCCAGTGCAGGATCAGCGAGCGCAGCAGATCGGGGCGGCGCAGGAAGGGGCTGTCGGTGGGGGTGACCCCGCCCACGACCACATGATTGCCGCCCCCGGTGCCGGTATGCTTGCCGTCGATCATGAACTTGTCGGCCCCAAGGCGGATATTGCGCGCCTCGTCATAGACCGCTTCGGTGGTTGCCACGCAGTCGTCCCAGGTGGCGGCGGGATGGATGTTCACCTCGATCACGCCCGGATCGGGGGCCACGCGGATGACGTTCATCCGTGGGTCATGGGGTGGGGCATAGCCTTCGATATGCACGGGCAGGCCCAGCTTTCGGGCGGCGGATTCGGCTGCCGCGATCAGTTCAAGGTAATCCTCGATCCGCTCCACCGGGGGCATGAACACGCAAAGGCGCCCGTCGCGGGGTTCTACCGACAGGGCGGTTCGCACCACCCCGTCAAGGTCGGAAATGGCCTGCTCCACCCGGTCCTGCACGGGTTCCGACGGGGTAAAGCTGGCACGCGCCTGAGGGCGCTCGGCGGAGGCCTCGGGGGCCACGAACTCCGGCAGATCGCCGCGCTCTTCGAACGGATCGGCGGGGTTGATGTAGGGAAATTCGGTCGCCTTCACATGCGGCAGCGCACCCAGCGGCAGGCGGTAGCCGACCGGGCTGTCCCCCGGCACAAGAAACAGGTGCCCCCGCCGCAGGTTCCATTTCTCTGACAGCCATGTTTTCTGCGCGCGGGCCTGCCAGCGTTGCACCGGAAGCACGAACCCCGAAGGTTCGGTCAGGCCACGGCCAAAGACGCGGGCGATGCGGTTGCGTTCTTCGGGGTCTTTCAGTTCGGAATTTGCGGGCGTCACGTTTTCCGGCAGGTTGCCCTCCTTGATGATCCATTCGGCGGGATCTTCAAAGGCAGGCACCACGTTTTCGGCGGGCAGGCCCAGTTCAACGGCAATTGTTTCCAGCAGCGCGCTGGCCTGCGCGGGGGTGACGCCGCCATCGGCCCCTTCAACAGCGATCAGGTCCGCGTCGTTCCACACCGGCTTGCCATCGCGCCGCCAATAAAGCGAAAAGGTCCAGCGCGGCAGCGTCTCGCCCGGATACCATTTGCCCTGCCCGTAGTGCAGGAAACCGCCGGGAGCAAAGCGGTCGCGCAAGCGGCGGATCAATTCGTCGGCATAGGCGCGCTTGGTGGGACCAACGGCGTCGGTGTTCCACTCTCCCGCCTCGAAATCGTCGATCGAGACGAACGTCGGCTCGCCGCCCATCGTCAGGCGCACGTCGCCTGCGGCCAATGCCGCATCAACCTTGCGGCCCACGGCGTCAAGGTCGGCCCATGCGGCATCCGAGAACGGCTTGGTGATGCGCGGATGTTCGGCGGTGCGTGTGACCGACATATCGAAGCCAAAGCTGACTTCGGCATAGCTGGCCATGCCGGAGATCGGGGCCGCATTGCGGAAATGGGGCGTGGCGGCAAGCGGGATGTGGCTTTCCCCTGTCAGCAAGCCGCTGGTGGGGTCAAGCCCGATCCAGCCAGCCCCCGGCAGATAGACCTCGCACCAGGCATGCAGATCGGTGAAATCCACGGCGGTGCCAGAGGGGCCGTCGATGGCCTTCAGGTCGGGCTTCAACTGGATCAGATAGCCCGACACAAAGCGCGCGGCAAAGCCCAGATGGCGCAACGTCTGCACCAGCAGCCAGCTTGAATCGCGGCACGAGCCCTTACCCGAGGCGAAGGTTTCCTCGGGCGTCTGCACGCCGGGTTCCATGCGGATGACATAGCCGACCTCGTTCGCAACCTTGGCATTCAGGCCCACGACGAAATCGACGGTCCGCATTGGCCGGCGGTCGATCGAGGCAAGGAACCGCGCAAGGTGCGGCCCCGCCGGTTCCGGCGTGCGGTAAATCATAAGGTCGGGTTCGATATCGTCGGGGTATTCGAACGGAAACTCTTCCGCCGCCGCCTCGACGAAGAAATCGAACGGGTTGTAGACGGTCATGTCAGCGACAAGATCGACCTCGATCTTGAACTCCCGCACCGGCTCGGGAAAGACAAAGCGGGCCAGCCAGTTGCCATAGGGGTCTTGCTGGTGGTTCACGAAATGCTGCGCCGGGCTGACCTTCAGCGAATGTGACACCACGCGGGTGCGGCTATGCGGTGCGGGGCGCAGCCGGATCACCTGCGGCCCCAGCACGACCGGGCGGTCATACTGGTAATGGGTCAGATGGTGGATGCTGGCGAGGATCGACATGGGGACCGGGTTTCCTTGGCGTTCCCGATAGTCGTTTCACATCTGGCGGCATGGCACCACGGATTAATGCCCTTTGCGGCGTGTCAGCGTCCATCACGCGGTGGACGCACCGCCAAGCCATGTTTTTGGGCAGTTGTGAAAAAGGGCGGCACCCGCGCGCCGCCCCCCACTGCCTATTTCAGATGATGTACCTTGCCCCTGCCGTAAACCGGCGTCGGGATGCCGACCTGACGTGCCTTCAGTTGCAGCGCCAGAAACTGCGAATAATGCCGGGACTGGTGCAGGTTCCCACCGTGAAACCACAGGCCTTCCTGTGCGGTCGGCTTCCACATGTTGCGCTGCTCACCCTCCCACGGGCCGGGGTCTTTGGCGGTATCCGACCCAAGGCCCCAGCACTTGCCTACCTTGTCCGCCACCTCCTGGCTGATCAGATCGGCGGCCCAGCCGTTCATCGAGCCATAGCCGGTGGCGTAGATCACGACATCGGCGGGCAATTCGGTGCCGTCCTTCAGCACGACCGAGGTTTCCGTCAAATGATCCACGTCCGACCCCGCCTTCAGCTTGATCTTGCCATCGATGATCAACTGGCTTGCGCCCACGTCGATGTAATAGCCCGACCCGCGCCGCAGGTATTTCATGAACAAGCCGGTGCCATCGGCCCCCCAGTCGAGCATGAAGCCCGCCTTCTCCAGCCCGGCATAAAAGTCGGCATCCTCGGCCTTGATCGTGTCGTAGATCGGCTTTTGAAACGCGGGCAGGATCGCATAGGGGATCGACGCAAAGATCAGATCGGCCTTGTCGGTGGTCATTCCCGCCGCAACCGCCTCTTCGGAATAAAGCGAGCCAAGGCCGTGCTTCATCAGGGGCTCGGACCGCACGATATGCGTGGTGGACCGCTGCACCATCGTCACATCCACGCCCGCCTCCCACAGGGCCGCACAAATATCATGGCTGGAGTTGTTGGAGCCGATAACGACCACCTTTTTGCCGACACAGCCATCGGGGCCGGGATGGGTGCTGGAATGTTGCTGTTCGCCCTTGAACAGATCCTGCCCCGGAAACTTGGGCCAGTTCGCCTTGGCCGACATGCCGGTGGCCAGCACCAGCTGTTTCGGACGCAGCACGACGTCGTGGCCATCGCGGGTGACGTGTACCTCCCACTCTTTCTTTGCCTCGTCGTATTTTGCCGATTTGGCGACAGTGCTGGTCCAGTAGTTCAGCTCCATCACCCGCGTATACATCTCCAGCCAGTCGCCCAGCTTGTCCTTGGGCGCAAAGATCGGCCAGTTCGCGGGAAACGGGATATAGGGCAGATGGTCGTACCAGACCGGGTCATGCAGGCAGAGCGATTTGTAGCGGTTGCGCCAGCTGTCGCCGGCCCGCGCATTCTTTTCGATGATGATCGTCGGCACGTCGAGTTGGCGCAGCCGCGCGCCCAACGCGATGCCGCCCTGACCGCCGCCGATGATCAGCACCTCGGGCTGGGTATCGGTGCCAAGGGTGGACGCCTCATCCGCCCGCGCCTCGGCCCAGGTCTTGCGGCCACGTTCCAGCGTGTGGGCAACGCCCTTGGGGCGGCTTGGCCCCTTGCGCTCTTCATGGCCCTTCAGTTCCTTGAGCGTGGTAAGCAGCGTCCAGATCTTCCCGTCACGGATGCGGATATGGCCGTGTCCGCGCCCGACAGTGGTTTCAAAGTCGATCCAGGCCTGATGAAAGCCGCCGCCATCTTCGGCCACCTCGCCGGGGGTGATAGTGAAACCATGCGGACCCGTCGCACCAAGCTGTGCGTCCAGCATGGCGGCGATCTGGCTGCGCCCTTCCATTGTCTTGATGTTCCAGGTGACGCTGGCAAGGTCGCGCCAATAGCCATCAGCCTCGAACAGGGCTGCCACGGCAGCGGTATCGGCTTTGGCGAGAGCATCGTTCAGGTCGCCCAATAGCTGGGTGACCACCGTATCCGGTGTCTGGTCAAGCATGGCTTCCTCCCTTGGCGTCGCGCTCTTCTGCGGGACGGTTAACTGCATTGGGGGGCAGGAGTGCGGCCCTGTCCACAAGACTTTGGTCGACCTGTGGGATACCGCCGGTCATGGCGTCTCTGGACTTGGGGCGCGGCCTTGGGCGAAAGTGCGGCGAGAATTCAAGGGGAACTGCATGACCGACGATCTGGTGCTGGGCATCGACATCGGGACCACAAGCATCAAGGCGGCGGCATTCGATCTGCGCGGACGCCCACAGTTTTCCCATGTGTCGGATTATCCGACAACGCGGGGGCCGGGCGGCGTGGTGGAACAGTCGCCCGCCGACTGGCTGACGCGGGTGGACGCCGTGTTGGAGCGGTTGCGTGCCGAAGGGCTGGCTGTCCGGGTGCGGGCGGTGGGTGTCACCTCGCAGGTCAATACGCATGTGTTCGTGGACGCGGCGGGGCAGGCTCTGGCGCCCGCAATCGTCTGGCAGGACGGGCGCTGTGCCGGGGTCGCTACGGCACTGGATGCGCGGGTCAGCACCGCCGACCGGATGCGCTGGTGGGGCGCGCCTTTGCCGGTTGACGCGAGCCACGCGCTGGCGCGGATGGGCTGGATGGCTGCCGCGCGGCCCGATCTGTGGGCGCAAACCCATGCCGTGATGCTGCCCAAGGATTTCGTCGTTCGGCATCTGACAGGCGCATGGGGCAGCGATCCGATGTCCAACATCGGGCTTGTCGGGCGCGATCTGGCCTATGTGCCGGACGTTCTGGCGCTGGTGCCGGGGGCGGCGGCGCGGCTGGTGCCGCTGCGCGATGCGGCGTCGGTTGCGGGCGTCATGCGGCTGGCCCCCGGTCTGCCCGAAGTGCCGGTTTCGGTCGGCATCATGGATGCCTGGGCCGCGATGTATGGCGTCGGCATGAAATCCGAAGGTGACGCGGTGTATCTGAGCGGCACCAGCGAGGTTCTGGGGATCGTGTCGGAACGGGCGACCGGCGAGCCGGGGGTGCTGGTCTTTCCGCGCAACGGCGGGGTGACGCTGCATGCGGGGCCGACCCAATCGGGGGGCGCGTCGGTTGCATGGTTCTGTGCCGCCTTTGGGATCACGCCCGAAATCATGGCCGAGGAGGCGGCGCATGCCGGAACAGCCCCGCTCTTTCTGCCGCATCTGGCGGGCGAACGCGCGCCCCTGTGGGATGCGCAGGCGCGGGGTGCCTTTGTCGGCCTTGGTGCGGGCATGGGCCGGGCCGAGATGGCGCGCGGCGTGTATGAAGGCGTCGCCTTTTCTGCGCGGCTTCTGCTTGGCTCGCTGGAGGCATCAAGCGCGCGGCGCGCGGAGGTGTTGCTGTGCGGTGGTGGCGGCTTCCGGTCAGACATCTGGAATCAGATCCGCGCCGATGTGGTGGGCCGGCCTCTGAAGCGCCTTGCGGTGGCGGACGCGGGAACGCTGGGGGCGGCGGCGCTCGCCTCGGTTGCCGCAGGGCTGCACCGCGATCTTGACACGGCTTTGGGTGAAATCGTGACCTATGACCGGACGTATGAGCCGGATCCGGCGCGCAAGGCCGGCTATGACGCCACCTTCGCGCTGTACCGACCCGCCTATGAGGCATTGCGCGGGATCAGACCGGCTCTGGCAACAAAAACCAATACCTGACGCAAGGGCAACGCCGGCACTGGCAAACCGCGCAGTCCCGGCTACAGTTGCTCGACAGACCCGGATTCGACGGGCAGCGACACTATGACAGGGGAGAGGAATGATGACTTTCGGGATGATCCGGCGCATGGCCGGTCTTGCGGGGCTGGGCGCGGTCAGCGCGCTGGCGCTTGCGACGGTGGCGTTTGCCGAGGGAAGGGTGACGGTGATTACCCCTTACCTCGCACAGCCGGGGACGCAGTTCTACCTTGACGGCTTCAAGGCAGCGGCGACCGAAAAGGGGTTGGAGGTCAATGTGATCGACACGGCAGGCGATGTTGCCGCCGTGATCGCCCGGATCGAGGATGCGGTGACCCAGCAGGTCAATGCCATCGTCATCAACGTCGATCCCGCGCAGGTCGCGGCGGGCCTTGATGCGGCCAAGGCGGCGGGTATTCCCGTGGTCGGCATGGATGCGGGGATCAGCCCGCTGCTGGCCACCAACGTCACCTCGAACGGCTATGCGATGGCCGCGGAAACGGCGGCATACGTCGCCAACCGGATCGGTGGCAAAGGCAATGTCGTGATGTTCACCTTCGATCCCTTTCCGCCGGTGCAGATCCGCGGCGTGATTGCCGACGCGATCTTTGCCAATAACCCCGACATCAAGGTGCTGGACCGTGTGACCCCCGATGTGCAGGACGGCGGCATCGCAGACAGCCGCGCCAAGATGGAGGCGATCCTGACCGCAAACCCCGAACCGGGGTCAATCGCTGCCGTCTGGGCCGCATGGGACCAGCCCGCCCTGGGCGCGTTGCAGGCCATCGAGGCGGCAGGCCGGCAGGGTGAGGGCATCGTGATCACCGGCATCGACGCCAACCCGCAGGCGCGCGAGGCGATTTCGGCAGGCGGCAACTTCGAGGCGTCGATGGCGCAGGATTTCGTCGGCATCGGTTCGGCCACGGCGGCAGCCGTGGCCCGCGTCATGGCAGGCGAGACGATCCGCGAGCCGGTGATCTATGTGCCGACCCGGCTGATCACCAAGTCGAACGTGGCGGAATGATCGGATCGGGGCTGCGTTGCTTTGGTAGCGCAGCCCCGACCATAGTGCGATGACCTTTCTGGCGCTGTCCCATGTCAGCAAATCCTACGCGGGCGTGCCTGCGCTGACCGATGTGGCCCTGACGCTGCGGTCGGGCGAGGTGCATGCCCTGATGGGCGAAAACGGCGCGGGAAAATCGACACTGATCCGGGTACTGGCGGGGGTAACGCCCGCTGACCGGATCGAGGCGATGCTTGACGGTGTCGCGGTATCGCTGACTTCGCCCGCCGAATTGGCGGCTTTGGGGTTCCGCTTTGTCCATCAGGAGTTGAACATCGTCCCGCAACTGACTGTCGCGGAGAACATAATGCTGGGTCGCGCGGCCCCCCGGCGGTTCGGCGTGGCAGTGGATTGGCTTGCGGTGAACCGGATTGCGGCACAGGCTCTGGCGCGGTTTGGCGCAACCTGGATTGATCCAAGGCAAAAGGTCGCGCGGCTGGCGATGGGTGACCGGATGCTGATCCGGCTGGCCGCGATGCTGGTCGCATCCGACACCGCACCACGGCTGTTCGTGCTGGATGAGCCGACCGCCGCCCTGACCCACGCCGAAGCCGAACGCCTGTTTCGGGTGATCCATGAGCTGCGCCGGTCTGGGGCCGCGATCCTTTACGTCTCGCACCGGATTGATGAGGTGATGGCGCTGGCCGACCGGGTGACTGTGTTGCGCGATGGTGCAAGCGTTCTGACGGCGGCGATGGCCGGTGTTGACCGTGCAGGTTTGATCCGCGCGATGACGGGCCGCGATGTGACGGAACGGGTGCCGCCGCGACGCGGAGGCATCGGGGTTGAACTGGCGGCTACGGTCGCGGATGCGGCGACGGACCGGCTGCGCGATATCAGTTTCACTCTGCGCGCGGGCGAGGTGCTGGGCGTCGCGGGGCTGGAGGATGCAGGCCAGTCCGAGGTGCTGCGCCTGTTTCTGGGCGAGGGACAGCTGCGGGCAGGGCAGATCAGCGTTGCCGGGCAAAACCGCTCTGCCGGGCCGTTCGCCGCGTGGTCATCGGGTGTCGCCATCGTCCCGCGTGAGCGGCGGCGTGAGGGGCTGGCAATGGGCCGCAGCATCACCGCGAACATGGTGCTGCCGCATCTGAAGGGCCTCGCCGTTCTGCCGGGCATCATGTCGGGCCGGGCCGAGCGGGCGATGGCGCGGCGCCTGGCCGCGCAGGTGCGATTGAAGGCCAAGGGTGTGGCCCAGCCGGTGCGGGCGCTCTCGGGCGGAAACCAGCAAAAGGTGCTGTTTGCACGGGCAATTGCGGGTAAACCGCGCCTGCTGCTGCTGGACGATCCGACACGCAGCGTCGATGTGGGGGCGCGCGCCGATATCTATGACATGATCCGCACGGCGGGCGGGGAAGGCTGTGCTGTGATCCTGACCTCGACAGACCTGCCCGAATTACTGGGCCTCTGCGACCGCATCCTGATCCTGCGCGACGGGCGGCAGGTGGCAATCGTCGAGGCCAAAGGGCTGGATGCCGCGGGCCTGTTGGCCGCGATTTATGGGGATGCTGCATGACGTGGTTGCGCCGCTACGGCACGCTGGCAGGCTTTGGCGCGATCGTGCTGTTTTTCGCCGTGATGCTGCCCGAGACGTTCCTGACGGGCCGCAACCTGCTGAACATCTCGCAGCAGATCAGCATGCTGGCAGTGGTGGCCTTTGCCATGACCATCGTGATGGTAATGGGCGATTTCGACCTGAGCGTGGGGGCAATGGCCAGCCTCTCCGGCGTGGTGGCGGGGGTTCTGTTCGCGCCCTATGGCGTGACAGTGGCGATCGTTGCGGCACTTGCGGCGGGCGTTCTGGGCGGCATCCTGAACGGCCTGCTGGTGGCGTTCGTCGGCATCCTGCCCTTTGTCGCCACGCTGGGAACGCTTACCATCTTTGGCGGTTTCGCCTTTCTGATCAGCGATGGCCGCACCATCTTCGGCAAGGATATCCCCGAACCCTTCAGCAATTTCGCGCGCGGTGGCGTCGATGTGCTGGGCGTATCGGTGCCGGCCCTGTCGCTGGTGGCGCTGGGTGTGCTAGCGTTGGTGTGGTTCCTTTTGGAGCAGACCACGTGGGGCCGCCGCCTTTACGCCATCGGCGGCAATATGGAGGCGGCACGTCTGGCCGGTGTCCGCGTGCGTCTGTTGCGGACCAGCGCCTTTGCGCTGACGGGGCTGGGTGCAGCGGGGGCCGGGCTGATGTATGCCGCCCGCGTCGCCTCGGCCAACCCGACGCAGGGCAACGGCCTGATGCTGGACGCTATCGCTGCGGTCTTTCTTGGCATGACGATGAGCGAAGATGCCGAACCCCGCGTCCATGCCACGCTGGTTGGCGTGCTGATCCTTGCGGTGCTGGACAACGGGCTGACGCAAATGGCCGTCGACAGCTATATGCGCGAGATTCTGGTGGGGGCCATCATTCTGGCCGCCGTCGGGTCGGCAGGGTTGGGCGGGCTGATGCGGCGCTGACGGCGTGGCCTGCCGGGATTTCCTTTTTTACAGGGCGATGCCTATGCTTCCACGGCGCAGCAAAAAGCTCCGGCGGGACTGCGTCTGGAACGGGACAAAGAGGGGCGAGAGACGGAAATGATAACTTGGCTTGGAGACCTTGCCGCGTGGAGCGTAGCGGCCTTTGGCATCCTGTTGCTGGTGACGCAATCTGTTACCCGTGAAGCAGGCTATTTCTTTGGCCGCAGGCGCGCAATGGCCAAGGAAAAGCCGGACGAGGGCGTGGGGTTGGTTGTCACCAGCATCTTGGGCCTGATGGTGTTTGTTCTGGCGTTCAACCTGTCGATGGCAACAAGCCGTGCCGCCGAACGTCGCCAAGGCACCCTGCAAGAGGCCAATGCCATCGGCACGGCGTGGTTGCAGGCGACCGCTATCGACCATGTCCGTGCCGCCGCGATCGCAAAGCTGCTGGAAAACTATACTGAACAGCGACTGACCTTCGTTCTGGCCGACAGGGCCTCGCCCGATATTGACGCCACGACCGCCCGTACGTCGGAACTTCAAACCGAAATCTGGGGCCATATGACTGCACTTGCGCAGGAAAACCCCGGTCCGGTCACGACCTCTCTTCTGAACGCGCTGAACCACACCTTCGACATGACGGCCGCGATGCGCTATGCGATGGCTGTCGCGCTGCCGCATCAGCTTGTGATGCTGCTGTTTGCGCTCAACCTGATCGGAATGGCGGTGCTGGGTTATCAATTCGGTCTCCAGGGCAAGCATCACCGCGCCCTTGCCGTGCTTATGAGCCTTCTTTGGACTGCCGTGATGGTCGAGATTCTTGATATAGGCACACCAAGGGTGGGCATGTTCCGCACTGATGTCAGCGCCTATCAATGGACCCAGCAGGGTTTTACCGAAGTTCCTATACCTCCGCTTCCGGGCTGATGGGCGGAGTGCAATTCCCGGAGTCAGACCCGCGTTTTGCCCAAAGGTTGGCCACGATGGGACGAACCCGCGCTTGAAGTGCACAAATGTGCGTCAATTTCAGAAGGGGATTGCTAATTGGCTGCTGCGACACGCGCGTAGTTGACGCCGGGCGCGGCGCGCGCCATCGTGATATGACATCGGCATTTTGCCGGACGGCATCCGGGCCCCGCATCCAGTCTGCATTTCATGTGGACAGGGCGGGGTTTTTTTATTTTGGGTCAATGTGGGGCACATGAAGCGTCATACCGAACTTGGGCTGCTGTATTCCCGGTCGGGCAGCTATACGCTGATTGCGGACGCCTGCCGCACCGGCGCGCTGGCTGCTGTGGCCGAGGTGAATGCCGACCCCGCTTTCGATTTGACCCTGATCGTGACCGAGCGTGATCCCGGCGGCAATGTCGACCTCTATGGCCCGCTCTGCGAAGACATCCTGCGCAACACCACCGCCCGCCACGTCATCGGTTGCGTCACGTCATGGAGCCGCAAGGAGGTGATCCCGACACTGGAAAAGGTGGGCGGAACGTTGTGGTATGCGGTGCCGTATGAAGGATTCGAGGCGTCCGATCATGTGGTCTACACCCATGCCTGCCCGAACCAGCATCTGTTGCCGCTGCTGAACTGGGCCATGCCGATCTACGGGCGCAGGGCCTATCTGACCGGATCGAACTACATCTGGGGATGGGAGATGAACCGTCTGGCACGGGAAACAGTGATCAGTGCCGGGGGTGCAATCCTGGGCGACCGATATCTGCCGATCGGGTCGCTGGAGGTCGGGCGGATGATCGAGGAAATCCGCGTGACACGGCCGGATTTCATCCTGAACTCGCTGATCGGGCCGTCATCTTACGCATTCATTGCCGCCCTTGCCGCACTGGGGCACGAAGATGCACGCTTCCGCCCTGACCGCTGCCCCGTGCTGTCGTGCAATCTGACGGAATGCGAACTGCCGGTTCTGGGCGACGCGTCAGAGGGATTGATCGCGGCGGGACCGTATTTCAGGGCCGCGTCTTCGGGTGCATTCGGCAGCTCGCATGAGGCTGCGGCGCATCGCGCGGTGCGCGAGCTGGCGCGGCTGCTGGCACATCGGCCCGGCGCGGAAAATGCCAACCTTGCGGACCTGCTGGCGGGTGCGCCGCCCGGCATCGTTGACGCGCAGACCCATCACACCACCTTGCCGGTACGGATCGCACAGGTACAGGACGGCCGGTTCCATGTTGTCGCTGACCGTGGCGAGGTGGCGGGCGATCCCTATCTGACCGGCCGGCGGCCCGACATGCGGGCGGCTAACCCCGGTTTGCGGGTTGTATCATGAAGCGCAAGGTGCGGATCGGGAACCTTGGCGGCGCGCGCGCGGTGATCCTGCACCGCCCGCACCCGATGGTGCAGGCGCTGACCCGCCAACTGGCGGCCATCGGGCTGGAAGTTTCATCCTGCTGGCCCGACCTTTTGCCAGAGGCGCTGGCGGCGGATTTCGTGTTTTTCGACGCCGACATGGGCCATGACGCGCAGTTTCCGTGGAAGCCCGGCGAGGCACCGATGCCGATGATCGCCCTGATCGGGTCCGAGGCGCCGGGGCGGATCGAATGGTCACTCGGGATCGGCGCACATGCCCAGATGCTGAAGCCGGTGGGCGACAACGGGGCTTACGGCGCGCTGCTGATCGCGCGGGCTGCGTTCGATGCGCGCTGCGCGCTGGCCGCCGAAGTGGCCGACCTGCGGCGGCGTCTGGACGGGCGGCAAACCGTGGTGCGGGCGGTCACATTGTTGGCCGCGCGCGGGCGGACCGAGGCCGAGGCTTACGCACAACTGCGCCAGATCGCGATGGCATGGCGGGTCAGCTTCGAGGATGCCGCCGAGCGGATCGTGGCACAGGCAAGCGGGGGGCAGGATGACCAGCGCAATCGCGGCTGACGCCCGACCCAAAGGGCCGTTGGCCCGGCTGATGCAGCGCAAGCTGGCGCTGTTCGGTATCGTGTTGATCGTGCTGATCGGCGGCGGTGCCGTGCTGGCCCCGTGGCTGGCCCCGTTTGCCCCCGAAGAACAGCATTTCGACGGGCTGACGATTGAGGGTGCGCCTTTGCCGCCCGGCGGGGCCTATCTTTTGGGGACCGATCTTTTGGGGCGCGACCTGTTCTCGCGCCTGCTTTACGGCGCGCGCACCTCGTTGATCATCGGGGTGGTGGCGAACGGGCTGGCGCTGTTCATCGGCACGCTGGTGGGATTGGTCGCGGGGTATTTTCAGGGCTGGATCGGGTCGGTCCTGATGCGGTTCACCGACCTGATGATGGCGTTCCCGGCGCTGTTGCTGGCGATCTGCCTTGCCGCGATCTTCCAGCCCTCGTTGTGGATCGTGGCACTGGTGATCGCACTGGTGAACTGGGTGCAGACCGCGCGGGTGATCTACACCGAAACCACAGCACTGTCCCAACGCGAATTCATCGCAGCCGAACGTACCCTCGGGGCAGGGACGGGGCGCATCCTGTTCCGCCACATCCTGCCGCACCTTCTGCCCACGATTATCGTCTGGGGAACGCTGGGCATTTCCACCACGGTGCTGCTGGAGGCGACGCTCAGCTACCTTGGCGTCGGCGTGCAGCCCCCGACACCAAGCTGGGGAAATATCATTTTCGAGAACCAGACCTATTTCCAGTCCGCCCCGTGGCTTGTCTTCATCCCCGGTGCCGCCATTCTGGCGTTGGCCCTCGGCTTCAATCTGATAGGTGATGCGCTGCGCGATGTGCTTGACCCGACGCAGCGGGGGCGCGGCTGATGCAACTCTTGCTTTCTTGTCCGCATGGCCTGCTCGATCCCCCGGCTACCACAGCGCCATCCGCAAGCGGCGCGCGTGACCCCGACGACGGGGGGCGCGGCTGATGCCCGTCTACATCCTGCGCCGCCTGATCCAGTCCGCGCTGATCCTGCTTGGCGTCAGCTTTATCACATTCTTTTTGCTGTTCGTGCTGCCCGCCGACCCCGTGCGCCAGATCGCGGGACGCTCGGCCACGCCGCAAACGGTCGAAAGCATCCGCCAGCAACTTGGCCTCGATCAGCCCTTCGTCGTGCAATACGCCCGCTACCTTGGCGGCCTGATCCACGGTGACATGGGCCGCAGCTATCTGCAAAAGACCGAGGTTGCCGCCCTTGTCGCCGCCCGCCTGCCCGCCACGCTGCTGCTGATGGCCGCCGCGATCGCCGCCGAACTGATCCTTGGCCTGACGATGGGCATCACCGCCGCCTTGATGCGGGACCGTTTTGCCGATCAGGCGCTGATGATCGCCTCGTTCATCACCGTCTCGGCCCCGCAATTCGTGGTCAGCTTGCTGATGCTTTATATCTTCGCCGTCCGCCTGCACTGGTTTCCCATCGGCGGCTACGGCACGCCGGCCCACCTCGTGCTGCCCGCGCTGACGCTTGGGCTGCTTGGTTCCGGCTGGTACGCCCGCATGATGCGGTCGTCGATGATCGACGTGCTGCGCGCCGACTACATCCGCACCGCGCGCGCCAAGGGCCTGACCCGCCGCCGCGTCATTGTGCGCCATGCACTGCCGAATGCCATCCTGCCGGTCATCGCCATGATCGGCATCGACATCGGCGTCTTCATGGGCGGTATCGTGGTGGTGGAATCCGTCTTTGGCTGGCCCGGCATCGGCCAGCTTGCCTGGCAGGCGATCCAGCGCATCGACATCCCGATCATCATGGGCGTCACGCTGGTGTCGGCCATAGCCATCGTGCTGGGCAATCTGCTGGCCGATCTTGTCACCCCGTTTATCGACCCCCGCATCAAACTTCGCTGACCAACAGGAGAGAACCGAATGAAAAACCTGCTCGCCTCAACTGCGCTGCTTCTGACCCTCGCCATCCCGGCCACGGCGCAGGATTACATCCCCGACCCGAACGCCAAACCCGGCGGGTCGATCACCGTCTCCTACAAGGATGACGTGGCGACGCTGGACCCCGCGATTGGCTACGACTGGCAGAACTGGTCGATGATCAAATCGCTGTTCGACAGCCTGATGGATTACGTCCCCGGCACCACCACGCTGCGCCCCGGCCTTGCCGAAAGCTATACCCTCAGCGAAGACGGGCTGACCTACACCTTCACCCTCCGCCCCGGTGTGAAGTTCCACAATGGGCGGGAAATGACGGCCGAAGATGTGAAATATTCGCTCGACCGCGTCACCAACCCCGCCACCCTGTCCCCCGGTGCGGGCTTCTTCGCCTCTATCGCCGGATATGACGCGATGGCCGACGGGTCGGCCACCAGCCTTGAAGGCGTGAAGGTGATTGATCCGCTGACAGTCGCTATCACCCTCAGCCGCCCCGATGCGACCTTCCTGCATGTCATGGCGATCAACTTTTCCTCGGTCGTCCCGAAAGAGGCGGTCGATGCTGCGGCGGGCGACTTTGGCCACAAGCCGGTCGGCACCGGTGCCTTCAAGCTGGCGGAATGGACGCTTGGTCAGCGTCTTGTCTTTGAAAAGAACGCCGACTTCTGGCGTGCCGGTTTCCCCTATCTGGATCAGGTTCTGATCGAGGTCGGGCAGGAACCGGTCGTGGCCCTGCTGCGCTTGCAGAACGGCGAGGTGGATTTCGCCGGCGACGGCATTCCCCCTGCCAAATTTCAAGAGGTGATGGCCGATCCGGCGCAGGCCGAACATGTGCTGGTCGGTCGGCAGTTGCATACCGGTTACATCACGCTGAACGTCAAGACACCGCCCTTCGACAAGGTCGAGGTGCGCCGTGCCATCAACATGGCGATCAACAAAGACCGGATCGTGCAGATCATCAACGGCCGTGCGGTTCCCGCCAATCAGCCTCTGCCCCCCCTGATGCCGGGCTACACCGAGGGCTATGAGGGCTATCCCTTTGACGTTGAGGGCGCAAAGAAACTTTTGGCCGAGGCGGGCCTGCCCGACGGGTTCGAAACCGATCTGTACGTCATGAACACCGATCCGAACCCGCGCATCGCGCAGGCGATCCAGCAGGATCTTGCGGCTATCGGTGTCAAGGCGAACCTGCAAAGTCTGGCACAGGCCAATGTGATCGAGGCGGGCGGCGCTGGCACGGCCCCGATGATCTGGTCGGGTGGCATGGCCTGGGTCGCGGATTTCCCCGATCCGTCAAACTTTTACGGGCCGATCCTCGGGTGTTCGGGGGCGGGCGAGGGTGGCTGGAACTGGTCGAAATACTGCAATGAGACGCTCGATGCCGAAGCCGCAAGGGCCGACAGCATGGCTGATCCGGCGATGATGGCCGACCGCATGGCGCTGTGGTCCGACATCTATACCAAGGTAATGGACGATGCCCCCTGGGTGCCGGTGTTCAACGAACAGCGCTACATCATGAAGTCGGGGCGCATGGGCGGCGCGGATGACCTGTTCGTCGATCCGGTATCGATCCCGATCAACTATGACTACGTCTTCGTGACCGAGTAATCCGATGTGCAAGGCCTGCGACTATACGATCCACGGAAGCCAGCACCATTTCGGCTGGGACAACGCGAATGTCCCGGCCGAACGGGTGGACCCCGGTGCGACGATCCTCTTTCACTGTCATGACTCATCGGCGGGCCAGCTTGGCCCGTCCTCCACCCTTGCCGATGTGACCGCCCTCGATTTCGGTCGCATCAACCCCGTGTCCGGCCCGATCTTCATCGAAGGGGCGATGCCGGGCGACGCGATCAAGGTCACGATCGACAGCTTTGCGCCCCAGCTGCATGGGGGAAGGGGGTTCGGCTGGACCGCGAACATCCCCGGTTTCGGTCTGCTTGCGGATCAGTTCACCGATGCCGCCCTGCACATCTGGTCTTATGACGCGAACCAGATGGCCCCGGCACTTTGGGGCAAAGACGGCAGGGTGCCGCTGAAACCTTTTGCCGGGACCATCGGCAATGCGATGGCCGAACCCGGCCTGCATTCGGTCGTTCCCCCGCGCCGGACGGGGGGCAACCTTGATATCAGGGATCTGACCTCCGGCGTCATCCTCTACCTGCCGGTCGAAGTGCCGGGCGCGTTGTTCAGCGTGGGCGACACCCACGCGGCGCAGGGCGACGGCGAGGTTTGTGGCACGGCGATCGAGTCGCCCATGGATGTGGTCCTGACGCTCGACCTCGTGAAAGGCGCGAACCTGAAAACCCCGCGCTTCACCACGCCTGGCCCGGTCACGCGCCACCTTGATGCCAAGGGATACGAGGTGACGACCGGCATCGGCCCCGACCTTATGGCAGCCTGTCGCGATGCCGTGGCCAACATGATCGACCTGCTCGGCGCGCAGCGTGGCATGGCGGCGGTTGATGCCTACATGCTGGTATCGACCTGCGGCGACCTGCGGATATCCGAGATTGTCGATATGCCGAACTGGGTCGTCAGCTTTTACTTCCCGCGCTGCGTGTTTGAATGACCGCACCCACCGCAACAGTGTCTGGGGCAGCCCTTGCCCCGGACGCATCCCCGGTGCTGATGGTCAAAGGTCTTGGCGTGTCGGTGAATACCGAAGCCGGGTTGAAACCTCTCGTCTCCGACCTGTCGTTCACGCTGCACAAGGGCGAAACCCTCGCCATCGCGGGCGAAAGCGGGTCGGGCAAGTCGATTACCGCCCTTGCCCTCATGGGTCTGCTGCCGCCGCCCGCCGTGCGGATCACCGCAGGATCGGTCCGCCTTGGTGCGACCGACCTTGCCACGCTGCCCGAAACCCAGATGCGCGCCATCCGCGGCGACCGCATGGCGATGATTTTTCAGGAACCGATGACCTCGCTCAATCCGGTGCTGACGGTGGGTCTGCAACTGACCGAGGCCATCCGCGCCCATACCGGCGTCACCCGCGCAGCGGCCCGCGCGCAAGCGTTGCAGGCGTTGCGGTCCGTACGTCTGTCGCAGCCTGAACGCCGCCTTGACCAATACCCGCACGAGTTGTCGGGCGGGATGCGCCAGCGTGTGATGATTGCGATGGCGCTGGCGCTGCGCCCCGAGGTGCTGATCGCGGATGAACCGACGACCGCCCTTGATGTGACGGTTCAGCGCGAGGTGCTGGATCTGCTGCGTGATCTTCAGCGCGATCTTGGCACCGCAATCATCCTTATCACCCATGACATGGGCGTAGTCGCTGAAATGGCCGACCGCGTGATCGTCATGCGCGACGGGGCGGCGGTGGAAGAGGCGGCAGTTGCCGACATCTTCGCACGGCCACGTGCCGAGTATACGCGCGCCCTGCTGGCCGCCGTACCACGTATGGGCGCGCGGTCAAGGAGATCGAAACCGGATGGCTTTTCATCAGATCGTTTGGAATCGACGGCTGACAAAATGGGCCACGCGCGAAACCCCGCTGCCCCCACCCCGATCGCCCGCATTGAAGACCTGCACGTCCGCTACCCGCTCAAGGGCGGCTTCCTTGGCCGTGCCACCCACCAGGTCCATGCCGTCGCGGGTGTGTCCTTCTCGATCAACCCCGGTGAGACCTTTGCCCTTGTCGGTGAATCCGGTTGCGGGAAATCCACCATTGCCCGCGCCATGGTTGGGCTCGCCCCCATCACGGGAACCATTCGGATTGCGGGCCAATCCCTCGCGTCCCTCACCCCTTCCGCCCTGAAAACCCTTCGCCGCCGCGTCCAGATCGTGTTTCAGGATCCGATGGCCGCCCTCAACTCTCGCCTGCCCATCGGCACGCTCATCGCTGAACCGCTTGTGATCCACCAGATCGGCACCCCCGCCGAACAATCCGCCCGGGTGGCTGACCTTCTTAACCGCGTCGGTCTGTCCGCCGACCATGCGACTCGCTATCCGCACGAATTTTCGGGTGGCCAGCGCCAGCGCATCTGCATCGCCCGCGCGCTGGCGCTGCAACCAGACCTGATCATTGCGGATGAAAGCGTCTCGGCGCTGGACGTCTCGGTGCAGGCCCGCGTGCTGGACCTGCTGGCGGCACTGAAGCGCGACTTCGGCATCGCCTATCTCTTCATCTCGCATGACATGGCGGTGGTCGAGAACGTGGCCGACCGTGTGGCGGTCATGTCACTGGGACAGATCGTCGAGATGGGGACGGCGGCACAGGTCTTTGGCGACCCCCGCCATCCCTATACCCGCCGGCTGATCGACGCGGTCCCGGTGCCGGATCCCGCCCATATCCGCGCGCCAACGCCCCGTCTGGCAGGTGACGCCCCGAGCCCGGTTTACCCTGCCGGATCGGGGCCGGAGCGTCTGATACTGGACGACGTGGGCAATGGCCACCTTGTGGCCCGCGCCGGCTGAGGTCAGACCGGATCAAACCCCTCAAGGCTCATCGTCTTCAAAGTCTGCAGCAATCCAACCAGACCCGCCACCTGATGCGCCGCCGTCGCAACACCTTTTGCAGCCGTTCCCGCCGCCGCATTTCCGACCGTTCCCGCCGGGTTCAGATCACGCGAGATCCAACCATAACTGACCGGTCCCACAGGCGATATCCGCCCGTCTTCGGCGCTGGAGCGAAAGTTGCGTGCGGCGGTCATATCCACCGTCGCAGGCTGGAACGCCAGCATGAGCGACGTTTCCATATCGCCGCCGTGGATGCCAAAGGCCATCTCGTCGGGCGGATACAGACCCTCGGGGACGCCAAAGCTGGTCCACTGGCATTTCACCGCCAGCATCCCCGCGCGCACCCGCAACTCGCGGCTCAGGATCGAGATCAGGTCAAGGTTGCCACCGTGGCTGTTCACGATGACGATCTTGCGGATGCCCGCCCGTGCGACCGAAAGTCCAATGTCGACCCAGGCCTGCAGTGCCGTCTCAGCAGTCAGCGTCAGCGTGCCGCGCACCCACAGATGCTCGTTCGATTTGCCGACCGCCTGCACCGGCAGGATGCGGACGTCCAGATCATCCGGGCAAGACGCTCGCAGCCGGTCCAGCATGCCCTGCGCGATCAGCGTGTCAGTCCCCACCGGCAGATGCGGTCCGTGCTGTTCGATGGCGGCAGTCGGCAGCAGGGCGATCGTTGCCATCGGGTCAATGCCGGTGAAGTCCGGGGCGCGGAACCCGGCCCAGTCGCGCGCGCTCATGCGCTCACCTCCGCCCGCGCGGGCAGCGGGCCGATCAGATGATCCATCTTCGATGCAACGCGCGCCAGATGCCGGGCGCGGCTTGCGGGGGTGGAGCAGTCCATCAGGTAATGTGCCGCGAACACGCTCCGTTTGCCGCGCGCGCAGAGCAGACCAACCCCCTGCGTCAGCGTGCGCCGCCCCGGTGCGCCGATGAACGCGGTCAGCCACCAGCTTGCCCCGCAGGTGGTGAAGATGCCCAGACGGGTGATGTGCTGCAAGCCGGGGCGGATGGTCTTGTTGATGCCATCTGGCATCAGAAAGGCCACATCGGGCAGCAGCACCCGGTCCAGCCAACCCTTCAGCATCGCGGGCAACCCGTACCACCAGGTCGGATAGACAAAGATCAGCGTGTCGCACCACCGGATATCCTCGACGTCCTGCAAGACGCCGTGCTGGTTGGCGGGGCAATCCAGATAGCCCTGCCATTCCGAAGGGGTCAGGATCGGCGAAAATCCTCGGGCATAAAGATCGCTGATGCGCACATCCGCCCCGGCACCCACCAGCTTGGCCCGCACGGTATCGCGCACGGCCGCGTTAAAGCTGCCGTCGCTCGGGTGGCAATAAACGATCAGCGCGCGCATCATAGCCGCTCCATTTCCGCCCGGACGGTGTCAAGAAAGCGCGTCCGGCGCGCTTCGGTCAGACGGTTCATGTCATAAAGCGCCAGGTAGCGCATCGTCTCGGGGCGGCAGACATGCCAGAGCGCGCGCTTGACCACATGGCGCGGCGGGTCGCCTGCCAGGATTGCGCGTGTGCGGGTGCCACCATAGGTGGTCACGGCGACCAGCTTGCGGATATGGGTCAGGTTGGGCTTCACCAGACCGTCCTCAAGCCGAAAACTGACGCCGGGCAGAAAGACCCGGTCGAAAAAGCCCTTCAGGATTGCCGGAAAGCCAAAGTTCCAGACCGGGAACACCAGCACAAGCACGTCGGCGGCCATCACGCGGTCGACATAGCTCTGCACCGGCGCGGTGTTCGGCCCCACCTCATGATAGCCGCGCCGTTCCCCGGCGGTCAGCACCGGGTTGAACCCTTCGGCATTCAGATCGCAGTCGTCCACCTCCCAGCCGCGAGCAATCAGCGCGTCAATCACTGTCCGGTGCAGGGCTGCCGAAAAACTTTCGTCGCAGGGATGGGCAAACAAAACCAGCGCTTTGGTCATGTCCTGCCCAACCGACAATGTAGGGCGCGCGCGGGACTCGCAGGCGTCTGCCGCTCTGCAGCGTCCCGTGTTTCTTTTCGGAAAAAGTACCCTCGGGGGGTGAATGGCCCGCACCGGGCCAAAGGGGGGCAGACAGCCCCCCTTTCCGCTTTTGCGATCATTCCGCCGCCCTCATGCCCGGATAGCTGTAAACCCGGTCGAATGTGAATTCCGGGTCATCCCAGGCGATCATCTTGCCGGGGTTCAGCAACCCCTTCGGGTCCGCCTCGCGCTTGAAGGCAAGCTGGCGGTCATCGACCGTCTGGCGCCCGCCTTCCTCCAGCGTATAGCGGTGCGGGTTGAAGATCATGCAGCCAAGCGCCTCGTGGCCGCGCACGATCTCGTCAAGCCGCTCCTCGGTTGTGAACTTCACCAGGGACAAGCCCGCGAACATGGTGCGTCCGTTTTCCTTCATCACCTCAAGATGTTGCATCACCTCGCCGGGGTAGGCCGCCCGGATGAGTTCGACCTTGGCAAGATGGTCGGGTGCCGCGTAGCGCACCTGAAGATAAGTGATCGACGGGTCCACTTTCAAAGCGCGCAGGGTCGTGTGGTTCCAGCCGTATTCGAACACCGGGCCGGGTTCGCGTGCCCAGGCATGTGCGTCGGAGCGGTAGATCATCGCGGCACCGGGGCAGCGGGCAAGGAATGTCAGGAACCCGTCCATCGCATGGGGCGCGATCATCAGGCCAAGCAGCGCCTGTCCGGGTTTTACATGCTGTGCGACTCGCTGGAAATAGTCCTGCGCGATCGGGGCCTCGAACACGGTGACCAGCTTTTTCAGGATGCCATCCTCGTTGCCAAGGTCGGCGGCGAAGGCGCTGGCATCAGGGAAAGTATCGGTCGCAACGAAGATCTCGACCCAGTCGTAGGCCGGGGCCAGCGGCATTTCCAGTTCGGTGATGATGCCATTGGTGCCATAGGCATGGCTGACGCGGTGCAATTCCTCGCCGGTGAAGTCCAGCACGCGGGGTTCCGCCTCCATCGTCACGACGCGCAGGCGGATGATGTTCCCAAGGTCGCGCAAGCTCCCCCAGGTGCAGGACCCGACGCCCCCCGACCCTCCTGCGATGAACCCGCCGATTGTGGCTGTGGCCCAGGTTGACGAGAACATCCGAAGTTCCTGCGCGGAATGTGCCTTGCAGGCCGCATCCACGTCTTTCAACAGGCACCCCGGCTGCACGATCACGCGGCCCTGATGAATTTCCGTGACCGCCGCCATGTTCTTCATGTGCAGGATGCAGCCCCCCGCCAGGGGCATCGCCTGCCCGTAGTTGCCGGTGCCCGCCCCGCGCGTGGTGACGGGAACGTCATGGGCATAGCACGCGCGCAAGACGTCGATCACTTCGGCCTCATTGCGCGGGGCGACCACGAAATCTGCTGTCACATGGTCGAGGCGGGCCTTCAGCACTGGCGAATACCAGAAGAAATCGCGGCTTTTTGCGCGGATCGAGACCGGGTTTTCGTCGATCTCCAGATGCGCGAGGGCGGCTTTGCAGGCGGCGATGTTCATGCGGGCTCCATCAGGGGGTCGAGGTCGGCATAGTCGGGCAGGGTGCGGTCAATCTGTTTTCCGGCGCGGATCACGATGCGGTCGGACTGGGGGCGGGCAAAAAGTTCGGTCCAGCTGCGGGCTTTGCAGATCACCAGATCGGCAGGCGCGCCGGGGCCAAGCGACGGGGCGGCAAAGCCGCAGGCGCGGGCCGGGTTGGTCAGGAAGGCCTGCACCCAATCGGTGCCGCTGTGGTCAAGATGCCCGATCCGTGTCGCCTCGCGCATCACCTCCAGCATGTCCATGTCGCCGTAGGCAAAGAACGGATCGCGGGTATTGTCCGACGCGAAAGACACATTGGTGCCGCGCGCCTTCATCTCATGCACCATTGTTATGCCGCGCCAGCGCGGGGTGCGGTTGGCGGTGCGGTCTTGCAGATAGAGGTTGCACATCGGCAGGCTGACCACGTTCAGGCCGGCCTTCGCGACAAGATCAAGGGTGGCAAGCGCTGTCGCCTCGTCCATCACCGAGACAGAGCAACAGTGGCCCACCACCACGGGCGCGGCAAAGCCGGTTTCCAGCACCGCCTCGGCAATCAGGCGCAGCGTGTTTGAGGCCGGATCGCCCGTCTCATCCACATGGAAATCGGCGGAAAGGCCACGTTCGGACGCCATGCGGAGGAAATCGAGGATGCGGGTTTTCACGTCGGGCATAGGATAGGTGACCATTCCCAGCACACCGCCATGCGCCGCTACGATATCGGCGGTCTGGCGGAACGGGCCGTCGGTGGAAAAGTCACTCGCGCCGATCAGGCAGGCCGCTTGCAAGTCGATCCGCCCCGCCCACTCGCGGCGCTTTTCGGCAAAGACGGGAAAGCTGATCGCATCCTGCGGGACTATCGCATCCAGATGGGTGCGGGCCGCGCGTGTGCCGTGGGCATAGGCCGATTGCAGCGAGAACTCCATCCGGGCGGCGACATCTTGCGCCGTCCAGCGCGCCACACGGTCGGCCCCCACCGCAGTCAGCGCGCCCATGAAACTGCCATCGGGGTTCGGGCTGCGGGGCCAGATATGGCCCTTGTCCAGATGGGTGTGCATGTCGATGAACGCCGGAAAAACCATGGCGCCGTGCATGTCAACTGCGACGCCATCGCCTGCGGCGATGCGGTCGCCATGAAGTGTGATCGCGGTGCGGACCAGATCGCCCGGCAGCCCCAGAAGGCAGGCCGGCACGCTCACGTTTTCCAGCCGCAGGTGCGGCACATCGGGCAGTTGGGTGAAATCCGTCATGTTTCCCGCTTTAACGCGCTTTCATGCCACTTCCGCAGCAACATGTGGCTGAGGAATGACAGGCCGGAAAAGATCACCACACCCGACAGCGCGATCAGCAGAAGGGCGGCGAACATGCGAGGGATGTTCAGCCGATACCCTGCCTCAAGGATTCGGAACGCAAGGCCCGATCCGATGCCGCCGGTTCCGGCCACATATTCTGCCACCACCGCCCCGATCAGCGACAGTCCCCCCGCAATCCGCAGCCCGCCAAGGAAATACGGTAGCGCCGACGGCAGTTGCAGATAGCGCAGGCGCTGCCAGCGCGTGGCGCGGTAGATCCGCATCAGATCGGTCAGGTTGTGATCGGCCGATTTCAACCCCAGCGTCGTATTGGCCAGGATCGGAAAGAACGCCACAAGCCAGGCGCACAGCAACAGCCCAACCGTGCGGTTGTCCACATAGATGAAGATCAGCGGAGCGATCGACACGACCGGCGTGACCTGCAGGATTACCGCATAGGGATAAAAGCTCATCTCGGCCCATTTGCTTTGCGTGAACAGCACCGCAAGGCCGACCCCGCCTATCACCGCAACCGCCAGCGCCATCAGCGTGATCTGCAACGTCACCAGCAAGGCGGAAAACAGCATCGCCCAGTCCTTGATCAGCGTTTCCAGCACCAGACCGGGACCGGGCAGAATGTAATGCGGTATGTCGTTCCACACCACCATTCGGTCCCAGAACCACACGCCAAGCGCCAGAACGGCCACCGGCAGCACCCATTTGGCCACCCGCTCGATCCGGGTCATGCGGGCGCGGCGGGCCTCTTCGGCGTCGTAAACGGCGTCGGGCAGGTCGGAGGCAAGGCTGCGGTCGGTCAGGGTCAAACCACCTCTCCCATCGCTTCGATCAGGGCGTCGGAGGCTTCGCGGCACGAGGCGGCATAGGCGGGCGAGGTGCGGAACACCATGTCGCGCGGATAGGGCGCATCCACCGTCAACTCGCGGATCACGCGGCCGGGGCGGGCCGCCATGATGACCACGCGGTCCGACAGGAACACGGATTCAAACACCGAATGGGTCACGAAGATCACCGTACAGCCGATCTTTGCCTTCAGCGCCAGCAGGTCGTTGTTCAGCTTTTGCCGGGTGATCTCGTCCAGCGCCGCAAACGGCTCGTCCATCAGGATCAGGCGCGGGTTGGTGACCAGCGCCCGCGCGATGGAGACGCGCATCTTCATGCCGCCGGACAATTCGCGCGGATAGGCGTCGCGGAACGCGCCAAGGCCGACAAGGTTCAATGCCTCGACGATCTGATCCTCGACCGCGCTGAATGCGGTGCCGCGCAGCCGGAAGGGCAGCCAGACATTCTGCGCGACCGTAGCCCAGGGCATCAGCGTCGGTTCCTGAAACACCATGCCTATGTCACCGGCCTGCGCCCCGCCTTCCCAGACAATGCGCCCTGCCGTGGGCGGCATAAGCCCAGAAATCAGCCGCAGCGCGGTTGATTTGCCGCAGCCCGAGGGGCCAAGCAGCGAGATGAAATCGCCCTCGTTCACCGCAAGCGACATCTTTCGCAGCGCCATGACCGCGCCGTTGAAGGTCTTGTCCACACCCTGCATTTCCAGCACGCGGGTGCGCTGGCCAAGGGGAAGGGTCGGGCGGGGGGGTGCGGTCATGGCGGGTGTCCTGCAGGTGGTCCAGGGCGACCCGAAGGCCGCCCTGCAGAAGTTGGGATCAGTGTCGGGCGATCACTTCTTCAGATCAAGCCCCACACCTTTGCCGACGAACGCCGTGGTGAATGATGCCTTCCAGTCGACATCGGCGTTGACCACACCGGCATCCACCATCTTGTCGAAAAAGTCTTTCACCCGCGCTTCGGTCATCACGCCGATACCCATCGTTTCGGTATCGCCACTGTCAACGATGCCCGACTCCTTCATCTTTTCGATGCCGAAGGCGATCTGCTCGTCGTTCATATCGGGGTTGTCTTTCTTGATCATGGTATTGGCGGCTGCGCTGTCGCCATAGATGTAGTTGTACCAGCCCTTGATCGACCCATCGACAAAGCACTGCACCTGTTCCGGCTTGGTCGCGATGGTGTCTGCCATCGTCTCGATTGTGGTCGAATATGTCGACCAGCCCTGATCGGCCAGCAGGAACACGTCGGCTTTGAAGCCGCCTTCCTTTTCCACCATCAGCGGTTCGGACGAAAGATAGCCCTGCATGGCTGACGTCTCGTCCGCAATGAACGGCGCCATGTTGAAGGTATAGGGCTGGCGCTGTTCATCGGTAAAGCCGTAGACCTTTTTCATCCACTGATAATAGCTGGCATAGCCCTGATCGCCGATCAGCAGCACCGGTAGGTTCTTCAGATCCTCAAAAGTTTTCGCCTTGCCGGGATGGGCAAGAATGACCTGCGGTTCCTTCTGGAAGCTGGCGGCGACCGCCACGACGGGCACACCTTCCTGCACGGCGCTGAACGCCTCCAGCATGTTGCCGCCCATGTTGTAGTCGATCTTGCCCGCCAGCATCAGGGCGCGGTTATTCACCTGCGGTCCGCCGGTCTGGATCGTCACGTCAAGCCCGCAGGCGGCATAGGTGCCATCCGCGACCGACTGGTAAAAACCGCCATGTTCGGCCTGCGCCAGCCAGTTCGTGCCAAACACCACCGGCACATTCTGGGCCAGTGCCGGTGCAGCGAGTGCAAAGGTGAGAAGCGACGCAAGCGCGGTCGAACAGCGGACCTTGGAACGTGGTGTCATGACATACCTCCTGTTGATTCTTGTTACGCCAAGCGTAGAGCCGCGACGGCTGGGGGCGAGGGGAAGCGAGGCGCAGAGCCACGAAATGTAGGGAAAATGCCACCGAAACATGCAGGTTTCAGGGGTGATAGCTTAAAAATTATGCATACGCGCCCGAAGATGTGCGAATAGCTGTCGTCACCTTGCGGTGATGGCGCAGGGTCACTGGACCAGCGGCAGCGTTGAAAGAGCCACCATGAAATCACTCTCCCCCCCATCCATTCGCCCGCCCTTCGCGCGATATGCCCACGGGGTCGAGGTGCCGGCAGGCGCGCGGCTTGTCGTGACGTCGGGACAGTTGGGGATCGCATCTGACGACAGCGTGCCTTCCGGGGCCGAAGCGCAGGCCCGGTTGTGTTTCGCCAATTGCACGGCGATACTGGCCGATGCCGGAATGGGGCCTGGCGATGTCATCCGCATCAATGCCTTTGTGACAGGGCGCGAGCATATGGCAGGCTATATGGCTGCGCGCGATGCCTGGCTGGCGGATGTCTCCCGTTTGCCCGCATCGACGCTGGTGATCGTGACGGGATTTACCCGGCAGGAGTTTCTGGTGGAGGTTGAGGTAACGGCAGCCGCGGTTCAGTCCGCGCCGTAGCCCGTCATCTCAAGATAGCCGCGCCCG
The DNA here is from genome assembly GCA_031408575.1 of Rhodobacterales bacterium. GTDB lineage: Bacteria > Pseudomonadota > Alphaproteobacteria > Rhodobacterales > Rhodobacteraceae > Aliitabrizicola. Next base: position 36,817 of record JANNWS010000204.1, read on the forward strand.
GTATGACTGCCGGAAACGGCGATCGGGCCTTCCCAATATGGCACCAGCGTTCCCATCCATGCGCCTTGGTTCAGCGCGGCAATGATCACGTCCAAACCTTTCTGCGGCAACTCCAGACGCCATTCGACCGGCACCGCGCGGTCGGCCACATCTGCCTCGCGCAGCGGAGTGGCGATCAGCGCGCCGTGTGGCATCGCGGTGGCGGTGCCGTCCTTGCCGATCCAGGTGGCCGAAGTGAACCCCGCACCGCCATCGCGCATCCGGAACCCCATCAACCGCGCACCATCATCGAACATCAGCGAGAACCAGTCCCACCCGGTCTGACCTTCCCCCAACGGTTGTGACGACCATTCGCGGTCAAGCCAGGCCTGCCCGGTGACGGGAATTTCCCGGTCCCTGACCGTGATCTGGCCCGTCACCCGGTAAAACGGCTGCGAGTAATACCGGCTGGCCTGACCTTCGGCGGACTTTACCGAATAGCCACCGTCGCCCTGTGCCACCACCGGCCCGGTCGCATCCAGCGCAAGGGCATAGCTGAATTCCGGCCCTGTCGCGCGCAGGTCAATGGCGGACAGCGCATCTGCACCCGCCCCCGCGCGGCTGGTCATCTGCCAGTCGTCGATCCAGGCCATAAAGGGGGCCACCGTCACCCCGGCCTGCCCGATGCCGCCACGTGCCAGCCGTTCGGCATAAAGATGTGTGTCAGGCGTCGTCACCGCCGCGTGGCCCATCCACAGTTGCGGGCTTGACCACCCCTCGCCTTCGCCCGCAGTCAGGGCGCTGCGGAACAGCGTCCATTGCGCGCCGTATTCGGTGCCGTCCGGGCCGGTCAGCGTCGCGGTCAGATACCACCATTCGATGCGGAAATCGGGATGCGCACCATGATCAGCGGGAAAGCTGAACGGCCCGCGCTGCGGCAGGGAAAAGCCATCCACCTTACGCCCCATATCGGCAAAACCCTGCGCAGCGGCGGGCAAGGCGAGCAGCAGCCACAGCAACACGGCCTTAGCGTTCATTTGCGAAAACCTTCATAAGATCGGCAGGGGCGATCCGCGCCAGTCGCAGCGCGGGGATCACGCTGGCCGCCAAGGCCGCAAGGAGCGCAATCGCCGCAAGTTGCAACCAATCCGCCGGGAACACATGCATCGGCAACCGCCAGCCAAAGGCCGCGACGTTGACGACCGCCAGCAGCGCCCACGCATTTGCCAGCCCCAGCGGCAACGCCGCGACCAGCGTCAGCGTCGCCAGCAACAGCGTGCGGACCAGATCGAGCATCGCCAGTCTGCGCCGCGTCAGGCCCATCGCCCAGACCGGGGCCACCTGTGGCAGGCGCATCCCCGATAGCGTCAGCAGGCTGGCAAACATCGCAAGCCCCGCCACCCCCAGCGTCAGCACGTTCAGCGCGGCGGTTACCGAAAAGGTCCGCTCGAATATCTGCAAGGACAACGCCTTGATCCCGGCCTGATCGATCACCGACCCTTGCGGCAAATCGAACGCTGCGATCAGTTCGGCCGCCAGCGCCTCGGCCCGGTCCGGTGGTACCCGCAGCCCGAACCGCAGGCGCGGCACATCGGGAAAGCGGGCCACCAGCGCGTCGGGCGACATCAGCACCTGCGGCTTGGGGTTGCCATAGTCGGAGTAAACTCCGGCCACCGTCATCGACCCGCCGGGCAGATCAAGTTCGTCCCCCAAAGCCATGCCTTCACGTCGAAAAAGCTGTTCATTGACCATGACGGCGCTGCCAGAGGCGACCCGATCCCAAGCATCCTTGCGGGCATTCAGCAATGGCCAGTTGTCGCGGTAGGTGGCGTGGTCAGCCACGGCATAGATCTCGCCCGGCCGGCCCAGTATCGAGGTTTCAACATTCCAGATCGGCAGCACGGCATCGGTGCGGGGGGTCAGCCACGCCAACATGCGCGCAGCCTCGACTTCGGTTCGCGCGGTGACGTAAAGCTCGGACGCAAGGCGCTGGTCCAGCCAGCCGGTGAAGGTCAGCCGAAAGCTGGAGACCATCGTGCCAACCCCGATATTCGCCGCCAATGCCAGCAACAGCGCCATCAGCGCCAGCGACAGGCCCGGCACCTGTTGGCGCGTATCGGCCCAGAACCATTGGGTAAGAACCCCCCGCGCCAACCGCGCACCCAGTGCCGTGACTGCAACCAGCACCGACGGCAGCAGTAACGCGGCGCCGACCAGCAGCGCGCCAAGTCCGCCGAACCCTGACCAAAGCCCACGACCGAACATAAGCAACACCAGCGCCGCCGCCAGCAGCACCGCCCCCGCACCGCCCTGCCAGCGCAAGGACCGGATTGACGCGCGCGCCCAAGCCCTTGGCTGGGCAGGCGCAAGCAGCGGCAGATGCCACAGCCGCCACAGGCTTTGCCCGGCGGCCACCAGCGTGCCAGCAACCGCGATCCCGAGGCCCGCCGCCCACCATCCGGGCCGCAGCCCCAGCGTTCCCGGCACCTCAGCCCCGTAAAGACCGCGCAGGGTGGCCGCAACATCGGGCAACAGGGCGGCGGCAACCCCGTAGCCAAGACCAACCCCAATCGCACCCGCAATCAGCGCCAGAACCATCAGTTCCAACAGCACCAGTCCGGTCAGCGATCCCGCCGACAATCCCAGAGCGCGCAAGGTGCGAAACACCGGGCGGCGTTGTTCAAAGGCAAGGCCCACGGCGGAATGGACGATGAACAGACCCACCGCAAAGGCCAGCAGTCCAAAGGCGGTCAGGTTCAGATGGAAACTGTCTGTCAGCCGGGCAAGGTCGCCCTCAGCCTGCGGTGCGCGGCGGATCAGCCCTGCGGGAAGGGGCGTGACGGGTGTTTTGGTGTTTGGCGACACGATCAGGTGCGACAGCCTGCCCTCCAGCCCCAGCAACCGCTGGGCAATGCCGATATCGGTCATCGCGATGCCGGGGGGAAGGGCGGCATCGGTCCGCAAGGGCGGCAGGTCGGCCCCGGCAAGGCGCTGGGCGGTTTCCGGTGCGACGATCAGTTGCCCTTGTGCCGACAGAAATGTCGAAAGCCCGTCTGCTTCTAGGGTCTGCACCTGTGCCGCCTCGCGCGGCAGGGTCAGCGGGTCAATACCGAGAAGGCGCAGATTAGCCCGCTCCAGTTGCCCCTCGACCACCGGCGACACCATCCACCCCGCACGGCGCAGCGCCACATAGGTTGTCTGCGGGATCGGTGCGCCGTCGGTGGCGATGATCCGCTCCAGCGTGTTCTGCCCCAGCGTAGCGGCGGCACGGTCATAGCTGGCCCGCGCCTCGGAATTGATCGCCTGCACACCGGACCACAGCGCAGTGGCAAGCGACAAACCCATGATAAACATGAACAGTTGCAGAGGGTGCCGGCGCCAGTGCGATAGCAGGGCAGACAAGACCACCCTCATGCAATGCGCCCGCCGTGCAAATGAATGCGGGTTCCAAGGCGGGCGGCAAGGCGGGGGGAATGGGTGACCATCAGAAGCGCGGCACCGGTCTGGGTGACAAGGCGCAGCATCAGGTCAAGCACCGCGTCGCCGGTTGCCTCATCAAGATTGCCGGTCGGCTCATCCGCAAGGACCAGCCGGGGACGTGCGGCAAGGGTTCGCCCGATCGCGACACGCTGTTGCTGGCCGCCCGAAAGTTGTTCGGGATAGCGTGTCAAAAGGGCGGACAGCCCAAGGCTTTCAGCGAGTTGCGTAGCCCATGCCGGATCGTGGCGCTGTGCCAGCCGGGCCTGAAACGCAAGGTTGGCGGCCACATCGAGCGACGGGATCAGGTTGAACTGCTGAAACACCAGGCCGACCGTTCCCCGCCGGAGCGCCGCGCGGGCGGCGTCGGTTGTCTGCGTCATGTTCACCTCGCCCAGCCGGACCACCCCTGCATCGGCTACGTCCAATCCTGCAACCAGATGAAGAAGCGTGCTTTTTCCGCTACCGGACTCGCCGGTCAGGGCCACGCTTTGGCCCGCATCAAGCGCAAGGTCGACGCCGTCGAGAACCCGCAGCGGGCCTTCGCCGGTAGGGTAGGTCTTGGTCACGCCGGTCAGGGACAGCAGCATCGGGCCTCCATCTGTTAAGGTGTATCTAGCACGGGCGTCGGGCGGGGGAACTGCGACAGAGCGGCGGAGCGGGGTCGGAACCGTCAGTATGATGTCGATAGGAATTCCATATGCAAACCGTGTGCAGACGGAATGGCTGGGGTATTGGCACAAATCGCCGTGTGACGCGCCGCCCTGCGCTCGATCATAGATTCTGCGAGGCAGATCATCCATTCGGTCCGGAGGCGACAGCCGATGGAACGAGTAAAACGGATCAGCCTCAGGAACGCCGCGGTGCTGCTCGCTGCACGGGGCGGGACCGCGCTTGCCACAGGGTGATGGGCACTCAGAAATCGGCCGGTGGAAGGTTTTCGCGAAGAACACCCGGCCTCTTGGGCGTGCCGGGTGGCAGCCGCGTCCCGTCTTGCTTTGGCGAGACTCGGAAGCAGAGCGATTGGTTCGGATCAATAAAGCGATACGATGATCGGTCTTCACCCCACCTGGATCGGGCGACGGATTATCCAGATACTTTGCTCGCAACTGCTGACGCCACTGCCCGGCGCGGCGTCTTGCCTGCGGATCGTTGCGGGGCGGCTCAGATGAGCAGAGCCTGCGCCTGATCCGGGTCAAGCGCCGCCGGCCGTGTGCAGGTGGTTTGCAGCGTCACGAACTGCCCGGTCGCTCCCGAGCGCAGCACCGCCGTCATCACCTCGACCCCGTGCAGTGTGCGATCGAGCGAGCAGCGGTGATCGCGCCCGTCGAGGATCGCCGCCGCCATGTCGGCCAGCCCTGCCGCGCGGTAATTGGCCAGCATGCCCTGATTCTGACTTTGGTGGTTTGGGCGGCTGAACGGGTGATCCCAAGGCGCCACAGCGGCGATCTTGCCGTCACGGCCCGCCAGTTCCACAGTGCCGCCGAAGAAGTTGGGATCGGGCAGGAACAGGCTGCCTTCGGTGCCGAACACTTCCACATGCGCGCGCTTGTGCGCCCAGACATCCCAGCTTGTCGACAGGTTCACCGTGGCACCGTTGGCAAACTCCAGCAAGGCGTGGATGTTTGTGGGCGTCTTGACCGGAATGGTTTCGCCCGCACGGGGTTGCGATGTGATGGTGCGGGTCGGGCTGGCTTGCGAAGTAAGGGCGGCCACGCGTTTGACCGGGCCGATCAGGTTGATCAGGTTTGCGATGTAATAGGGTCCGAGATCCAGCATCGGGCCGCCGCCGGGCAGAAAGAAGAAATCGGGGTTGGGGTGCCAATGTTCCATCCCGTGGCTCATCACCGCCGATGCACCAGCGGTGACGGTGCCGATGGCCCCCTCGTCGATCAGGGCGCGGGCCTGCTGATGCGCGCCGCCAAGAAAGGTATCGGGGGCGCAGCCGACGTGAAGGGTCTTTTTCGCCGCGAGGTCGCGCAGCGCAAGCCCGTCTTGCAGACCAAGGGTGAGGGGCTTTTCGGAATAGACGTGCTTGCCCGCATCGAGGATGGATTTCGACACCGCGAAATGCGCGTCGGGGATGGTAAGGTTGATCACCACATCGATGGCGGGATTGGCGAGCAGGTCTTCGACCGACTGGGCCGCAATCCCGTATTCAGCGGCCCGTGCCGTTGCCGCCGCGCTGTTCATATCGGCGACCGCGCGGATTTCGAGACCCCGGAACAGCGGGGCGAGGCGCAGATACGTGGCCGAGATGTTGCCGCAGCCGATGATGCCGATGCCGAGAATATCCATGCTTCAGAAGCCCTTTGCAGCCGTGATCGCGCGTGTTGCAAACCGTGCCGGATCGGACGGGTTGTCGTGTTCCATGATGAAGTGGGTGCAGGGCGTCGTGCGCAGCGCAGCCATCAGCCCTTTCCAGTCGACAGTGCCGTGACCGACATCAGCCCAGCCGTCTTCGGCCGCATTTTCACCTTCGGGAGCGATGTCCTTGACGTGGGCTGCGGTGACGCGTTCAGCGTATTTCATGATCCAGGCAACCGGATCGGCCCCGCCGCGCACGACCCAGGCTACGTCAATCTCCCATTCCAGATCGGGGCCGCCTTCGAAGATCAGATCCAGCGGGACGTTGCCATCCGGCAGGGCTACAAGTTCGAAATCGTGGTTGTGCCAGCCAAAGCCGAGGCCGGCGTCGCGGAATGGCGCCCCTGCCGCCTGCAGCCTTGCGCCGAAGGCGCGCCATCCGGCAGCAACGGAGGGGCGGTCGGCAGGCAGGATATAGGGGCAGTAGATGCGTTTGATGCCCAGCGCGGTGGCGATGCTCAGCACCTTGGCCGGGTCGGTTTCCAGCTGCACCAGGCCGAAGTGGCCGGTCGGCATCTCAAGCCCGCTTTGATCGAGATTGGCGATCAGGTCAGCGACCTGCACATCGTCGGCATAGAGCGCGCCGTAGCCCTCGACCCCCTCATAGCCAAGATCGGCGAGCATTTTCAGCGTGTCGGTCAGGGGTGGGAAATTGCGGGACGAGTAGAGTTGATAGGAAAACATCATGTCTCCTTGGGGATGGGCGCACCGTAGGTCGCAGAGTGAAGCTCGCGCAGGTTGAAGCGGGGGGGCGGGCCTGCAGTGTCGGGTGCAAAGGTGATCGTTCGGGGGTGACCGGGGATCAGGGCAAAGGCGTTGTCGCTAAAGCGTCCGGGCCGGTCGGATTCAAGGGCGGTGAAGGGGGCGAGGGTTTGGGCGGCGAGGGTGATGTGCCAGAGGGTGTCGAGGGGCTTGGTAGTGAGTGTCATGCAGGGTGCGGTCAGGTCGTAGGTCTTCCACGGTTTCGGGGCGTGCAGGTCGTGGCCTTCGATGCCGCCCTCGCCAGTCCAGCGCCAGAAGAGCACCTCGTCCGGGGCAAGATCGGTGGTTTTGACCGTGCCTACAGTAATCACATCGGTCGTGCCAAGCATTGCGGTGAAGCGCGCCAGCGGGCGCAGGTTGCCCGCCATTGACAGTGCGAAAGTGTCAACTGTGACACCGCGGGGGGTGCGGGTGTCGTTCACGCCCTTGAGCACAAGTGTATCGCCTTGCGGGATTGCGACGACGGTGACGGGGGCGAAGAAATGGCGCGACATGTGATGCAGCAGCTTCCAGTTGCCGCCGTGATCGAGCGAGGACCAAGAGCACACCGGCCATGTGTCGTTGAGTTGCCAGTAAAGTGCGCCCATGCAGTGGGGTTTCAGGGAACGCCAATGGGTGACTGCGGTCTTGATCGCAAGGCCCTGCTGGACCTGGCTGAGGTAGACGAAATGCTCGAAGTCTACCGGGAACCGGAAATAGCGGAACATCGTCTCGGCAATGCGGGCGTTGCCGCCTGCATTCTTCTGGTGGCTTTCGATCACCGGGGCGGCGATGTTGAAATCGGCAGGGTCGGCGAAGCGGCGGATCGCGGTCATCGAGGGGTAGGACTGAAAGCCGAATTCCGAACAGAAGCGGGGCGAGACATCACGGTAATGGTCGAAATCACGGCCCTCGTGCCAGACCGACCAGAAGTGCATGTCGCCGGCACTGTCATCATGCCAGGCGTCGCCGAAGGACAGCGGGCCGGGCGAGGGGGACGACGGCCACCAGTTGGCGTGGGGTGCGACGGTGCGCAGGGCCGTCTCGATCGTGCGGTTCAGGCGGTCATAGCTGACAAGGTAGCGGTCGCGGTCTTTGCGGCTTTCGGGAAACCACGTCAGCGCGCCGATGAGTTCGTTGTCGCCGCACCAGAGCGCGAGGCAGGCATGGTGGTTGAGGCGGGCCACCACGTCGCGCACTTCGGCATCGACCTCGGCAAGAAAACCGGGTGTGGAGGGGTAGAGGTTGCAGGAAAACATGAAATCCTGCCAGACCATCAGGCCCATCTCGTCGCACAGGTCATAGAACCAGTCCGCCTCATACCGCCCGCCGCCCCAGACGCGGATCATGTTCTGGTTGCCGTCCACGGCGGATTGCAGGAGGTGCCTCGTTCTCTCGGGCGTGATGCGGCCTGCCAGCGCGTCTGCGGGAATCCAGTTGGAGCCTTTGGCAAAGACCATGTGGCCGTTGACGCGGAACCCGAAGGACCGCCCCGCGGCATCATGTTCCGACATCAGATCAAGCGCGCGCAGGCCGATGCGGCGGGTGGCGGTGGCGGTGCCTGCGGTGACGGTGAGAGTGTGTAGGGTCTGCGGGCCTAGGCCGGAGGGCCACCACAGGCCGGGCGCATCGATGTGGAAGGTGAGGCGGGCGATGCCGCTGTGGGATTTTGCGGTTTGCGTTTGATCGCAGAAGGTTGCGGTAGTGTCCGTAGAATTGGTGTGAACATCGACAACAACCGTGACTGCGCCTGCCGCATGGGTCTGGGTGATAAGGAAATCGTCGATCCGGTCGCCTTGGGGTTCCAGTGCGACGCGGCCATACAGGCCAAACGGGGCAAGGGCGATGTTCCAGTCCCAGCCGAAGTCGCATTGCACCTTGCGCAGCATGTTGCCGTTTGGGATCGGGCAGTTGTTGGCGGAATAGGGGATGGGGAAAGGCATGGCCGCCTGCAACACATTGGCGGCGCGGGTGGCGGAGCGGAAGGTGAGGGTGATGTCATTCTCGCCCGCGCGCAGACCGGTGGCCGGGACGCGGAAGCGGCGGAAGCTGTTTGCGGCGGTCAGGATCAGGCTTCCGTTAAGGCGGATTTCGGCGACGGTATCGAGGCCGTCAATGGCGAGCTCTGACGGCGTGCCGTCATGTATGAAGCGGCGCGAGGCGGTCCAGTCTCGGTCGGCCACCCAGCGGATGCCATATTCGTTGCGGCCCCAGTAGGGATCGGGGAGCACGCCTGCCGCGTACAGCGCGGTGATTGCATCGCCAGGGATGGCGAAGGGCACGGTGTGGGTGCCGGTTTCGTCGGTGAGGGTCCAGAGGCCGGAAAGGTCGGTCATATGCGTCATGGTTCGTCGTGGGCCCAGAGGACACGGAAGCAAAGGTCCAGTGGACCTTTGCCGGGTCCGATTGTCGGAGGGCGCAAGCCCGCAGGCAATGGGCGTAGTGCAAGGAGCGTAAGGTTGTAAATCCGGACGCGCCTGGCTGGGTGGGCGCGGTATCGCGCCTGCCAAGGGGCAGGCAGGCGCGTCCGGATTTGACGCGTGTCAAATCCGACAAGAGAAGGGGAGTGCATCAACAAGGTCAAAATCCTAAATCCGCTGTTCCGTGCCTGCGTCGAAGATCGACGCCTTGGAAATATCGAGATGCAGGTGAACCTCGGTTCCGGGGTTCAGCCGCCGCTCCACCGGGATGCGGACCGACACCTGCTGCCCGCCGACCATCAGCCAGACAAGGCTGTCGGCCCCCATCGGCTCGTCGATCTCGACCATCGCGGGCAGCGAGGTGCCGGGGCGCGGGTCGGTGCCGATCGAGATATGTTCGGGGCGCAGGCCGAGGATCGCCTTGGAGCGATCGAGGATCGCGCCGCCATCATATCCGGCCAAGTCGATCATTTGCTCGCCAAAGCGAAAGGAGCGCCCCTGATCCACGGTCGCACCGGGCAGGAAGTTCATCGAGGGCGAGCCGATGAAGCCCGCGACGAACAGGTTGGACGGGCGGTTGTAGATCACCTGCGGCGCGTCAAGCTGCTGGATGATCCCGCCGCGCATGACGGCGATGCGGTCGGCCAAAGTCAGCGCTTCGATCTGGTCGTGAGTCACATAGACCATCGTGTTGTTCAGCCGCGAATGCAGGCGCTTGATTTCGACCCGTAGTTCAGATCGCAGTTTCGCATCAAGGTTCGACAGCGGCTCGTCGAACAGGAAAACATCGACATCGCGCACCAAGGCGCGGCCGATGGCAACGCGCTGACGCTGGCCGCCCGACAGGGCGCCCGGCTTGCGGTCGAGAAGCGGCTCGATTTGGAGGATGCCTGCGGCGCGGGCGACGCGGGCGTCAATCTCATCCTTCGGCATCTTGGCGTTCTTCAGGCCGAAGGACAGGTTCCCGCGCACCGTCATCTGGGGGTAAAGCGCGTAGCTTTGGAACACCATGCCGATGCCACGCTCGGACGGCTCGGCCCAGGTCACGTTCTTGTCCTTGATCCAGATTTGCCCGTCAGAAATGTCCAGCAAACCCGCGATGCAGTTCAGGAGCGTGGACTTGCCGCAGCCCGACGGGCCGAGCAGCACGATGAATTCGCCCTCGGCCACATCGAGGTTCATGTTCTTCAGGACCGAAACTGCCCCGAAATTCAGCGTCAGGTCCTTGACGGATATGGAATGCATGCGTTCAGCCTTTGACCGCGCCCGCAGCGATGCCGCGCACGAAAAGTTTGCCGGAGATGAAGTAGATGGTCAGCGGAACAAGGCCGGTCAGCAGGGTTGCGGCCATGTTGACGTTGTATTCCTTGACCCCCTGCACCGAGTTCACGATGTTGTTCAACTGCACCGTCATCGGGTAGATGTCGGGTTTGGTGTAGATCACGCCGAACAGGAAATCGTTCCAGATCCCGGTGACTTGCAGGATCATGGCGACGACGAAGATTGGCAGGCTCATCGGCAGCATGATCTTGAAGAAGATGCTCCAGAAGCCTGCGCCATCGACGCGGGCGGCCTTGAACAACTCCTCCGGCAGCGAGGCGAAGTAGTTGCGAAAGAGCAGCGTCAGGATCGGCATGCCGAAGATCGTGTGGACGATCACAAGGCCGGACAGAGTGCCGTAGACCTTGATATCGCCCTGACCCAGCGCGTTGGAGCCGAAGGTGAGGGCATCACCTATGTTTTTCAGCACCAGCACGATCGGATACAGCATCACCTGATAGGGAATGAAGGCGCCGATCATCAGGATGGCGAAGAACAGTTCCGACCCCTTGAACTTCCAGTTCGACAGCGCGTAGCCGTTCACCGACGAGATTGCGATGGACAGGATCAGCGAAGGCACCAATATCCAGACCGAGTTGGAAAACCCGCGCGACAGGCCATCGCAGTTGATGCCGGTGCAAGCCTGCGACCAAGCCTTGACCCAGGGCTGGAAGGTGATTTCCAACGGCGGGGCAAAGATGTTGCCCATGCGGATTTCTGGCATGCCTTTTAGCGAGGTTACGATCATAACGTAAAGCGGCAGCGCATAATACACCGCCACCACGATCAGCGTGCCATAAAGCATGATGTTGGCGGGCGCGAAGGTGCGACGTGGTTTTGCGCCGCGCGGGCCAGCGGCAAGGCGGGGCGAGGGGGACAGGTCAGCCACGCTTTTTGCCTCCGAATTCGATATAGGCCCAGGGGATGAGGATGATGGCGACGGTGACCAGCATCATGGTGGAGGCGGCGAAGCCTTGGGCCAGGTTCTGGTCCTTGAACATCTTGTCCATGACGTAGAGGGCGGGCATCTGTGACGCCACGCCGGGGCCGCCCGAGGTCTGGGCCACCACCAGGTCATAGACCTTGACGATGCCGGAGGCGACGATGACCACGGCTGTGACGATCACCGGGCGGATCATCGGGATCACGATCATGATGTAGGTTTTCCAGACGGGGATGCCCTCGATCCGGCTGGCCTTCCAGATATCCTCGTCTATCCCGCGGATGCCGGCCAGCATCAGGCACATCACAAGGCCGGTGCCTTGCCAGAGGGCCGCGATCAGGATGCCGTAGATGACGATGCTTTCGGTATAGAGCGGGTCGAAGGTGAAGGTTTTCCAGCCCATGTCGCGGACCACCTTCTGCACCCCGAAATCGGGGTTCAGGATCCATTGCCAGACAAGGCCGGTCACGATGAAGGACAAAGCGAAGGGGTAGAGGATGATGGTGCGGAAGGTGTTCTCGAACCGGATCTTGCGGTCCAGAAGGGCGGCGAGGGCGAAGCCGATGATCAGGCTGAACACCATCGAACAGACCCCGAAGATCGCAAGGTTCTTGATCGAGACGATCCAGCGGTCGGTTCCCCACAGTCGGACATATTGATCAAGGCCGACGAAATCGAGCTTGGGCAGTAGTTTGGAGTTGGTGAAGGAATGGACAACCGTCCAGATCGTGCAGCCCAGAAAGATGACCAGCACTGTGGCGATCATCGGCAGCGACGCGATCTTTGCAGTCAGGTTGCGGAACATCTGGTTTGGGCGCGCAGCACCTGACGCGGCAGAACGTGCGCCTGGCACAGTGGGCGTGCGGATGTCTGTTTCGGTCATTTTTTCCTCCGTGCAGCGCCATGATCTTCTCGTTACGGATGGGCCCGAACCGACAAGGCAAACGGGCCCGGCCATTGGATGGCCGGGCCCGTCGGGATCATAGGATCATTCCGCAGCGCCGATGATGGCGGCGAGTTCCGCTTGCGCTTCTGCACCGGTCATCGTGGTCGAGTTCCAGAATGATACCATCAGGTCTTCCTTCTGGCCGATGGTGTCGGGTGAAAGCACTTGATCGAGGGATGGCAGGATGTTGCCCGACGCAAGAATCTCAAGACCTTGTTTCATGCAGTCGTTGGCTGCGGCGAGGTCGACATCGCCACGGATCGGCAGCGAACCCTTCTTCAGGTTGAACGCAACTTGCACCTCTTTGCTGACCAGCACCGAGGCAAGCCGCTTTTGTGCTGCCGTCACCTCGGGGTCCTTGTTCACCGGGAAATAGAAGGCATCTCCGCCGGTCGATATGATCTTGTTTACCCCGAGGCCCGGCAGGCAGGTGTAGTCTATACCGGCGACCTTGCCAGCCAGGGCAAATTCCCCCTGCGCCCAGTCACCCATGATCTGGCCCCCGGCCGCACCGGTGATCACCAGGCTGGTGGCCTGATTCCAGTCTTGCACGTTCGACTTGGCCGCAAGGCCCCGCGCAGCAACGGCGGCGTCAAACACCTTGGCCATTTCCGGCCCGGTCAATGCCGCCTGATCGCGTTCGACGAATGCCTTGTTGTAAAGATCTTTGCCGCCGACGCCGACGACCAGCACATCGAACGCGCCAGATGACTGCCAAGGCTGCTGCCCCATCGCAAGCGGCACGATGCCGGCAGCTTCAAGCGCCGGGCCTGCTGCCACGAATTCATCCCAGTTCGTTGGAACCGGAAGGCCTGCTTTCTCGAATGCCGCGTTGGAAAGCCAGATCCACTGCCACGAGTGGATGTTCACCGGCGCACAGTAAATCTTGCCTTCGAAGGTGCAGGCGTCGAGCAGGCTGATCGGGTTGATGATGTCCTTCCAGCCTTCGGCTTCGGCGACGTCAGTCAGATCCTGCAACAGGCCCGCTTCGATAAATTCCTTGGCTTGCTGGCCGTGGTTCAACTGAGTGGCGCCCATTGGGTCACCCCCCAGAATGCGGCTGACGATGATTGGGCGAGCGGTGCCGCCGGAACCTGCAATGGCGCCGTCGACCCACTTGTCGCCGGAGGCGTCAAAGGCTTTGGCCATCTCGGTCACGGCGGCGGCTTCGCCACCGGAAGTCCACCAATGGGTGACTTCAAGATCGGTTGCGAAGGCAACCGAAGGCAGGGCAACCGAGGCCATGAGCCCCAGCGCCAGTTTCACAGATTTCATTGTAGTCCTCCCTGACTATAACGTTATAGCCCGATCCTATAACGTTATAGTTTTTTGGATCAAGCCTATCTTTTCACTTGCAGTGCCTGTTTATCGGGCAGTTCAATGGCGACGATTCGGTTCGGTAAATGCGCGCGTTGCGATGCTTTTCTCTGAGGTTCGGTCCGCGCCCGCGCGCTTTGTCTGGTCGCGGCAATCCCTTCTGATGCTTGGCCTTTGCACGGGATCGGCCGCAATGCTAAGGGATATCGGGCGCGGAAAGGTGACGCAGGGTCAGTCGAGCTTGCCGGAAAGGGGGCGGGATGGACGATGCAGAGAATCAGATGACAGACACCGCCCGCCCTACGCTGAAAACCATTGCCGCCCTGACCGGGCTTTCCATTGCAACCGTGTCGCGCGCGCTGAAAGATGCCCCCGATATTGGCGAGGAGACCAAGCGGCGCGTGCGCGAGATGGCCGCACGGGTGGGGTATCGGCCCAACCGCGCCGGGGTGCGCCTGCGGACCGGCAAGACCCATGTGATCGCCCTTGTCCGGTCGACCGAAGAGGATGTGATGAACCACACCTCGCAGATGATCAACGCAATCTCGACTGCGCTGCGCGGCACGTCGTATCACATGATCCTGATGCCCTATTTCCCGGAAGAGGATCTGATGGCCCCGATCCGCTATGTGGTGGAAACCGGGTCTGCCGATGGCGTCATCATCAACCAGACCACCCCGGACGATCCGCGCGTGCGCTACATGCACGAGCGCGGCTTTCCCTTTGCCACGCATGGCCGGACCGACATGGGCGTGGAGCATCCCTATTTCGATTTTGACAACGAGATCTTTGCCCGGATCATCGTGCGCGAAATGGTGGCGCGGGGGCGCCGGTCGCTGGCGCTGGTCGCACCGCCAAAGGGGCAGAGTTATGCCCAGCACATGATCAAGGGCTTTACCGAAGAGGCGGCACGTCTTGGCGTAGCGGCCCGCGTGATTGACGAGGTCAGCAGCGATACACCGGCCCTGCTGGTCGAGCGCTTTGCCGAGCGGTGCTTTGCGATGTCAGACGGACCCGACGGCGTGGTGCTGGGGTCTGCCACATCGTCGATGGCGCTGGTGACCGGGGGCGAAGCCTGCGGGCTGGTGCTGGGCCGGGACTTTGACGTGGGCACGAAGGATTCGATTCATTTCCTGCGGCGCTTTCGGTCGGAAATGCTGGTGGTGCATGAAGATGTCGGCCATGCGGGGGATTTTCTGGCCCGCGCGGTGATGGATGCCATCGACAATCGCGCGCCGCATGCGGTGCAGCAATACCTCGATCAGCCTGATACAATCGGCTGACGATCTTTGGAGGAGTGATCTTGATGGACACCTTGCCGTCGCCCGCCGCCTACCACGCCCCCGATCTGGCCCGGATAGACCGTTTGATGGAGGCGCAGGGGCTGGATGCGCTGGTCGTCACCTCAAAGCACAACGTGCAGTATCTGATGGGCGGATACAGGTTCATCTTTTTTGCTGCGATGGATGCGATCGGTCACAGCCGCTATCTGCCTGTGGTGGTCTATCGCCGGGGCAGCCCGGATCACGCGGCCTATATCGGCAACAAGATGGAGGGGGGGGAACATGCGAACCGCCCGTTCTGGACGCCAACCGTGCTGCCCGCCTGCTGGGGGTCGGTCGATGCGGCTGTTGCCGCGGTGGAGCATCTGACCAAGATCGGCGCTGCGGGAGAGCGGGTGGGGATCGAGCCGGGCTTTCTGCCGTCGGACGCGTGGGCGGTTCTGGCGGGGGCCCTGGGGGCCGATCATCTGCGCGATGCGACAGGCATGCTGGAGGCAATGCGGGCGATCAAGACGTCGGCAGAGCTGGACCTGCTGCGCCAGGCGTCCGAGCTGATCACCGATGCCATGCAGGCCACGATGGCGGCGGCCGGTGATGGCTGGACCAAGCACGCCATCATCGAGGAGTTGCGGCGACAAGAGACGCAGCGCGGGCTGCATTTCGACTATTGCCTGCTGACGCTGGGAACCAGCCACAACCGGGCGGGGTCCGATCAGATCTGGCAGCGCGGTGACGTGATGTCGATGGATTCAGGCGGCAATTTCCACGGCTATATCGGCGATCTGTGCCGGATGGCGTGCCTCGGCGAACCGGACGGCGAACTGGTGGATCTGCTGGGAGAGTTGGAGACGGTTCAGCAGGCGGCATTTTCACGCGTGGCGGCGGGTGTGACGGGAGGCGATATGATCGCGGCGGGCGAGACGGCTTTGAGTCGCAGCCCGTCAGCCGCGTTCACCGACTTCTTTGCACATGGGATGGGCCTGATTTCGCACGAAGTGCCCTTCCTGATGACCAACCATCCGGTGGCCTATGAGGGCGTGGATGCGGGGCGGGCGCTGGAGGCGGGGATGGTGCTGTCGGTCGAGACGACGATGCTGCACCCGTCGCGCGGGTTCCTGAAGCTGGAGGATACGCTGGCGGTGACAGCCACCGGGTATGAGATGTTCGGCGACCGTGGGCGGGGGTGGAACCGGGGCGGGGTTTAGGGGGGCGTTGATTTTCCGATTGGGCGGCAAGGCTATTTCAACAGTCCTGGCAAAATTCTTTGCAGAATTTTGGGTGCCGGTCGCGGTATTCAGCCTTGTGGCCCCGGCGGCAGGAGCCTGAAATCGGGAAGGTCGCGCAGGGCAAGCTCGGGGCCGGCAGGCGAATAAACGACGAACAGCGTCATCGATGTGGTTCCGGTATTGAGTGTTGAATGATACCGGCTTTCCGGGACATAGATCGTGCAGCCCGCCTCGACGAATTCCGTCACCGGTGCGCCGTCGTCATCCTCGACCATCTGCTGGCCGGTGCCGGACAGCACCAGGATGATCTCTTCCGCGCCGGGGTGGTTGTGGCGGGCATGGCCGCCACCGGGTTGCACGGTGACGATGCCACCAGAGAAATGTTTCGCGCCGTTCACCTCGGGGCCGATGGTCAGGGCAAGCTGGCCCCAGTCGAAGCCGAAGGCGGGCACTGTTTCGGGGCGGATGAAATAGGGAGAGGGCATGGGCGGTGTCCTTATATCGCGGGCGTGGCGGTGGGTTTGGCGTTCCGGGGGATATTTGCGCGAAGATGAAAGTCGTTGACGGCTGGTGGTTGCATGTCGGGCAGGATGTGCCCGATTGTCGGTCCTTGCGTCCGGTCCTCAGGCTTTGCGGGTCAGTGCCTTGAAGGCGCGGGTCTGGGCGGCGATGGCCTGTTCGACGGGCAGGCGTTCCATCGAGCTTGCGCCATAAAAGCCGTGGCATGTCGCACAGCGATCAAAGATGTAGCGGGCGTCGTCGGGCATGGCGATCGGGCCGCCGTGGCACAGCACGATGACGTCGGGGCGCAGCGCGCGGGCGGCGGCGGCGATGGCGTCGATCTGGGTCACACAATCATCCAGGGTTTTTGCAGAGGTGGCCCCGATGGCCCCGCCGGTGGTGACGCCCATATGGGCCACGATGATGTCGGCCCCGGCGCGGGTCATCGCGGCCGCCTCATCCGGGGTGAACACATAGGGCGTGGTCAGCAGATCAAGCGCGTGGGCTTGTGCGATCATGTCCACCTCCAGCCCATATCCCATGCCGGTTTCCTCGAAGCTTTGCCGCATCGCGCCATCGAAGAGCCCAATGGTGGGGAAGTTCTGGACGCCGGAAAAGCCCATGGATTTCATCTCGGCCAGAAACTGCGGCATCAGGATGAACGGATCGGTGCCGTTCACGCCGGCCAGAACGGGGGTATGTTTGACGACGGGCAGCACCTCGACCGCCATTTCCCGGACGATTTCATTTGCATTACCGTAAGCCAGCAGGCCCGAGGCCGAGCCACGGCCCGCCATGCGGTAGCGACCCGAGTTGTAGATGATGATGAGGTCGATGCCGCCCGCCTCTTCGGATTTGGCGGATAGACCCGTGCCGGCACCGCCGCCGATGATCGGGATTCCCGCAGCGATCAGGCTGTGCAGGCGGGTCAGAGTTTTGGCGCGGGGAATTGCGGGCATTGGGGCCTCATGCGGTGAGTTCGTGAAAGGCGGCAACCACGGTGGCGGCGAAGGCGAGGTCGTTAATGTGAAGGGGCAGGCGGGTCAGGCGGCGGGTTCTGGTCCGGTGCAGGGTGGTGTCGAGCGCATTGAAGAGGGCGGCGTTGGCCGCGGGATCATGGAATGCGCCACCCGGCGCGTCGAGCGTGGAAATGCCGCCTTCGGGGATCAGCAGATGCAACGGCCCGTCGCATTGGTTCAGGCGCTGTGCGATCCACGTGCCCGCGGCGGCATTTTCTTGTGCGTTGGTCCGCATCAGGGTGACTTGTGGGTTGTGGTGGTAAAAGATGCGGTTCGCGTAGCGCGCGGGAATCGTCTCGGGCGGACCGAAATTCACCATGTCCAGCGCGCCGACCGATCCGACCCAGGGCAGGCGCGTGCGGGCGATTGCTCCAAAACGGTCTTCGGTGGCCGGCAGGACACCGCCAAACAGAAGGTCGGCCACTTCGGTGGTGGTGATGTCGATGATGCCGGTGAGCAGGCCGTCGTCGGCCAGCTTTTCCATCACGCGCCCGCCGGTGCCGGTGGCGTGGAACACCAGACAATCGTGGGATTCGCGCAAGGCGGCGGTGATGGCGCTGACGCAAGGCGTGGTGACGCCGAACATCGTGAGCCCGATGGCGGGTTTGCCGGTGGTAGTCGGCGCCGGGTGCGCGGCCATGCCCGCAATGGCGTGGGCCGCGTTGTGCAGGACGCTGCGGCTGATGCGGTTTAGGCCGGCAAGGTCGGTCACGGCGGGCATCATGATGAGGTCGGAGATGCCGACATAGGGCGCCGTGTCGCCCGACGCGAGCGTGCTGACCATCAGCTTTGGCAGCCCGTAGGGCAGGGCGCACAGCCCCGCCGTGATGATCGAGGTGCCGCCGCCACCACCGATGCCGAGGACGCCGGAAACATCGGTGCGGGAGGCGATGAAGCGGGCGAACGCCACGCCCATCGCAGCCACCCCAAGGCCGCGGTCATTGATGGCCAGCACCGCTTGCGTCCCGTCGGGATGGTGGCGTGCAACCTCGGCGGCTGGGATGTCGACGGGAATGGCCGCCGTGCGCGTTCCGACGTCGACAAGGGTGACGACCGCCCCAAGGCGGCGCAGAAGTTCGGCGAGATATGTCAGCTCTGCTGCCTTGGTGTCAGCGGTGCCGACCAGGTAGATGCGTGTCATCGCGGGGGCTTTCCGGCAATGGAC
This sequence comes from Rhodobacterales bacterium, assembly GCA_031408575.1. GTDB lineage: Bacteria > Pseudomonadota > Alphaproteobacteria > Rhodobacterales > Rhodobacteraceae > Aliitabrizicola. Next base: position 55,521 of record JANNWS010000204.1, read on the forward strand.
CAGCCCGGCTGCGCGGCGCGGCTTGGGGCGAAAGACAAACGTATCTGGTTGGACCAGATTTGCAAGATCGAACGAAGGGTAGGGTTGGGAAATGCTGCCCTGCAGAAACGCCAACGGCGAAAAACACAGCGTATACAATGCAAATACCAAGGCAGGCAGTCTAGTTTGGCGGCGGCTTGACGGCCAAAGTGACAAGAAACACCCTTGACGCGCTTTAGCGTTTGGTAATACCAGTTTGGGGTGTCCGACCAAAGCAGCCCCGAGAGGTTGCGCGCGTCGGCCGATGATGTGCATGAACGGGAGGAACAGCCATGCGCGGAAAAATGGCCGGCTTGATGGCCGGTGTTGGAATTGCGGTCCTGTCCACGTCCTCTGCCTTTGCGCAGGAACTGACGATCTTCTGGGCGGAATGGGATCCGGCGAATTATCTTCAGGAACTGGTCAACGAATATGAGGCCGAAACCGGCGTCACCGTGACGGTGGAAACCACGCCCTGGTCGGATTTTCAGACCAAGGCCTTTACCGAATTCAACGCCAAAGGGTCGGCCTATGACCTGATCGTGGGCGACAGCCAGTGGCTGGGTGCGGCATCGGAGGCCGGCCACTATGTGGACCTGACCGAGTTCTTCAATGCGAACAAGGTCGGCGAGATCATGGCCCCCGCCACGGTGAAATACTATGCCGAGTATCCCGGCAATTCGGGGAAATACTGGGCGATCCCGGCAGAGGGGGATGCGGTCGGCTGGTCGTATCGCAAGGACTGGTTCGAAGACCCCGCCGAGATGGCGGCATTCAAGGCGAAGTATGGCTATGATCTGGCAGTGCCTGCCGACTGGAAGCAGTTGCGCGACATTGCCGAGTTCTTCCACCGCCCCGATCAGGGCCGTTATGGCGTGGCGATCTACACCGACAATTCCTATGACGCGATGGCGATGGGGTTCGAGAACGCGCTGTTTTCCTTTGGCGGCGAACTGGGCGACCCTGAGACCTACAAGGTGGAAGGGTTCATCAACTCGGACAAGGCCGTGGCATCGCTGGAGGCGTATCGCGAGCTATACGGCTTTACCCCGCCCGGCTGGGCCAAGACGTTCTTTGTCGAAAACAACCAGGCCATCACCGAGGGTCTGGCGGCGATGAGCATGAACTACTTTGCCTTCTTCCCGGCGCTGCTGAACGAATCGACCAACCCGCACGCGGCCAATACCGGCTTTTTCGCCAATCCCGCCGGTCCGGGCGGCGATCAGTTCGCGGCGCTGGGCGGGCAGGGGATTTCGGTTGTCTCCTACTCGGAGAACCAGGAAGAGGCGATGAAGTTCCTTGAGTGGTTCATCAAGGACAGCACGCAGAAACGCTGGGCTGAACTGGGCGGCTACACCGCGTCGGCGGCGGTGCTGGAGAGTGCCGAGTTCCGCAATGCCACACCCTATAACGAGGCCTTCTATCAGACCATGTTCAAGGTGAAGGACTTCTGGGCTGTGCCGGAATATGCCGAACTGCTGAGCCAGCTCAATCAGCGGATCTATCCCTACATCGTTGGTGGCGAAGGCACCGCGAAAGAGGCGCTTGATGCGCTGGCAGGTGACTGGACGGCCACCTTCGCGAAATACGGCCGGGGCCAGTAAGCTCCCGTACCTGGGGAGGGGCGGTTGCCGTCCCTCCCTTTTTTGTCTTTGATTTCTGACGTGGAGGCCCGCCTGTGGCACAATCCTCGCTTGCCGCCGCTGGTCCCGCCCGCCGATCCCGAGGCTTCAGCGATCTGGCGATCCGCAATCTGTTCATCATCCCGACGATTGTTTTCCTGATCGTTTTCAATATCTTCCCGCTGCTGTATTCGCTGGGCTATTCGTTCACCGATTTCCGCGCCTCGACCAATGAGCCGGCGAACTGGGTGGGTCTGGACAATTACCGCCACCTCTTGAGCGATCCGTTCATCTGGCGCAACTTCACCATCACCGCAAAATATGTGCTGGTGTCGGTGACAGGGCAGGTGATCGTGGGGTTCGGCATTGCGATGCTTTTGAACCGCGAGATCCCCTACAAGGGGCTGCTGACCACGCTGCTGCTGTTGCCGATGATGCTGTCGATGGCGGTGGTGGGGCTGTTCTGGAAGCTCCTTTATGACCCCAGTTTCGGGATCATCAACCACGCGCTGGGCCTTGGCACCTTCGAATGGCTGGCCGACCCGGATGTCGCACTTTATGCGATTGCGCTGGTCGATATCTGGATGTGGTCGCCCTTTGTGATGCTGCTGTCGCTGGCCGGGCTTTCGGCTGTGCCAAAGCACCTTTACGAGGCAGCGGCGATCGACCGGGCGTCGGCCAGCTATACATTCTTTCGCATTACGCTGCCTTTGGTGGCCCCGATTCTGATGATTGCTATCATTTTTCGAACAATGGAGGCATTCAAGACCTTTGATCTGGCCTATATCCTTGCCAGTCAGCCAACGACCGAAGTGATCTCGATCAGGCTGTATAAAATGGCGTTTCAGGAGTGGCAGACAGGGATGAGTTGCGCGCTGGCGTATATCGTTCTGATCATGGTTCTGGCGATCACCAACATCTACATCAAATACCTGAACAAGGTGAAGGAGCGCTAGATGGCCGCCGTTCGCACCACGGGCGAGGTCATTCGCCACCGACTCGCACTGGGTTCGCTTCTGGTTATCCTGCTGGTCACGCTGGCACCCATCATGTGGATCACGGCCACGGCGTTCAAGCCGCGCAATCTGGCCACCACGGTGCCGCCGACCGTGTTTTTCCAGCCCGAAATCTCGCCCTTCGTGAAGCTGATGGTCAAACGCAGCCAGCTGCGCGACCAGCCGACCGAAGAACAGCTTGCGGCGGCACCCTGGTGGGAACGCCGGGTGCTGGAGGGGGGCGAAAAGGTGGTGCGGTCGGGCAAGGGCAAGGTGCAGCCCTCGGGCTATCCCAGCCGCTTCATGAACAGTCTGATCATCGCCATCACGTCGACCGTTCTGGCGGTGTCGATGGGTACGATCACCGCCTACGGCTTTTCGCGGTTCAAGGTGAAGGGCGAGGATGATTGGCTGTTCTTCATCCTGTCCACCCGGATGCTGCCGCCCGTGGTCGTGGCGATCCCGATGTTCCTGATGTACCGCGCGGTGGGGCTGAACGACACGCATCTGGGGCTAATTATTCTGTATACCGCCTTCAACCTGTCGTTCTCGGTCTGGCTGATGAAGGGGTTCATTGATGAAATCCCCAAGGAATATGAGGATGCGGCCCTGGTCGACGGCTATACGCGGATGCAGGCCTTCTTCAAGATCGTGCTGCCCGAGGCCGCAACCGGAATCGCCGCGACGGCGGTGTTCTGTTTCATCACCGCCTGGAATGAATATGCCTTTGCGCTGATCATGACCAACCGCCGCGCGCAGACCGCACCCCCCTTTATCCCGTCACAGATCGGATCGGGCCTACCCGACTGGACGGTGATTGCGGCAGGCACGTTCCTGTTCCTGCTGCCGGTGGCAATCTTTACCTTCCTGCTGCGCAACCACTTGCTGCGCGGGATGAGCTTTGGGGCGATCCGCAAATGAGTTTTCGTGAGATGAATCAACGCTGGATCGTGCCGGGGGCGCAGGCCGTGATGATCTTTGGCATCGTGGCCCTGTGCCAGCCATGGATCGAGGTGCTGCACCGCTATGGGCTGACGATCATCATTCTGGGCCTGCTGACCTTCATGGTGGCGACAAAGATCCCGGCCCCCGCGGCGCGCGACGAGGATGCGGCATGAGCCCCAGGATCGAGCTGCGCGGCATCAACAAGCATTTCGGTGCAGCCCATGTGATCCGCGATGTGAGCCTGACGGTTGAGGAACGCGAATTCGTGGTGTTCCTTGGCCAGTCGGGCTGTGGCAAGACCACCACCCTTCGCGCCATTGCGGGGCTTGAGACGATTGATTCAGGTGAAATCAGGATCGCCGGGCAGGCGGTGCAGGACACAAGGCCCGAAGAGCGTGACGTGGCATTTGTATTCCAGTCCTTCGCGCTTTATCCGCACCTGACGGTCTATGAAAACATGGCCTTTCCGCTGCGCGCCGTCGGCACCGCCAAGGACGAGATCGATCGCACGGTGCGCCGTGTGGCTGCTGTGTTGCAGATCGGGGGCCTGCTGAAGCGGCGGCCTTCGGCGCTGTCGGGGGGGGATTTGCAACGCTGTGCCATCGGGCGGGCTTTGGTGCGCAACCCCAAGGCGATGCTGATGGATGAACCGATCGGGTCGCTGGACGCCAAGCTGCGCGAAGAAATGCGGGTGGAGTTGAAGCGCCTGCATGTAGAGCAGGGATCGACGACGATCTATGTGACCCATGACCAGATCGAGGCGATGGCGCTGGCCGACCGCATTGTCGTCATGCATGCCGGTGTCTTGCAGCAGGTCGGCACGCCGGAAGAGGTTTACGCCAACCCGGTCAACCTGTTCGTGGCGCAGTTCGTGGGCAGCCCGGTGATGAACGTGGCCGACGTGGACGTGACCGAGGCGCAGGGTGTGGCGCGGGTGACGGTTGCGGGAGCGCGGGACGGGCTGGTCTTCCCGGCCGGGCTGTTGTCATCGCTGAAGGGCGCGCAGGGCAAGCGGCTGTCGTTGGGGGTCCGCCCCGAGGCGCTGGAGGTGTCGCTGACCCCGCAGGAAGGGTCGATCCCGGTGGAGGCGCATCTGCTGGAGCCTTTGGGATCGCATGATATCGTTGATCTGAAGATGGGACCGGGGTTTGTGCGGGCGCGCACGCGCTCAGGGCTGGTTCCGGGGCCGGGGACGGTGGTGCATGTGCGCGCCGATCCGGAGCGGGTGCATTTCTTTGACCGTGAAAGCGGACAATCGCTGGGGGTCAGGCTCTGATGGCGCAGATCGAACTTCGGGGAGTGTCAAAAGCCTATGGCGCGGCGCAGGCGCTGCGGGATGTGTCGCTGGAGATTGCCGACGGGCAGTTCTTTGTTTTGCTGGGGGAAACCGGGGCGGGCAAGACGACCACGCTGCGGCTGATCGCGGGGCTGGACAAGCCGACGGCCGGGCAAGTGTTCATCGACGGGCAGGATGTGACCGGCTGGGGGGCGGCAGAGCGGGACGTGGCACTGGTGTTGCAGCAGTACTCGCTTTATCCGCGCTATACCGTGCGCCAGAACCTTGAATTTCCGCTGCGCTCGCCAATGCGAGCGGTGTCGGCGGCTGAGATTGACGCGCGGGTGGCGCGGGTCGCGGCCACGCTGCGGATCGAGCATCTGATGGACCGCAAGACCGACAAGCTGTCGGGGGGCGAGATGCAGCGGGTGTCGATCGGGCGGGCCATCGTGCGCACGCCCAAGGTGTTCCTGATGGACGAGCCGCTGTCGGCGCTGGATGCAAAGCTGCGTGAGGCGCTGCGGGCCGAGTTAAAAGACCTTCAGATGAATCTGGGCGAGACGTTCTTGTTCGTCACCCATGATCAGGTCGAGGCCATGTCGATGGGCGACCGGATTGGAGTGCTGAACAAAGGCGTGCTGGTGCAGGTCGGAACCCCGCAGGAAATCTACAACGCGCCGGTCAACACTTTTGTAGCCCGTGCCGTCGGCAGCCCCGCGATGAACCTGCTGCCGGGCCGGATGGAGGGCGGGCGCGCGGTGATGGGGGACGGTGTGACGCTGGATCATCCCGGTGCGCCGGGGGCCGAGGCGCGCGGGCTGATCTTTGGCGTGCGGCCCGAGGATCTGGAGATCAGCGCCGGCGCGCCGGTGGCGGCACTGGTCACGGATGTCGAGAACCACGGGGTCGAGAAGATCGTGACGATGACCGCCGGTGCACACCGCCTGCGCGCTACCGTGCCGGTGACGGTGAAGGTGACGGCGTCCGAGCGGGTGCAGATCGGCTGGAATGCCGCCCGCGTGGTGGTGTTCGATGCGGCGACGGGGCGAAGTTTGCGGGCGTAAGGGTGTGGCTGGCCACCGGGGCGCTGCCCCGGACCCCGGGATATTTTTGCAAAGATGAATGCCTTTGAAGGGCCGGGGAAGGTTTGTCGCGAGTTGTTCAGCGGCCCGCCGGTGTCAGGCTGGAAAGCGTTCGCGGTAGCGTTGTTCGACCTCGGGGTTGCAGAAATTCAGCGGCATCCCGTTCGCGAGAATGCGCAGCACCTCATCCGCCGTCACCTCGCCCATGCGCCGCATGCTGTCTTCGGTGATGCCTGCGACATGGGGCGTCAGGATGACGTTCGGGAGCGCCCAGAGCGGGCTGTCGGCTGGCAAAGGCTGCGTGTCGAACACATCGAGGGCGGCCCCGGCGAGGCGGTTTTCGCGCAGGGCCGCGATCAGGGCGGGGGTGTCGATGATCGGGCCGCGTGCGACGTTTATCAGCAGCGCCGAGGGTTTCATCAAGGCAAGGCGGGGGGCGTTGATGGCACCCCGAGTGGTGTCGGTGAGCGGGCAGCAGACGACGATCACATCCGATTGCGCCATGAGTTCGTCGAGCATCAATTGCACGACGTCGGGGGGCAGCGTTTCGGGGCGGCGGGTGGTGGCAGCAGCTTGCATCCCGAAGGCCGCCCCGAGGCGGTGCAGTGCCCGGCCGATATTGCCGAAGCCGAGGATGCCGAGTGTTCGGCCCGCAAGGTCATGCGTGTCGTCGGCCACCGCGCGGGAGGCCGCCCAACCCTGCTGGCGCAGCGTCGTATCAACCATCCGGAACCGCCGCGACAGGGCGAGGGCGGCAAAGATCGCGTGTTCGGCCACGGTGATCGCGTTCGCGCCCGGCACGTTGGCCACGATTACGCCCGCTGCGGTGGCCACGTCCATCGGCACCATGTCGAGGCCCGCGCCGTGGCGCACGGCGGCGCGCAGGCCGGGGGTGCGGGCGAAATACTCGGGCGGGATCGGGGCGCGGACGATCAGCACGTCAGCACCCGTTCCTTCCGCCAGGATTGCTGCGGGGGTCGGGGCGGTAGCCACGCGGTAGTCGCTGCTGGCTATCAGCCGTGCGGTTACGGTGGGATGAAGGGGATGGGTGGAAAAGACCTGCGCCACCGGGTTCAGCCCTGCCCGGCTTCGGCAGGCGGGTTCTGGCGGCCCGTGATGAGGCCCTTCCAGTAACCCTCGGCACCTTGCAGATGCGCGCTCATCAGGGCCTGGGCGAGATTGGCGTCGCGCCGCCGCAGCGCCTCGAATATCTGGATATGCTCGGCATGGCTTTGGCGGCAGCGTTCTGGGTCGCTGAAATAGATCGGCAGTCGGCGCACACCCATCGCATAATAGACGGAACAAACGTTGTAGAACACGGTGTTCTGCGTGGCGCGCACAATCTCCAGATGGAAATCGCGGTCTTCTTCGACCAGTTGTTCGCCGCGCGCGATGCGCTGTTCGGACTGCTCGAGTATCTCGCGCAGGCGGTCGAAATTCGCCTCGGTCGCGCGGCTGGAGGCCAGTTCTGCGGCCTTGATCTCGTGGATTTTCCGCAGCTCGACCGTCTCGTAGATCTGGATCGGGTCCAGCGGCAGGCCCGCCTTGGCAAACAGCGCCATCGCATCGACCGAAGCGAAGCGCGTGGTCAGGAAGATGCCCGATTTCGCCCGCCTCTCGACGATCCGCATCGCTTCGAGCACAGCCAGCGTCTCGCGGATCTGGCCCCGGCTGACGCTGAAATGCTCGGCCAGTTCCCGCTCCGACGGCGTGCGCCCGCTGGCCTCCGCCGAGGTGGCGTAGAGATGGGCGGCAAGGTCGGACAGCAGGCTTTTCTCGGACATGCGGCCGGTGGTTCCTTATGCAGGTTTTGCGTGAGCTTTCAAAAAGGTTTCGGATAGCGAGAAACCGAGGCCCGGTCCATCGGGAATGGCGATCATCCCGTCGCGCACCGTGATCTGGTCTTCCACAAGGTCGTGGATCATCGGGTTGGCACCGCTGGAGTATTCGATGATGAAGCTGGCAGGGCTGGCGGCGCAGACGTGCAGGCCGGCGTGAAAGCAGGGCGCTCCGGCCCAAAGATGCGGGGCGAAGCGCAGGTTGAACGCCGAAGCGATTGCGGCGATCCTCATGGCTTCGGTGATGCCGCCGCAGTAGGCCGGATCGGGCTGGAAAATGTCGGCGGCACGGAGCAATGCCAGATCGCGGAAATCGAACCGCGTCGCCTCGGATTCGCCGGTGGCGATGGGAATGCAGGTGGCGGCGCGCACCTCGGCCATGCCGGGTTTGTCATCGGCAATCACCGGTTCCTCGAACCAGGAAAGATCGCAATCGGCGACCAGATGGGCAAACCGTTTGGCCTCGGCGACGGTATAGGTGCCGTGAGCGTCTACGGCGATTTCAATATCAGGACCAAGAGCTTGTCGCGCGGCCTTAACTCGGGTTGCTGAGACGTGGAGTGCGCCATCCATCGCCCCTACGCGCATCTTCACGGCGCGAAAGCCGCCCAGTGCAATATAGCTTTGCAACTGCGCACCGATGGTGGCGGCCGGTGCCCAGCCGCCCGAGGCATAGGCGGGCAGGCGGTCGGCTTTGCGGCCGCCCAGAAGTTGCCAGACCGGCTGGTTCAGGTGCTTGCCCAAGATGTCCCAAAGCGCGATGTCTACTGCGGAGATCGCCGCCACGGTCAGGCCGCGGCGGGCAAGGCCGGGCATGGCGTGGCCCGATTGCGCGGCGGACCCGGCGCGCACACCGTTATAGAGCAGTTCCCAGATCGCGGTGATGTCGCCTGCGTTCTTGCCGATCAGTTGCGGTGCGACTTCGGCATTCAACAAATGGACGAGGGCTGCATATTGCCCGGAAGATCCTGCGGCGTTCTTGCCCTCGCCCCAGCCGACAAGCCCATCATCGGTTTCAATCCGCAGGATGGCGGCGTCGAATGTGGTCAGCGTGCCGAAATCGCTGCGATGCTGGCGGGCCTGTTCGATGGGGATGCTGACCCACCAGGCCTTGACGCTTTTGATCCGCATGGGTCGCCTCCTGACCCCGGCGCGGCCCACGGGCGGGCCGCGCGGGAATGGTGCTATTTGATCAGGGGCAGCAGGGTTTCGGCAGTAATCCGCATCTGGGCATCATAAAATGCCTCGGTCAGCAGGGACGAGCCGTGGTCCTGAATGAACTTTAGCTGTTCAGGCGAAATATCGACAGGGTTGCGTTCCACCATGTCGGGATAGATCGCTGCCGGGGTGCGATCCACAGGGGCCACGAATTCGTTGGTCAGCGCACCGTCATAGCCGATCTCGCGCAGGGTGGCGATGATCTTGGGCCATTCCAGATGACCTAGGCCAGCCGCAAAGCGGTTGTTGTCGGCAACGTGGAAGTCGAACAGACGCTTTCCGGCAAGACGGATCGCATCGTGGATATTCGCCTCTTCCATGTTCAGGTGGTAGGCATCAAGGCAGACGCCACACTCGGGGCTGATCGCATCGGCGAGGGCAAGCGCCTGCGCTGCGCGGTTGAAGAAGTACGTTTCGAACCGGTTGAGGGGTTCGATGGCGATTTTGACGCCAACTTTTTGCGCGTGGTGAAAACATTCGCGGGTGGCATCGACTACCCATTTCCATTCCTCTTCCTCGGTCGCGTCGGGCACAACCTTGCCCACCGTGGCGGGAACCAAGGTGATGATCTCGCCCTCAAGTTCACTGACCATGGTGAGGACGGATTTCACATAGTCGACCGACCGGGCGCGCTGCCCTTCATCCTTGGCGGCAAGATTGCGCTCGCCCAGCGTCAGGGTGACAGCCCCCCAGCAGCGGATGCCGTGTTCTTTCAGCGCGGCACGGGTTTCCTTGACCGGGTATTGCGTTGGCTCGCCCGAGATTTCGATGCTTTCATAGCCGTATTTCTTGATCCGGCGCAGCGTGACCTCAAGCGGTTCGGCCCGCATCCAGTTGTGGGTTGAAAGGTGCATGGGTATCCTCCCTTGTTCGTGAAGATTGGCGCATCTGGTTGGACCAGATTGTTAAGGCCAAGAAGTATCCGAAAGGATACTGCTTCGCAAGATGGCAGGAACTGTTCAGGAAGTGCATCATAAAGTTATGCTTTGGATAGAAAATCGAGAAAAACGTGCCTGTCTTCTGGGTGCAGCATAGCAAGGTCTAGGTAATAAGTGGTATTACCAACTTGACGCACGGCTGGTGCCGCGCGCACCATCGTTGCTGAAAGGCCCCATGCAGGGGCGGAAGGGGCGCGGATGAAGATCGGCATGTGCATGCTGCTGTGGACGACCCACATAACCGAAGACCACGAGGCGCTGTTGCGCCACATCAAGGCGACGGGGTTCGACGGCGTGGAAATCCCCGTTTTCGAGGGCAACACCGACCATTTCGCCCGGCTGGGCGAGATGCTGGACCGGATCGGGTTGCAGCGGACGGCGATTGCCGCGATGGGCGATCCTGCGATGAACCTGATCGGGGACGGTGCCGCGCGGGCGGCGGGGGTGGCGCACATGCGCCATGTCATCGATTGTGCTGCGGCGATGGGGGCCGTGACGCTGAGCGGGCCGGTGCATTCGACGCTGGGCGGGTTCAGCGGACAGGGGCCGACCGCGGAGGAGTTCCGCCGATCGGTGGCGTCGCAGCGCGCGATAGGCGATCATGCCGCTGCGCGCGGTGTGACCATCGGGCTGGAGGCGCTGAACCGGTTCGAATGTTACCTCGTGAATACGATGGCGGCGCTGTGCGACCATCTGGACGAGATCGCGCATCCGAACATTCGCGCGATGTATGACACCTTTCACAGCAACATCGAAGAAGCTGATCCGATTGCCGCCTTCACCGACAGCCTGCGCCACATCTTGCATGTGCATCTATCGGAGAATGATCGCGGCGTGCCAGGGCGGGGACACATTCCCTGGGCCGAGACTTTTGCTGCGATCAGGGCTAGCGGCTATGATGGCTGGCTGACGATCGAGGCTTTTGGGCGCGGGCTGCCCGATCTTGCTGCTGCAACCAAGGTGTGGCGCGACTTTGCCGAAAGCCCCGAAGCGGTGTATCGTGACGGGTTCGCGTTCGTTCGCAAGGGAATGGCGGGCTGAAGACGATTGTACGGCTTCCTCTGCCAATGCCGGGCTTCACACCCCCCAGCCCGGCCACGGGCAGGGAGTTCTTCGCTGAAACGCTCCACTGGGGCGTTTTTTCATGCTCATAACCCCGTGGGGTATTTGAAGCGAAAAGAAACACAATTTGAGTTAAATTGTGACAGTTGGTTGTCAGGAACTGAGTGTCACTTCCGTCTCCCACTCGTGGCAGGCTTCGCTCAGGTCAGGTGTCAGCGGCAGGTCGGTAAAAAAGCCGTCCAACTCGCGCAATGATGCGATCCGCACCGGGGCGGAGCGCTGAAATTTTGACGCATCTGCCACCAGAAAGGTGCGTCGCGCGCGGCGGATCAACGCCTTGCTGACGCGCACCTCTTGCAGGTCGAAATCCAGCAGGTCGCCGTCGGCATCCAGCGCCGACGCGCCGATGATGGCGAAATCGACCTTGAATTGCTCGATGAACTGGGCCGTCAGATCGCCCACCAGGCCACCATCCGACCGGCGCAGCACACCGCCCGCCACCATGATCTCGCAGGACTCATTCGCCACGAGAATGTTGGCGACGTTCATGTTGTTGGTCACCACCGTCAGGTTGCGATGGGTCAGCAACTCGCGTGCCACAGCTTCGGTCGTGGTACCGATGTTCAGAAACAACGAAGAGTTGTCGGGGATCGCGCGGGCGCAGGTTCGGGCGATGGCCGCCTTTGCCTCATCGTTCAGGCGGCGGCGTTCCTCGTAGCCGATGTTGGACACGCCCTTGCGGATCACCGCCCCGCCATAGACGCGGTCCAGGAGGCCTGCATCCGAAAGGTCGGTCAGATCGCGCCGGATCGTCTGCAGCGTCACGCCGAAGCGGTCGGCCAGTTGATCGACGATCACGCGCCCCTCGCTGCGGGCCAGATCAAGGATTTCGGTCTGCCGAAAACTGAGCGCCATCTGCCGTTCCTGTCGCCGCCCGGCATGGTCCGGCTTGGTGCGATGTAGGCGTCCCAAAGCTGCCCGGTCAAGTGTGGCGCGCAATGCTGCGCTGCCAACCTTTTGCGGCAACGCAGAAAAAAGGGCCGAAAGAACGACCTATGGATGCGCGGTTGGAAGCAAAGCGAACATAAACGAAAAGAAAGATTGACAGCATCGGCAGACTCAGTGGATTGTTTCCAAGTCAGGGAGGACATCGTGCAAGGTCAGGCAGCGGCGCAAAAGCCGGTCGATCTGTTTGTGATCGGCGGCGGGATCAACGGCTGCGGCATTGCCCGTGATGCTGCAGGTCGCGGCTTGTCGGTCGTTCTGGCCGAGATGGGCGATCTGGCGCAGGCAACGTCAAGTTCGTCGACAAAACTGTTCCACGGCGGTTTGCGCTACCTTGAATATTTCGAATTTCATCTGGTGCGGGAATCGCTGTCCGAACGCGAAACCCTGCTCAGCGCCATGCCGCACATCAGTTGGCCGATGCGCTTTGTGCTGCCCTATCACCCCGACATGCGGTTTGAGGGGCAGACGCCCACTGGCAAGTTGCTGGCCACCTTCATGCCCTGGATGAAGGGGCGCCGCCCGGCCTGGCTGATCCGGCTGGGGTTGTTTCTGTACGACAACCTTGGCGGGCGAAAAATCCTTCCCGGCACCCGCACGGTGGATCTCACGACCGATCCCGTGGGTCAGCCACTGCAAAAACGCTTTACCCATGCCTATGAATATTCCGATTGCTGGGTCGAGGATTCGCGTCTTGTCGTGCTGAACGCCCGCGACGCCGAGGCGCGCGGCGCGCGGATCATGACGCGGTCCAAGGTGATCTCGGCGGATCGCGGAGCGGACCTGTGGCAGGTTACGGTTGACCATGACGGTGTGCAGGAGGTGATCGCGGCGCGGGCGGTGGTCAATGCCGGCGGGCCGTGGGTGGAGGATGTCGTGCGCGGCACGCTGCGGGTCAATTCAAGCGAGGGCGTGCGGCTGGTGCGTGGCAGCCATATCGTGACGAAGAAACTTTACGATCACGACAAGTGCTATTTCTTTCAGGGCGAAGACGGGCGGATCATCTTCGCCATTCCTTATGAGCAGGATTTCACCCTGATCGGCACTACCGATCAGGATCACAAGGGCAAGCCGTCGGAGGCGGTTTGCACGCCCGAGGAACAGGATTATCTCTGCGTCTTTGCCTCGCGCTATTTCGCCAAGGCGGTGACGCGGGCCGATATCGTCTGGACCTACTCCGGGGTCCGTCCGCTGTACGATGACGGCGCGAAATCAGCCACGGCGGCGACGCGCGATTATGTGCTGAGTGTCGATGCCAATGGCGCGCCGCTGCTGAACGTGTTCGGCGGCAAGATCACCACCTATCGGCGGCTGGCCGAATCGGCGCTGGAAAAGCTGACGCCGTTCTTTGCGCAGTTGAGCGGACCGTGGACAGCGGGCGTTGCGATGCCGGGCGGGAACTTCCCGGTCGATGGTGTGGCGACGCTGACCGATGGGTTGCGGCGCGACTATCCGTTCCTCGACGCCTACTGGGCCGGTCGCCTTGTGCGCGCCTATGGCACCGAGGCGCGGGTGGTGCTGGGTTCGGCAAAAGCCGCCGCCGATCTGGGGCAGGCCTTTGGGGCCACGCTGACGGCGGCGGAACTGCGCTGGCTGATGAGCCATGAATATGCGCGCACCGCCGAAGATGTGGTCTGGCGGCGCACCAAGTTGGGCCTGCGCCTGAGCGCGGACGAGATTGAAACGATCGGGGCCTTCATGGCCGCCGAGCAGAACAGGGCCGCTGCCGAATAGGCGCGTGGGGGGAACGGGAATGTCGCTGGAACTGGACGGGGTGACCAAGGTTGTGGCCGGGCGCACCCATATCCATGCCACGAATCTGACGCTGGAACGCGGCACGATGAACGTGCTGCTGGGGCCGACGCTGGCGGGCAAAACGTCGCTCATGCGGCTGATGGCGGGGCTGGATGCGCCGACCGCCGGGCGGCTTCGCTGGAACGGCGCGGATGTGACGGGCATGCGGGTGCAGGACCGCAAGGTGGCGATGGTCTATCAGCAGTTCATCAACTACCCCTCGATGAGCGTTTATGACAACATCGCCTCGCCTCTGCGGCTGATGGGGAAAAGCGCCGCCGAGATTGACGCCGCCGTTCACAAGACCGCCGATCTGATGAAAATGACACCGCTGCTGCAGCGCAAGCCGCTGGAATTGTCGGGCGGGCAGCAACAGCGCTGTGCGCTGGCGCGTGCCTTGGTCAAGGATGCGGGGCTGGTGCTGCTGGATGAACCGCTGGCGAACCTGGACTACAAGCTGCGCGAGGAGCTGCGGGCCGAGATTCCCAAGATCTTCGAGGAATCCGGTGCGATCTTTGTCTATGCCACGACCGAGCCGGAAGAGGCGCTGTTGCTGGGTGGCCATACTGCAGCTTTGTGGGAAGGGCGGGTCACACAATTCGGCCCGACACCGCAGGTCTACCGCCAGCCCGCCGATGCGACCACGGCACGCGTCTTTTCCGACCCGCCGATGAATTTCCTGCCGGTAACGCGCCACGGCGATACGATCAGCTTTGGCAATGGCGGAACCGCGCCCGCCACCGGGGCCTTCGCGGGCCTGCGCGACGGGCGCTATCTGGCAGGGTTCCGCGCGAACCATCTGGAACTTGCGCCCGACAACTCCGCTGCGATCGGTTTCAAGACCCGCGTGGCGGTGACCGAGATTACCGGGTCGGAAAGCTTCCTGCATCTGCATCATGAGGGCGACCGCTGGGTCGGGCTGGTGCATGGGGTGCAGAATCTGGCACCGGGGGCCGAAATTACGGTCTGGCTTGACCCGGCCTATGTCTATGTCTTTGCCGAAGATGGCGCGCTGGTGGCACCTGCTGCCTATGCGCTGGCGGCCTGAGGGGGAACGGGATGTCACGGATCACGCTTTCTAAGCTGGCACATTCCTATTTCCCCAACCCGAAGGGCGAGGGGGATTATGCGCTGAAGGAAATGGATCACGTTTGGGATGATGGCGGGGCCTATGCGCTGCTGGGCAGCTCCGGCTGTGGCAAGACCACGCTTTTGAACATCATCTCGGGCCTCGTGCATCCGTCTCAAGGCCGGGTGCTGTTCGGCGACCGTGATGTGACCCAAGCGCCGACCGCCGAGCGTAACATCGCGCAAGTGTTCCAGTTTCCGGTGGTCTACGACACGATGAGCGTGCGCGACAATCTGGCCTTTCCGCTGCGCAACCGGGGCATGGATGCGGCCTATGTCGCGGCCCGCGTCGGGGCCATAGCAAAGATGATCGGGATGGAAAGCGAGTTGGGCCGCAAGGCGCGCGGCCTGACCGCCGATGCCAAGCAGAAGATCAGTCTGGGCCGGGGCATGGTGCGCGAGGACGTAAACGCGATCCTGTTCGACGAGCCGCTGACCGTGATCGACCCGCATATGAAATGGGAATTACGGACGCAGTTGAAATCACTGCACCGCGAATTCGGCCATACGATGATTTATGTGACCCATGACCAGACCGAGGCGCTGACCTTTGCCGACAAGGTGGTGGTGATGTATGATGGCCGCGTGGTGCAGATGGGCACCCCGCAAGAGCTGTTCGAGACGCCGGAACATACCTTTGTCGGCTATTTCATCGGCTCGCCGGGGATGAACCTGCTGGATGCAGACGTGCAGGGCGACCGCGCGACGGTTGGCGGGGTCACCCTGCCGCTTGGTGCCGGGTATGGCGCACTGACAGGCCGCGTACAGATCGGCATCCGCCCGGAATTCGTGACGCTCACGGCGGGCGAGGGGCTGCCCGTCACGATCCGCCGGATCGAAGATGTGGGCCGCCACCGCATCGTGCGCGCCGATTTTCACGGGCAGGAGATCAACGTGATCGCCGCCGAGGGTGCCGTGATCGGGGCCGAGATGACCCGCCTTGCCTTTGATCCGGCACGGATAAGCGTCTATGCGGATGACTGGCGCGTTGCCCCGCAGGGCGCGCGGATGGGGAGGGCTGCGTGATGGACAAGACCGTCAACCAGAAAGCCTGGTTCCTTGTGCTGCCGGTGCTGCTGCTGGTGGCGTTTTCCGCCGTTATCCCGTTGATGACCGTCGTCAACTATTCAATGCAGGACACGTTCGGGAATAACGAGTTCTTTTGGGAAGGCATCGGCTGGTTCGAGGAAATGCTCGGCTCTGACCGTCTGTGGTCGGCGTTCGGGCGGCAGGTGCTATTTTCGGCGATCATCTTGGCCATTGAGGTGCCGCTTGGTATCTTCATCGCACTCAACATGCCGAAGAAGGGCTTCTGGGCGTCGCTCTGCCTTGTTCTGATGTCGCTGCCACTGCTGATCCCGTTCAACGTGGTCGGCACGATCTGGCAAATCTTTGGCCGCGTCGATATCGGCCTGCTGGGGCATAGTCTGGCGGCGTTGGGAATTGACTACAACTATACCAACGATGCCTTCGACGCTTGGGCTACGATCATCGTGATGGACGTCTGGCACTGGACCAGCCTGGTGGCCTTGCTGTGCTATGCCGGGCTGCAATCCATCCCGCAGGCCTATTATCAGGCCGCGAAGATCGATCAGGCGAGCCGGTGGAAGGTCTTCCGCTACATCGAGCTGCCAAAGATGCAGGGCGTGCTGCTTATCGCGGTGCTGCTGCGCTTCATGGACAGTTTCATGATCTACACCGAGCCGTTCGTGCTGACTGGCGGCGGCCCCGGCAACGCCACCACGTTCTTGTCGATCGATCTGGTGAAGATGGCCATCGGACAGTTCGATCTTGGGCCAGCGGCTGCGTTCTCGATCATGTACTTTCTGGTGATCCTGCTGATCTCATGGGTGTTCTACACCGTCATGACGAACCTAGACAAAGCGGAGGGGCGGTGATGGCCGACACGACGATGACCGCAAACCAAAGCCTTGCCCGCGCCATGCCACGCATCAACGGGGCGGCGGTGGTGATGGTGCTGTATATCCTGTTCCTGTTGCTGCCGATCTACTGGCTGATCAACATGAGCCTGAAAACCAACACCGAGATCACCAGCACCTTCTCGCTGTTTCCGCAGAACCTGACGTTCCAGAACTACATCACGATCCTGACGGATCCCAGCTGGTACATGGGCTATGTCAACAGCCTGATCTACGTCTTCATGAACATGGCGATCGTGCTGACCGTGGCGCTGCCTGCGGCCTACGCCTTCAGCCGCTATACCTTCATGGGCGACAAGCATCTGTTCTTCTGGCTGCTAACCAACCGCATGGCCCCGCCAGCGGTGTTCGCGCTGCCGTTCTTTCAGCTTTATTCAAGCGTTGGCCTGTTTGACACCCATATCGCGGTGGCGCTGGCGCATTGCCTGTTCAACGTGCCGCTTGCGGTGTGGATTCTTGAGGGCTTCATGCGCGGCGTTCCCAAGGAAATCGACGAGACGGCCTATATCGACGGCTACTCGTTCCCGCGGTTCTTTGTGAAAATCTTCATGCCGCTGATCGCCAGCGGCATCGGGGTGGCGGCATTCTTCTGCTTCATGTTCAGCTGGGTCGAACTGCTGCTGTCGCGCACCCTGACGGCGGTGAATGCGAAAAGCATTGCCGCGACCATGACCCGCACCGTGTCGGCCTCCGGCATGGACTGGGGCGTGCTGGCCGCGGCGGGTGTGCTGACGATCATCCCCGGCGCGTTGGTGATCTACTTTGTCCGCAACTACATCGCCAAGGGCTTTGCCCTGGGGAGGGTGTGATGACGCAATCCCGCTGGACCACGATCTACATCGGCGCAGGTGCCATACTGTTGGTCGCGCTGGGCCTTCTGTTCTGGGCCACCCCCCGCACCGAGGACGGCATCGCCTGGACTGACCCGATGATCCCCGGCGGCTGGATGGCCTGGACCTTTCCGACGGTGCTGTTCTTCTGGTGTATCGCGGCGTTGCTGATCCTGTTCACCATCCTTGCGATCCGGTTCCCCGAAACGCCCCGCACAGGCATCCTGCGGATCGAGACGACGCGGGGCGACCGGCTGTTCATTTCCCTTCTGGGGTCGGCTTTCCTTCATCTGGCCACCCTTGCCGCCTTCGGTCCTGACCTGATTTGGGCAGCGCCGATCCTTTGCCTTGTCTATGCCGCAGCGGTGTTCCGCTGGGTCTGACAGGGCGCACGACCCCGCCGGGGGGGGCGCCCCGGCCAATGCGATAACTCTGGGAGGAGTTTGCACCAATGAGACTAGCGTATACCTCAACCGCCATGGCGATGGCCCTGTTCGTGACGGGCGCACCGGCTTGGGCAGACATGGAGGCGGCGAAAGCCTTCCTCGATACCGAAATCGGCGAGCTTTCGACGCTTGACCGGGCCGCGCAGGAAGCGGAAATGCAGTGGCTGGTCGATGCAGCCAAACCCTATGCCGGCATGGAGATCAAGGTCGCATCGGAAACGATCGACACGCACAGCTACGAATCCAAGGTCCTGGCCCCGGCCTTTACCGCGATCACCGGCATCAAGATCACGCATGACCTGATCGGTGAAGGCGATGTCGTTGAAAAGCTGCAAACGCAGATGCAGTCGGGCGAGAACATCTATGATGCCTATGTCAACGACTCCGACCTGATCGGCACCCACTGGCGCTATCAGCAGGCGCGCAACCTGACGGAATGGATGGCCGGCGAAGGTGCCGCTGTAACCAGCCCGACGCTTGATCTGGCCGACTTCATCGGCCTGAAGTTCACGACTGCCCCGAACGGCAACCTTTACCAGTTGCCCGACCAGCAGTTCGCGAACCTGTACTGGTTCCGCTACGACTGGTTCAACGATCAGAAAACCAAGGACGACTTCAAGGCCAAGTACAACTACGATCTGGGCGTTCCGATCAACTGGTCGGCCTATGAGGATATTGCCGAGTTCTTCACCGGGCGCGACATGTCCTATATGGGCGGGCCGACGTCGGTCTATGGCAACATGGACTACGGCAAGAAAGACCCGTCGCTGGGCTGGCGTTACACCGACGCGTGGATGTCGATGGCCGGTATGGGCGATGTGGGCGAGCCGAACGGCCTGCCGGTTGACGAATGGGGCGTCCGCGTGGACGAAAATTCGCGCCCCGTCGGTTCTTGTGTTGCGCGTGGCGGTGCCACGAATGACGCAGCGGCCGTCTATGCCGTGACCAAGGCGATCGAGTGGCTACAAAAGTACAGCCCGCCCGAAGCCGCAGGCATGGTGTTTGGTGAAGCAGGTCCGGTTCCGGCGCAGGGTGCGATTGCCCAGCAGATGTTCTGGTACACCGCCTTCACCGCAGCGTCGGTCGTGCCGGGAACTCCGGTGATGAACGAGGATGGCACGCCCAAGTGGCGCATGGCGCCCTCGCCGCATGGCGCTTACTGGAAGGAAGGTACCAAGGTCGGCTATCAGGACGTCGGATCGTGGACACTGCTGAAATCCACACCGGTCGACCGCGCGCAGGCGGCTTGGCTTTATGCCATGTTCGTCACCTCGAAAACCGTGGATGTGAAGAAAAGCCATGTCGGCCTGACCTTCGTCCGCGAATCCACCATCGACGATGTCAGCTTCACTGAGCGGGCACCGAAGCTGGGCGGGCTGATCGAGTTCTATCGCGGGCCTGCCCGCGTCCAGTGGTCGCCCACCGGCACCAACATCCCGGATTATCCGAAGATGGCCCAGTTGTGGTGGCAGAACATCGGCGATGCCATGTCGGGGGATAAAACTCCGCAGGAAGCGCTTGATGCCCTCTGCGCCGAGCAGGAAAAAGTGCTGGAGCGGATCGAGAAAGCCGGCGTTCAGGGCGATATCGGCCCGAAAATGAACGAAGAGCAGGATCCGCAGTTCTGGCTTGATGCCCCCGGCGCGCCGGTGGCAAAGCTGGAGAACGAAAAGCCGCAGGGCGAGACGATCAGCTATGACGAGTTGATCAAGTCCTGGAACTGATCTGAAAAGGGACGGGCGCGACAGCGCCCGTCCCGCAAAACTCGTCTAAGAGTTTTGGCAAGGATTTTGGAAAATCCTTGATCGCGCTTATCTGATATGGCCAGTTGCCCGGCGACAGTGAAGATCGCGATCCGGTTGACACGGCGTACCACCGTGAAAGAAAACAAGCGGACAAGATGCGCTCTCCTATGAAGCGCCGTCTCAAAGGACACGGCCCATGACCCATATCCTCGCCATCGATCAGGGAACCACCTCGTCGCGGGCGATCCTGTTCGACGGCGCGATGAACGTGGTGGCCACCGCGCAGGAAGAATTTCCTCAGGATTATCCCGCCTCCGGCTGGGTAGAGCATGATCCATCCGACCTGTGGTCCACCGTCGCCGGAACCGCGCGGGGAGTGATCGAACGGGCTGGGATCGACGCTGCCCAGATCGCCGCCATCGGCATCACCAACCAGCGCGAAACGACGCTGATCTGGGACCGCGAGACGGGCCAGCCCATTCACAATGCCATCGTCTGGCAGGATCGCCGCACCGCCGATTTGTGCCAGCAAATGAAGGATGCCGGGTTGGAGGCGATGGTGACGCAGCGCACCGGGTTGCTGCTGGACCCCTACTTTTCCGGCACCAAAGTCAAATGGCTGCTGGACCATGTGGAAGGCGCGCGGGCGCGGGCGCAAAACGGCGAACTGCTGTTCGGCACCGTCGATACCTTCCTGATCTGGAAGCTGACCGGCGGCAAGGTGCATGCGACCGATGCCACCAATGCGGCACGAACACTGCTTTACAACATCCGCGAGGGGCGCTGGGACGCCGAGATTTGCGGCCATCTCGGGGTGCCAATGGCCATGCTGCCCGAGGTCCGCGATTGCGCCGCCGATTTCGGCGTGACGCGGGCCGATCTGTTCGGGCGCGAGATCCCGATCCTCGGCGTGGCGGGCGATCAGCAATCGGCCACCGTGGGGCAGGCCTGTTTCGCGCCGGGTATGATGAAGGCCACCTACGGGACGGGCTGTTTCGCGCTGTTGAACACCGGCGATACGCTGGTGGAAAGCCGCTCGCGTCTGTTGGGGACGATTGCCTATCAGTTGGATGGCAAGCCCACCTATGCGTTGGAAGGGTCGATCTTCATCGCGGGTGCGGTGGTGCAATGGCTGCGCGACGGGTTGAAGATCATCCGCGAGGCGGCGGAGACGCAGCCTTTGGCGCTGGCCGCCGATGCGGGGCAGGATGTGCTGCTGGTGCCGGCTTTTGTCGGGCTTGGCGCGCCCTACTGGAAACCCGATTGTCGGGGAGCAGTATTCGGGCTGACGCGCAATTCCGGGCCGGCCGAAATGGCGCGGGCGGCACTGGAAAGCGTCGGGTATCAGACCCGCGATCTGCTGGAGGCGATGCGCGCCGACTGGCAGGGGGCGGCGGGGGGTGTGCTGCGCGTCGATGGCGGCATGTCAGCGTCGGACTGGGCGATGCAGTTCCTGTCGGACATCATCGGCGCCCCCGTGGACCGCCCGCAGGTGCGCGAGACGACAGCGCTGGGGGCGGCGTGGCTAGCGGGGATGCGGGCCGGGGTCTATCCGGGGCGCGACGAGTTCGCGGCGACCTGGGCGCTGGAGCGGCGCTTTGCGCCCACGATGCAGGACGATCTGCGGGCAAGAAAATACGCGCGCTGGCAGCGGGCCGTTGCAGCCACCATCGGCGTCTGAAGTGATCGCCCCGTTTCAGGTGATGATGCCGCAGCGAGTGCTGTTCGGACGCGGCGAGGCTGGCAAAACGGCGGGGATTGCTGGTGGTTTCGGCGCGCGGGTGTTGGTTGTTCACGGGCGCGATCCGGCGCGGGCAGATTGGTTGGTGCGGGATCTTGCGGCGGCGGGGCTGGCGGTATCGGCCCTTGCTGCGGACCGAGAGCCGGATCTGCCGATGCTGCTGGACACGTTGGCGCGGGGCCGCGCCTTTGCGCCGGACTGCGTGATCGGGTTGGGTGGCGGGGCGGTGCTTGACCTTGCCAAGGCGCTGGCGGCTTTGATCCCCGCGCCGGGCGATGCGATGGATCATCTGGAAGTGGTGGGGCACGGTCTGCCGCTGGTCGCAGCCCCGTTGCCTTTCATTGCCATGCCGACCACCTCCGGCACCGGGGCAGAAGCGACAAAGAACGCGGTGATCGACGTGCCGGAGTACCGCCGCAAGGTGTCGCTGCGCGATGACCAGATGATGG
This sequence comes from Rhodobacterales bacterium, assembly GCA_031408575.1. Lineage (GTDB taxonomy): Bacteria > Pseudomonadota > Alphaproteobacteria > Rhodobacterales > Rhodobacteraceae > Aliitabrizicola. Next base: position 77,593 of record JANNWS010000204.1, read on the forward strand.
CGCGCGTGGCGATCGTCGATCCGGCCCTGACCGATGGCTGCCCTTGGCCGGTCACGCTGGCGTCGGGGCTGGATGCGCTGACGCAGGTGATCGAGCCTTACGTCTGCACCCGTGCGAATCCTACGACCGATGCGCTGGCGCGGCCTGCGATTGCGGCGGGTATCGCCGCGCTGATGCGCCTTGCGGACACTGATGATACCACGGCGCGCGATCAGATGGCCTGGGTCAGCTTTGCCGGGGGTGTGTGTCTGGCCAATGCGGGTCTGGGGGCGGTGCATGGGCTGGCCGGGGTAATCGGTGGCATGACCGGGGCGGCGCATGGCGCGATCTGCGGCACGCTGCTGCCGTTCGTTCTTCAGGCGAACCGGCATGCCGTTTCCGCCGAAAGCCCTGCGGGCGCGCGTCTGGCCGAGGTGGATGCCCTGCTGGCGGCGGCGTTCGGCACCGGTGCGTCGGGCGCGTTGGCGCTGCATCACTGGTCGCGCGCGCAGGGGTTGCCGGGGTTGCACGCCCTTGGCCTGCGCGCGCAGGATCATGCGGCGGTGGCGCAAGCATCACTTGGCGCGTCGTCGATGCGGGCGAACCCGGTGGCCCTGTCTGCCGGGGTGTTGACCGCGATCCTTCACGCGGCGCGCTGAAACCCTGTCTGGCAGTGGCGACTTCGCGCCAAGCCGTGCTAACTTGCTTCCAGGGGCGCGTCTGATCCGCACGCCCCGCGCGGGGAGGGGAGGCCCAACGCATGTTCGAACCGGGCCATGATTACCGGCTTGTTGTGGCATCGCTTGCGGTTGCCATGATGGCGGGTTTCACCGGATTGTCACTGACGCGCGGCGCATCGGCGCTGACCCCCGGCAAACGCAAGGTTGTGGTGTCGATGGCGGCAGTGGCGCTTGGCGGTGGCATTTGGTCGATGCACTTCGTGGCGATGCTGGGGCTGGAACTGCCGTTCCTGTTCTACTACGACGCGCTGATCACGCTGACATCGGCGCTGGTGGCGATCCTGATGGCGGGGATCGCGCTGTTGGTGCTGCATTTCGTGCCGCGCAGCCGGATGACGATCACCGGGGCCGGGGCTATCATCGGGATCGGGATTCCGATCATGCATTATATCGGCATGTCGGGGATGGAATTGTGCCGTGCGGTCTATACCCAGATGGGCGTCGCCCTTGCGGTGGCAGCGTCAATCGTGCTGAGCGTGGCTGCCGTCTGGCTGGCCTATAGCGAGCGGGGGCGGCGCAATATCCTGCTGGGGACGGCTGCGTTCGGCCTTGCGGTATTCTCGGTGCATTTTCTGGCGATGGCAGGAACCGGATTTCTGAAAACCGACGATGCGGCGGCGGGCAGTCAGCTGATGGGCAACGAAAGTCTGGCGATCCTGGTAACGCTGAGCGCGTTTCTGATCTCGGCGGCTTTTCTATTGACGGGTGTTACCTTTGCGCCGGTGGAGGCGGGTTCCACGGCACCCATCGGTCCGCAGGACGGCCGTCTGCCGGTCGCGGCACCCCTGCTGCCCGCAGGCCCGGAGGTAAAATCCGCCCCGCAGCCAGCAAGCAAGACGCGGATCCCGTATGAGCGCGAGAACCGCATCCTGTTTCTGGACAGCACTGCCGTAGCCGCGTTGCGCGCCGAAGGGCATTATACCATCGCCTATCATGGGGCGGAAAAGCTGTTTTGCCCGTGGTCGATCTCGGAAGCCGAAAAGCGGCTGGGGGACGCGGGCTTTATGAAGGTGCATCGAAGTTATCTGATCAACCCGGGTCTGGTGACCGGGTTCGAGCGGTTGAAGGACACCGGGCTGTGCTACTTTGACGGGTTGCAGCCACCGATCAAAGTGCCGGTCAGCCGGTCGCATCTGGGAGATGTGCGCGAGGCATTGGGGCTGTAGATTGCCCGCAGCAAAGCGGCGGTTTCGGACTTTTCGGCGGGCGAGTGTTCTCACTGGCGTGTCAAAGCATGACGCCCTGTCATCTTGTCAGGCAACGCGCCAGTGCGGATCGCAATTCGCGCAACCGAGGCGCAGTTCGTGCAAATTGACGCCGTTTTCGTGGGCAGCTTTCCGTGCGGATTGGGATGCACGTCATTCTCATTAATCGGGCGTGCCGCTTTGTGATGGCATGCAGGGGGAAACCAGATGATAGCAGCGGCCTTTGAGTATCACCGCCCGGCGAACATTGATCAGGCGCTGGATGTGCTCACCAGACACGGCGACGATGCGCGGGTGATCGCGGGGGGTCACAGCCTGATCCCGATGATGAAACTGCGGATGACGTCCATCGAGCATCTGGTCGATCTGCAGGACATCGCCGAGATGAAGGGGATCAGCGTTGTGGACGGGCGCATCACGATCGGCGCGCTGACCACGCAACACGATTTGATCACGCATCCCGAACTTGCGCGTGCGGCCCCGATCCTTGCGGAAGCCGCGTTGCAGATTGCCGACCCGCAGGTGCGCTACATGGGAACGGTCGGCGGCAATGTGGCGAACGGTGATCCGGGCAATGACATGCCGGGTTTGATGCAATGTCTGGATGCGATGTTCACGCTGGTCGGGCCGGACGGCAGCCGCGACGTGGCGGCACGGGAGTTTTACCATTCGGCCTATGTGACGGCGCGCGGGGATGACGAGATTCTGACGAAGATCAGCTTTGCCGCATCGCACAGTGGCTACGCTTACGAAAAGCAAAAGCGCAAAGTCGGGGATTATGCGACGGCGGCCTGTGCCGCGCTGATCACCAAAGTCGGCGGCAGATGCACCGCAGCCTCAGTTGCGATGACGAATCTGAGCGATACACCGATCTGGTCTGCCGCCGCAGGGGCCGCACTGATTGACACCACTTGCGACGCGGACGCCGTAAGATCGGCTGTGGCCGCGGCGCTGTCCGACATCAACCCGACGGGCGACAACCGCGGCCCGGTGGAGTTCAAGCGGCACGTGGCCGGTATCATCATCGGCCGTGCGATCACGCGTGCTGTCGCGCGCGCCTGAAATTCCCGCCCCCACCTGAGGAGGATCCCCATGTCGAAGAAGATGCAAGTTTCGATCACCGTGAACGGTGAGGCGCACGACCTGCTGACCGAACCGCGCGAATTGCTGATCTATGTGCTGCGCGAGCGGCTGAACCTGACGGGCGCGCATGTAGGGTGTGAAACCTCGCATTGCGGGGCCTGCACTGTGGACATGAACGGCAAATCGGTGAAAGCCTGCACGGTGTTTGCCGCTCAGGCGAACGGGGCCGCGATCACCACCATCGAAGGGCTGGGCAACCCCGATGCCCTTCATGTGCTGCAACAGACCTTTCGCGAGCATCACGGGTTGCAGTGCGGCTATTGCACGCCGGGCATGATCACGCGCGCGCACCGGTTGCTGCTGGAGAACCCGAACCCGACTGAGGAAGAGGTGCGCTTTGGCATCGCGGGCAATCTGTGCCGGTGCACCGGCTACCAGAACATCGTGAAGTCCATTCTTGCGGCGGCGGCGGAACTGAATGCGACCAAGGAGGCTGCGCAATGAACGACCTCGCCCCGACACCCGAAGAACGGACCGCAAAACTCAAGGGCCTTGGCACGTCACGCAAGCGGGTGGAGGATGTGCGCTTTACCCAAGGCAAGGGTAACTACGTTGATGATATCAAGATGGCGGGGATGCTGCACGGCGATTTCGTGCGCTCGCCCTATGCCCATGCGCGGGTGAAGTCGATCAATGCCGATGCGGCCAAGGCGTTGCCGGGGGTGATCGCGGTGCTGACCGCCGCCGATCTGGCGCCGCTGAACCTGCACTGGATGCCGACACTGGCAGGCGACAAGCAGATGGTGCTGGCCGATGGCAAGGTGCTGTTTCAGGGGCAGGAGGTGGCCTTTGTCGTGGCAACTGATCGCTATATCTGCGCCGATGCGATCGAATTGGTCGAGGTGGATTACGAAGAACTGCCCGTGATCGTCGATCCGTTCAAGGCGCTGGAACCGGGGGCGACCGTGTTGCGCGAGGATCTGGCGGGCCAGACTTCGGGCGCACATGGCGCGCGCCGTCACCCCAACCACATCTTCCTGTGGGAAACGGGGGATGAGGCCGCCACCAATCAGGCCATCGAAGCCGCCGAGGTGGTGGCCGAAGAGATGATCTATTACCACCGCGTCCACCCCTGCCCGCTGGAAACCTGCGGCTGTGTCGCCAGCATGGACAAGGTGAATGGCAAGCTGACGCTTTACGGCACGTTTCAGGCACCCCATGTGGTGCGCACTGTAGCGTCGATCCTGTCGGGGATTGAGGAGCATAACATCCGCGTCGTCTCGCCTGATATCGGCGGGGGCTTTGGCAACAAGGTGGGGGTCTATCCGGGCTATGTCTGCTCCATCGTTGCCTCGATTGTCACCGGAAAGCCGGTGAAGTGGATCGAGGACCGGATGGACAACCTGATGGCCACCGCATTTGCCCGCGATTACTGGATGAAGGGGCGGATTTCGGCAACGAAGGACGGCAAGATTACCGCGCTGCACTGCCATGTCACGGCGGATCATGGCGCGTTCGATGCCTGTGCCGACCCGACCAAGTTTCCCGCCGGCTTCTTTCACATCTGTACCGGAAGCTATGACATTCCGGTGGCTTACGTCGGGGTGGACGGCGTCTATACCAACAAGGCACCGGGAGGTGTTGCCTATCGCTGTTCGTTCCGCGTGACCGAGGCCGCGTATTTCATCGAGCGAATGATCGAGATTCTGGCGATTGAGCTTGGGATGGATTCGGCGGAACTGCGCGCTAAGAACTTCATCCGCAAAGAGCAGTTTCCCTATCATTCGGCGCTTGGCTGGGAATACGACTCGGGCGACTATCACACGGCCTGGACCAAGGCGCTGGCGGCGGTGGACTATGACGGCTTGCGGCGCGAGCAGGCGGCGCGGGTCGAGGCGTTCAAGCGCGGCGAGACGCGGACGCTGATGGGAATAGGCCTGACCCATTTCACCGAGATTGTCGGCGCT
>JANNWS010000205.1:0-5302 GCA_031408575.1 Rhodobacterales bacterium
ATCCGAAAGATTCTGGCCCACCTCAGGGCTTTGCTTGCGCTGATCATCGCCGCAGTCTGGGCAATCCTTCTTCGGACAAACCTCGCTCAGCAGACCACCAAAACAGCATGAATGCGTTGTTCAGGACGAACGAAAGAGCCGTTTCACCGAGACGCAGATCATCGGGATGCCCGTGGCAGGCAAGGGCTGCCGCAGGCGCAACCGCGCGACCCTACCATCCTGCTATTTCATCGGTGAGGTCTATGTCAGCCGCGCAGCGTGCCACCGGTGGCTTTGGTCACCTTTTCCACGACCTTCGCACAGGTGGCTTCGATCTCGGCGTCTGTCAGGGTCTTGTCGGCAGGTTGCAGTCGCACGGTAAAGGCGATGGATTTCTTGCCTGTGCCCATCTGCGCCTCGGCCCTGTCGCCGGTGAACTGATCGAACACCCGCACGCTTTCGATCAGCGCCTTGTCGGCCCCATGTGCCGCGTTCACCAGCACCAGCGCCTCGACGCGGTGATCGACCACGAATGCGAAGTCACGCTCCACCGCCTGCAGGCCAGACAGTTTCAGCGCGGGCCGCGTCGGTGTCTTGACCTTGGGCAGCGGGACTGAGGCGATCCGCAGGGTGAAGGCGACGGCGGGGCCTTTCACATCAAGCGCGGTCAGGATGGCAGGATGCACCTCACCGAAGCTGGCGAGGGCATTGGGACCAAGGCCGATCACCCCCGCACGCCCCGGATGCCACCAGCCCGGCACAGTGCGGGTAATCTGCATCTTTGCCGGCGCGCCCAGGGCGGACAGAAGCGCCTCGGCATCGGCCTTGGCGTCATAGATATCCACCATCCGGCGTGCTCCATGCGGATCGCGCGCAGCGGCCCCGCCGACAAGCAAGCCGGTGGCGTGCAGACCCTGCTCTTCCGGCTCGCCCCCGTGGAAAACGGGGCCGATCTCGAACAGGGCAAGGTCGGTCATGCCACGGGCCTGATTGCGGGCGGCGGCCTGCAGCAGACCGGGCAGCAGATCGGGGCGCAGATGCGTCATCTCGGACGAGATCGGGTTTTCGATACGCGTCGCCTCGGCCCCGCCACCAAAGAGCGCGGCGGCGGCACCGTCGATGAAGCTGTAGGTCACACATTCGTTGTAGCCTAGTCCCGCCAGCATCCGGCGGGCGCTGCGTTCGCGCAGTTGAAGCGGCGTCAGGATGGGGCGCGGCACGCCGGGCCGGGTGCGGGCGAGGGGCTTGCCGACGAGCCGTGTCAGCGAGGCGATGCGGGCGACCTCTTCGACAAGATCAGCCTCGCCCAGAACGTCGGGCCGCCATGTGGGCGGTGTCGCCCGATCGCCGGACAGGGCAAAGCCAAGTGCCTGCAGCGTGCGGCGCTGTTCGGCCTCGGGGATATCCATACCGACAAGCCGTACCACACGGACGGGATCGAAGTGGTAGCTGCGTGTCGTATCGGGGACGCTGCCGTCAGACACCAGCGCCGACGCCTCGCCACCACACAGATCAAGGATCATCTGCGTCGCAAGCTCCAACCCCGGCAGGGTGAAGGCCGGATCGACGCCGCGTTCAAAGCGATAGCGCGCGTCCGAGTTGATCCGGAGCGCGCGGCCCGTCGTGGCGATGGTGATCGGATCCCAATAGGCGCTTTCGACGAACACATCCGTGGTTGTGGCCGAGCAGCCCGATGCCTCGCCCCCCATCACGCCGGCAAGGGATTCGGGGCCGTGATCGTCAGAAATGACCATCATGCCGGGGGCAAGCGTGTAGGTCTTGCCATCGAGCGCCAGCAGTTCCTCGCCGCCCGCTGCGGGATGGACCCGCAGGTTGCCCTGCACTTTGGCGGCGTCAAAGACGTGCAGCGGCCGGTTCAGGCCGAAGGTGAAATAGTTGGTGATATCGACCAGCGCGGAAATCGGACGCAGGCCGATCGCCTTCAGCCGTGCCTGCATCCAAGCGGGCGACGCGCCGTTGGTGACGCCCCGGATCACCCGCCCGGCGAAGATCGGGCAGTCTTTGGCCCTAAGCTCGGGGGCGACGGTGACGCCGATCGGGCTGGGAAAGCCGCCTTTGATCTCGGGGATGGCAAGCGGGATCAATGTGCCAAGGCCGCGCGCGGCAAGGTCGCGGGCAATGCCGCGCACACCCAGGGCGTCGGGGCGGTTCGGCGTTATCTTGACGAAGATCATCGGGTCGTTCAGTCCGCGATAGTCAATGAACCGCATTCCAAGCGGAGCATCGGCCGGCAGATCGATGATCCCGTCATGGTCGTCGGACAGCATCAGTTCGCGTTCGGAACACAGCATGCCATTGGATTCGACGCCCCGGATCACGCCGGGTTTCAGATCAACACCGGTGCCGGGAACATGCGTGCCAACGGGGGCGAAAACCCCGACAAGGCCGGTGCGGGCATTTGGTGCGCCGCAGACCACCTGCACCTCTTCGCTGCGCCCGCCGGGACCATCGGGGAAGGTTTCCACCCGGCACAGCCGAAGGCGGTCGGCGTTCGGATGTGGCGCAGCTTCGATCACGCGGGCGATGCGGAACGCGCCCAGCGTGGCTTCCGGGTTTTCGACCCCCTCAACCTCGTGACCCAGATCGGTCAGGGCGGTCAGGATGGCGTCCAGCGGAGCCTCGGTTTCGATGTGATCCTTGAGCCAGGAAAGAGTGAACTTCATCGCGACGTCCTCAGGTATTTGGTCCCAGCGGGTTAGCGCAAAGACGCGCGAAGGGAAAGGGTGCCGCACAACCGGTTTCCTGCACGGAAACGCGGTGTTGCTGTTCGATGCAACGGATTTGCCGAACGCTGCCCGTGATCGCAGGTAGTGTCCGAAACATGGACCTGATTCTTGAAATTCCTTTATCGCGCAAGCGATTATCAGTTGGGCGGATGTGCCTTCTCATGGGTTTGACGGCTTTGTTGCTGCTCCACGTGTATTAGAAATACGCGCCGCAACCGTCGGCTGACGGGCGCATATCTGTGGTTGTGGGGCGGCGATGATCTCAGCTATCAGCCCATCATAGGCACGCCCGCGCCGTGGCAGGCGGGCGATGGAAGCGACCCATCGGCGGACTGGCGCGGGGCCAATGCGTGGCCTAAAGGCGCGTCTTGACCGCCGCTGTCGCGGGATCTCCGGTGTTGGGCGTTCCCGCAGGCTCGATCAGCAGAAGATGGGCCTCGTCCGCCGCAATTGGGCAATGCTCCACACCTTTGGGAACGACGTAAAGCTCTCCGGGGCCAAGCGCCACGTCGCCGTCGCGCAGTTTGATGGTCACATGGCCACTGAGCACGAGGAAGAAGTCGTCGGTATCGGGGTGGGAGTGCCAGACAAACTCGCCCTTGACCTTCACCACCATGACGTCGTGGCCGTTGAAGGCGGCGACGATCTTTGGTGACCAGAGGTCTGGGAACTGGGCAAGTTTGTCGGAAAGGTTGACGACGCTCACCGTGACAATCCACCCGCCAGATCCGGCATGTCGATGGAAGCAAAGCCATAGTGTTTCAGCCAGCGCAGGTCTGACTCGAAGAACGCGCGCAGGTCGGGGATGCCATACTTCAGCATGGCGAGACGGTCGATGCCCAGACCAAAGGCAAAACCCTGCCATTCGGTTGGATCGACCCCGGCGGCGGTCAGCACCTTGGGGTGGACCATGCCCGACCCGAGAATTTCCATCCAACCGTCACCCTGACCGATTTTCAACTGCCCGCCGTCCCACGAACAGCGGATATCGACCTCGGCCGACGGTTCGGTGAAGGGGAAATGGCTGGCCCGAAAGCGCAGTTCAACTGACGGCACTTCGAAAAAGGCGCGGCAGAATTCTTCCAGCACCCATTTCAGGTTGGCCATGCTGATGTCGCGGTCGATGGCGAGCCCTTCAAGCTGATGGAACATCGGGGTGTGGGTCTGGTCCATGTCCATCCGGTAGACTCGACCGGGTGCGATCACGCGGATCGGCGCGCCCTGCGCCATCAGCGCGCGGATCTGCACCGGGCTGGTATGGGTGCGAAGGACATGCGGCGGGCGGGCGTCACCGTCGGCTCGGGCCATAAAGAACGTGTCGTGTTCCTGGCGCGCCGGATGCTCGGGCGGAATGTTCAGCGCGTCGAAATTGTACCAGTCGGATTCTACCTGCGGCCCTTCGGCCACGGCGAACCCCATATCGGCAAAAATCGCCGTCAGCTCTTCGGTCACCTGTGACACGGGGTGGATGGTTCCCATGCGCCGCGCCCGTCCGGGCAGGGTGACGTCCAGCCATTCGGCGCGCAGCCGTTCGTTCAGCGCGGCATCCCCAAGGGCTGCCTTCTTGGCACGCAGACCGGCGTCGATCTCGTCTTTCAGCGCGTTCAGCTGCGCCCCGGCGGTCTGGCGCTGGGCCGGATCCATCTGACCCAGATCGCGCATCTTCAGGCTGATCTCGCCTTTTTTGCCAAGGGCCGTCAGGCGCACCTCTTCCAGTGCCGCCTCATCGGTGGCGCTGGCGATGGCAGCAAGATACTTGGCCTTGAGCGTGTCGATCGCGTCCATGCGAGCCTCCGGTTTCCGGTGTCGGTGCTATCCAGAGGGCGTAGCGAATGCAAGCCGGTCGTCGGTCAAGTCAGGCCGGCTGACATGCTGGCAGGTTCGACGCCGCGACAAGATTTGACTCTTCGTGGGGCCTTCAAAAACAAAAGCCCCACGCAGGCTTGGCCAGCGCGGGGCTTTCAATGCGATCAGGCAACACTCAGGCGGCGATGGCCGCTTTCGCCTGTGCTGCGATGGCGTTGAACGCCTCGGGCTCGTGCACGGCGAGGTCAGCCAGAACCTTGCGGTCCACTTCGATCCCGGCCAGCGACAGGCCGTTGATGAAGCGGGAATAGGTGAACTCGGCATCGAACAGGCGCACGGCAGCGTTGATCCGTTGAATCCACAGGGCGCGGAAGTTGCGCTTGCGGGTCTTGCGGTCGCGGGTGGCGTATTGGTTGGCCTTGTCCACGGCCTGCGTGGCGGTGCGGAAGTTTGTGCTGCGGGCGGCGTAGTAGCCTTTTGCAGCCTTGATGACCTTGCGGTGACGGGCGTGCGTGACAACCCCGGATTTGACGCGTGACATATGAGGTTCTCCTTACCGGTCGTAGGGCATGTATTTCTTGACGATCTTCGCATCGCTGGCAGACAGGATCATGGTCCCGCGGGCATCGCGAATGAACTTCGTCGAGCGTTTGATCATGCCGTGACGTTTCCCGGCAGGGCCTGACTTCACTTTGCCTGTGGCCGTGAAGGAGAACCGCTTTTTCGCGGCGGATTTGGTCTTCATCTTGGGCATTTACAGCTCCTCTTTA